>NZ_JBRRCG010000002.1:0-460900 GCF_056757995.1 Stenotrophomonas sp. STEN147
GGTCTCGTCCATCTGCACCACGGTCTGGTTGACCTGCTCGATGCCGGCGCTCTGTTCCTGCGAGGCCGCGGAAATCTCGGCCATGATGTCGGTCACGCGCTGCACCGAGGCAACGATCTCGCCCATGGTGGCGCCGGCCTTGTGCACCAGTGCAGAACCATCGGCGACCTTGCCCACCGAGTCGTCGATCAGGCCCTTGATCTCCTTGGCGGCAGCGGCCGAACGCTGGGCGAGGGTGCGTACTTCGCTGGCGACCACCGCAAAGCCGCGGCCCTGTTCGCCGGCACGGGCGGCCTCGACCGCGGCGTTGAGGGCCAGGATGTTGGTCTGGAACGCGATGCCGTCGATAACACTGATGATCTCGGCGATCTTCTTCGAGGAGGCTTCGATGGCGGACATGGTGGTGACCACCTGGCCGACCACTTCGCCGCCCTGGGAGGCGACACCATGGGCGCCGATGGCGAGCTGGTTGGCCTGGCGGGCGTGCTCGGCGTTCTGGCGCACGGTGGAGGTCAGTTCCTCCATCGAGGCGGCAGTTTCTTCCAGGTTGGCGGCCTGCTGTTCGGTACGGCGCGACAGATCGTTGTTGCCCGAGGCGATCTCGCCGGCGGCGGTACTGATTGCCCGGCTGGACTGCTTGATGCGGGTGACGATCTCGCTCAGCTGCGCGGCAGTGGCATTGGCATCGTCTCGCATGCGAGCGAATACGCCCTGGTAGTCGCCATGCATGCGCACGGTGAGGTCACCCTGCGACAGCGCGGCGAGCAGGCCGGAAATCTGTTCGATGCTGCCGGCGTTGGCGTCGAGCAGGCCGTTGATCTGCTGGGCCAGCTGCAGGAAGAAGCCTTCCTTGTCGCTGGTTTCGATCCGGCCGGACAGGTCGCCGGCGGCGGCGCGGGCGATCACCCGGGCCACTTCGGCCTCGACCTGCGCTTCCTGGGTACGGTCACGCCATTCCACCACGCAGCCGACGGTGTCGCCGTCCTCGTTGCGGATGGTCGACACGACCTGGGCGAACTGGGCATCACCGTACTGCATCGGGCGACGGGCCACGCCGTGCTGCTTGAGGTTCGCCAGCAGGGACGGGTCCATCTCGCCACGGTGTTCCAGCACCGTGACCGGCTTGCCGATCAGCGAGTCCTGCGCATCGAAGTCAGGCAGGTCGCGGCGCACATCGTCCTGGTACTGGCTCAACGTCTGCTGCAGGGCACGGTTGCTGTAGACGATGGTGTTGTTGGCATCGGTCAGGTAGACGCCGGTCGAACTGTAATCCAGCGCGGTCCGGATGCGCAGGTTCTCGCGGGCGATGGCCTGGTCGGTCTCGATGCGCTCACGCAGATCACGCTGCATGCGCTGCATGGCCTGCATCAGTTCGCCCACTTCATCCTGGCGGCTGACATCGATGTGACCGTCGAGCTTGCCGCCGGCGACATCATTGGCCACCGAGACGGCACCACGCACGCTGCCGACGAGGGCGCGGGCGAACAGCCACACCAGCACCAGGCCGAGGGCGGCGCCACCCAGCAGGGCGATCACGGTCAGGACCGACGAAGCGGCATAGGTCGATTCGGCCTGTTCGCGCGAGGCGCGTGCGAGGCGGTTGTCTTCGGCAATCAGGGCTTCCAGCGCCGCGGCGGCCTTGCGGTGCTTGGTGCGGGTCTCGCCGACGAAGGTATCGATGGCGTCGTCCGGCAGGTCCAGTTCCAGCATCTCGGTGACGCTGTCGTAGGAGGCCAGGGCGTCCTTCCAGTCCTTGGCGAAGGTGTCGAACAGCTTCTTCTGCTGGGCGTTGTCCACCAGCTTCGGATAGTCCTTGATGGAACTGTCCATGCGGGTACGCAGCGCGGCAGCCTGCTTGCGCGCGTCGGCCTTGACGTCATCGCTGGCACGGATCAGCTGCTGGTAGGCACTGTTGCGGTACTCGCCCAGCATGCCGCGCATCTCGCCGGCCAGGCGGATGCTTTCCATGCGCGAGCCGGCCAACTCGGTGGTGACGTTGTTCAGCGAATGCAGGCCACGATAGGCGACGATGCCCTGCAGCAGCATCACCAGCAGGATGACGCCGAAGGTCACCATCAGCTTCGGCATCAGTTTCAGGTTGTTGATCCACGGCATGGGCGTTGCGATCTCCTAAGGCAGACGCGCACGGGCATCGGGCCCGGTTGCGGCGGCGGCCACGCCGGCACCAGGACCGGCGTGACTGCGACGGACAGCGGATTACTTGATGTTGGCCAGCTTCAGGCCGGCCGGCGAGCTGACTTCGATCTCGGCGCGCGAGGCATCACGCTGGATCTTGCCGATCACGCACACGGTCTTGCCTTCCAGCGTTTCCAGCGGGAACGAGAACTTGCTGCGGTTTTCACCGGCGATGCGCGCCGAGAAGGTGTGGCGCGGGAAGGCGCCGCCCATGTATAGGAACGTCGGCTGGCCTTCGGAACCTTCGGCGAAGCGGGCCTTCTCGACCTTGCCGCAGACCATGCCGTCCTTGCCCACCGAGCGCGGGGCCAGTTCCGGCGGGATCATGTCCGAGGACTGGGCGAGGGCGGACGACGCGGTGGTGGCCAGGGCGGCAGCCGAAACGAGCGCGAGCAGGGACTTCATCGGGGTGGTTCTCCGGGAGGGTGATGGTTTTTGCCGGTGGTACGCGTTCCCGCGCGGCCGGCCTCTGTCCCCCTATCGGCACCGCCGCAGGGAACTGAAGGGTTTCGTGACAGCAACGTGAAGCGGTACGCAGACTCAGGCGGCGGCGTCTTCGAGCAGGGCCGGCTGGCCCATGTCCGCGCTGTCCAGCAGAGTCTCGATGTCCAGCAGGATCAGCATGCGGTCGTCCTGGGTGCCGATGCCCGAGATGAACCGGGTATCGACCGCAGCGCCGAATTCGGGGGTCGGGCGGATCTGTTCGGACGACAGCGGGATGACGTCCGAGACGCTGTCCACCACGATGCCGACCACGCGGTCATCGACATTGAGCACGATCATCACGGTAAAGGCGTCGTAGCGCGCGTTTTCCAGGCGCAGCTTCAGGCGCAGGTCGATCACCGGCACGATGGTGCCGCGCAGGTTGATCACGCCCTTGATGTAGTCCGGTGCGTCCGGCACCCGGGTGACGGCATCGTAGCCGCGGATTTCCTGCACCTTGAGGATATCCACGCCGTAATGCTCGGCGCCGAGCGTGAAGCTGAGGAATTCGCCGCCGGCGCTGGCGGCGGAGCGGGTCTTGTCGTTCATCGAGGGGTCCTGGTTCTGCCGGAAGTCCCGGTGTCAGGCTCGATATCGGCCCCGCGCGGGGGGACTTTAGGCAGCGCCGTGACAGGACATCCCCGTCTGGTGAGGACCGGATGGCGCCAGGCCACGGCCGGCGCCAGCTACATCTCTCCGTTCCGGCGTGCCTTGCGCTGGCGGTCGATCCGGAAGATGTAGCGCTGGATGGCGCTGTCGCCACCGCGAGGCAGGCTGTCGAAGCGCATCCCCACGCGCTTGATTTCGGTTCCGTTGGGCTGGCGCTGTGGCAGCAGGTTGCAGACCACCAGTTCGATATCCAGATCCGGCCCATCCGACAGCGACAGCACCGCCGCGTAGCGCTGCTGCAGGCCAAACACGGCGCAGTCGCTGGGCACCGCGACGGCAAGGCCGCCGCCGCTGATGTCCACCACGCGCATCGACAACGCCTCGGGGCGTCCGTCCGCAGCCGGCAGCAGCAGCTGGGGCGAGTCGGTGATGGGGGTCTCCAGCCGGTACAGTTCGCGCCGCTGCAGGTGCATCAGTTCCTCTGGCAGCGCAGCGCGGAAGGCGACGTGGCCGTCATTGTCCACGCGCTGCAGCCCCTGCAGACGGAAGCGCACCAGCACGCGCTCAAGCTGGGCGAAACACAGCACATGATCGGCCTGCTCGGCTGCCCGGTTGGACGCCTCCTGCGGGCTGCCATCGATCAGCAGCACGTCCTCGTCTTCGTCCAGTTCCAGCAGCGCGGTCGGGAACGAGCGATCGCGGCCGTCGATATGCGCGTTTATCAGGGAGCGCTGCTCGATCAGCGAGCGCAGCAGCTGCCGCAGCTGGCGCGGATTACGGACCAGGAAGCGTTCATCCGCGGCGTCGGCCGCATGGACATCGTGCACTGCTGTGTCGTTGCCGTCGGACATGGAATCTGTGGTCAGGGGCGGGCGCCTGCGCGCGCCGGCGCGTGGCTCGATGGGGATATCGGCCACCGCGCCGGATTATGAAGTGTGAGTTTCATCACCTTCCATCGGCCGGACCGGGATCCAAGGAATGGGCCGAAGGCATCATTGCTCGATACCGGCGATCTGCCGCACACGCTGCATCACCGCCGGATTGTCGCCCCCTCCGTGCAGGTGGAAGCGCGCTACCGCGGCCGCCAGCAGCTGTGCCTGTTCGGCCATGCCGTGGGTGGCCGCGGTGGACGCCTCCACCAGCGCGGCGTTCTGGCGGGTGCTGGCGTCCATCTGCGCGATGCTCTGGTTTACCTGCTCGATGCCCATGCTCTGTTCCTGCGAGGCGGAGGAGATCTCGCCCATGATCTGGTTCACCTGCTGCACCGCGGCCACGACCCGCTGCATGGTGCTGCCGGCCTGTTGCACCAGTGCGGCGCCATCGCTGACCTTGCCGACAGAGGCGTCGATCAGGCCCTTGATCTCCTTGGCAGCACCCGCCGAGCGTTGGGCGAGGGTGCGCACTTCGCTGGCGACCACGGCAAAGCCGCGGCCCTGCTCACCGGCACGGGCGGCTTCGACCGCGGCATTGAGGGCCAGGATGTTGGTCTGGAAGGCGATGCCGTCGATGACGCTGATGATCTCGGCGATCTTCTTCGAGGAGGCTTCAATGGCGGACATGGTGGTGACCACCTGGCCGACGACCGTGCGCCCTTCGCCGGCGATGTCCGCCGCATCGGTCGCCAGCTGGTTGGCCTGCCGCGCATGTCCCGCGTTCTGGCGCACGGTCGCGGTCAACTCCTCCATGGTGGCGGCGGTTTCCTCCAGGCTGGCCGCCTGCTGTTCGGTGCGGCTTGCCAGGTGACCGTTGCCCTGCGCCAGTCCTGCGGCGGCGCCGGTGAGGCGGCTGGAGGCGGCCTGGATGCTGCCGACGATGCGGGTCAGCTCTGCGATGGTGGTGTTGGCATCGTCGCGGATGCGGGCGTAAACGCCGTGGAAGTCGCCCTGCATCTGCACGGTGAGGTCGCCGCGCGAGAGCGAGGACAGCAGCTGCGAGATCTGCTCGATGCTGCGTGCGTTGGCATCCAGCAGGCCGTTGAGGCGTTCCGCCAGCTGCAGGAAGAAGCCTTCCTTGCCGGCGGTGCCGACGCGGCCGCTGAAGTCGCCCTGCGCGGCGGCATCGACGATATGGCCGAGTTCTTCTTCGACCTCGATCTCGGCGGTGCGGTCGGCCCACTCCACCACGAATCCCTGGCGCTGTTCGTCGTCGCCGATGATCGGATTGACGATCAGCTGCAGGGCCCGGCCGCCGACGCGGATCTGCGTGCGGTAGGTGCCGGTGAGGCGGTCGAGCAGGGTGGCCTGGTGGGCCGGATTGCGGTGGAAGATGTCGATGTTGCGGCCCAGCAGGTCGGCGGCGCTGAACTGCGGCAGGTCGCGGCGCAGGTCGGCTTCGGCGGCGGCCAGCATTTTCTGCAGTGGGCGGTTGACGAAGACGATGTTGCGGTCACGGTCGGCGATCATCACGTTGGTGGTCACATCGTCCAGCGCGCTGCGGATGCGCAGCGATTCGCCACTGGCCGCCAGCTCGCGCTGGCGGCGCTGCAGCAGCCGGGTGCTGGCCTGGACCAGGGCGGCGGCCAGCGAGTCCTGCGGGAACTGGCTGGCATGCAGCGCCTCGGGCAGGGGCTGGTCGTCGGCCAGGCCGCGTGCCAGGTGTGCCAGTTGCTGCGGGTCGTGGCCGAGCAGCAGCAGCTGGCGGCGCATCTGGACGGCCATCACCGACAGCAGGCCGGCCTCGACGGTGACGTACAGGGCGTGCAGGACCAGCACGCCCAGACCACTGCCGGCGGCGAATACCGGGTACGGCAGGCCGCGCGTCTGCAGGGCGAAGAACAGCACGTGATGCACGGCGATCGCTACGGCGGCCACCACGATCGGCAGCCAGTCGCGGTAGTACAGCAGCAGTGCGATCAGCACGATGACCGTGAAGTGGGTCTCCAGCTGTCCGTGCGTCTGGTGGATCAAGGTGGCCGACAGCACCATCCACGCCAGCGCTGTCGTGCAGCGGCTGAGGCGGCTGCCGGGTTGCAGGTGGACCTGCACCGCGCTGACCAGCAGCGCGGGCAGTGCGACCAGCAGCCACGGTGTCCATTGACCATGGCGCACGGCCAGTGCCAGCGAGGCCAGGACCAGCCCTGCACTGACCAGCAGGAACAGGCGGTCGGCACCCCCGGCCAGCGTGCGCAGGTAAGGCGGTGTCGGCTGACCGGTCGGCGCGGCGGTATTACGGGTGGAGGCATGCATGCGCTACTCCTTGTGGCATGGGCAATGATGGGAAAGGATCACGGGCGCCTGCGCATTGCGCAGCAGCCCCGCAACCAGTGGAGCGGCCGCGAGCGGACGGCCGCCGCAGCCTGCGTCGAGAAGGGAGGGCCCGGCATAGACAAGGCGCTGCTGGTACAGCACCAGCCATTCGAAGGGCAGCGGCGTGCGGGCCTCCCGCAGGTCGATGCCGTCGGGTGTGCGCGCCGGTGGGGCGCAGCCACAGACGATGGACTGCCGCAGCAGCAGGGGATGCTGGTGGCTGGCGGCAAGCACGGCGGGCGACAGCTGCGCCAGCACGTCCACGGCGCGCCAGTGGCTGGCCGGTGGCTGTGAGGCGCTGGCCTGCGCCCATAGCGCGGCGAGGGTCCAGCCCAGCCATGCGGCAAGCAGCAGCGCGCCGGCCAGCATTCGCCCACGCTGTACCGGTATTGGGTCGGGGTCGTTGCTGGCTGGCATCGCTGGCTCGCGTAGGACCGTGTCCCGTTAGCGGCGAGCGGCGGCTGAACCTGAAGAAAAATTGAATCAATTGGCCGGGGCAACGCTGGAACTGTGATGCGGTGCGACGACCGGCGCGGAGTCACGGCGATCAGACCGGGCCGGTCCAGGGTCGGATCCCTGCCAGCGTGCAGGAATCCGACGCGTCCCGGTTCCGATGAGGTCAGAACTCCTGCCAGTCGCCGTCGAGTGCCAGCGCCGGCTGCGCCGCCGCGGCGCGTGCGACGCGCTGGGGGGCCGGCCTGGCCGCTGGAGCTGCCGCTGGCGTTCTGCGCTGCGCCGCCACGACCACCGCCGGTAGCGGTGCTTCGTTCTGTGACTCCAGGCGGAAGCGGGCCACGGCCTCACCCAGCTGCACAGCCTGTTCCTCCATGGCCCGCGCAGCGGCGGTGGCTTCCTCCACCAGCGCAGCATTCTGCTGGGTGGTCTCGTCCATCTGCACCACGGTCTGGTTGACCTGCTCGATGCCGGCGCTCTGTTCCTGCGAGGCCGCGGAAATCTCGGCCATGATGTCGGTCACGCGCTGCACCGAGGCGACGATCTCGCCCATGGTGGCGCCGGCCTTGTGCACCAGCGCAGAACCATCGGCGACCTTGCCCACCGAGTCGTCGATCAGGCCCTTGATCTCCTTGGCGGCAGCGGCCGAGCGCTGGGCGAGGGTGCGTACTTCGCTGGCGACCACCGCAAAGCCGCGGCCCTGTTCGCCGGCACGGGCGGCCTCGACCGCGGCATTGAGGGCCAGGATGTTGGTCTGGAAGGCGATGCCGTCGATGACGCTGATGATCTCGGCGATCTTCTTCGAGGAGGCTTCGATGGCGAACATGGTGGTGACCACCTGGCCGACGACTTCGCCGCCCTGGGAGGCGACGCCATGGGCACCGATGGCGAGCTGGTTGGCCTGGCGGGCGTGCTCGGCATTCTGGCGCACGGTGGAGGTCAGTTCCTCCATCGAGGCGGCGGTTTCTTCCAGGTTGGCGGCCTGCTGTTCGGTACGGCGCGACAGGTCGTTGTTGCCCGAGGCGATTTCGCCGGCGGCCAGGGTGATGCTGGAGGCGCTGGCCTGGATCTGGCCAACGATGCGGGTCAGCTGGGTGACGGTGGCATTGGCATCGTCGCGCATCCGTGCGAACACACCGTTGAACTGCCCGTCCATGCGCGCGGTGAGGTCCCCGGCAGCGATCGACTGCAGCAGCTGCGAGAGCTGGCCGAGATTGCTGTCGGCGACCTCCATCATGGTGTTCAGGTGATCGATCATCACCTTGAAGTCGTGCTGGAAGCGCTGTGCGTCGCCGCGCTGGCTGAAGTCGCCCGCGGCGGCTGCGGCCGCGAGCTGCTGGATCTGCGTATTGATCGCCAGCAGGCTGGACTTGGCCGCATCCATCGACTCATGCAGGATGGCGCGGCTGCCGGGCAGGCGGCGCGCGTCCGGTGCGAGATTGCCGACGGCATACTGGTTGAGTACGTCGATCGCATCGCGGATCGCGTCCAGGTGCTCGAAAATGACCGTATTGATGCCGCTGGCGAGCTGGCCGTAGACACCCGGGAAGTCTTCCGGGATGCGATGGCTGATATCCGGTCCGGCATGCATCTGCGCCATCAGCTGCGTCTGCTCGGAGAAGCGGCGCAGCATTGCGGTCATTTCCGCGGTGGCGGACAGCATCTTGCCGGCCTCGTCGTTGCTGGTGGCCCGGGTGCTGACGCTCAGGTCGCCGCGGGCGACGGCCTGGATGGCCTGCACGGCCTTGCCGAGCGGACCGGTTACGGCCCGCGAGATGACCGTGGCCAGGGCTGCGGCCAGCAACGACAGCAGCACGATGCAGCCGATGATGGCGATCATGCTGGCACGATGGGTGGCGTTGGCATCGGCGATCCGTGCATCCATCAGGCCGGCGATGTGGGCACCCAGTGCCTTCAGGGCGTCGAACAGTTCACGCCGTGCCGGGCGCGACTGCTCGTCGGAAATCTGCTGCGCCAAGATGCCGTCGCCGGCGGCCACTGCGTCACGCATGGCCTTGTTGGCGGCGAAGTAGCGATCCACCTGCGCCGAGGCGGCGCGATACAGTTCGCGTTCCTTGTCCTGGGCCGGCAAGGCGGCATAGGCCGCCAGTTCATCGCGTACGGCTTTGGCGGTGGCGTCCATGCGCTTGTTGTAGTCGGCCACCTTGTCCGGCTGGTCCAGCATGGTCAGCTGGGCCAGCTCGTAGGTACGGAATTCACCGAGCTGCGAGCGGGCTTCGCCCAGATGCTGCACCGACGGAATATCGTTGCTGGCCATCGCCCCGAGCTGGTCGTTGGCCTGGCTCAGGCGCAACAGTGCGAACGCACCCAGCAGCAGGGTCATCAGGGTGGTGAGGGTGAACCCCACGGCCAGCTTGCGGGCGATGGGCAGATCGTGGAACCACTTCATGCAGGTGCTCCAGGTGGGCAGAGTGGCGGGCGTGCGTGCCGGCCGGGGAGTGCAGCGCGAACGGGAGCCGATGCGCGTCCGGTCACGACTGTCACTGCGAGATAGCGGCGCACGGCCGGCGGACTTTATGGATGGGCGTCACATCCGGGTGCGTAGGGGCGGCGGCGCGGACGCGTTGCAGGGGCCGTGTTCCGGCCTGCACGCAGGTGGTTTCCGGCGGCGCCGTGGGCCGACGGAGTTCACGAAATGGAGCGGGAGGCGCGCACTCGCCTCGCTGCCGGGCTGCACACAAACGAAAGCCGCCGCCCGTGTGGGGCGGCGGCTCTGGATCGCCTGCGCTCGGACTCAGGCGGCCTGCGGCACGCGCAGCGAGCGCACCAGCCCACCGATGTCGACGATCAGTGCAACGCGGCCATCGCCGAGGATGGTGGCGCCGGACACGCCGCCGATACGCCGGTAGTTGTTCTCGATGTTCTTGACCACGACCTGCTGCTGACCGACCAGTTCGTCCACTTCCAGTGCGATCTTCTGCCCGTCGCCTTCCACCACCACCACCAGCGATTCGCTGCCGGGCATGCGGGCGCCGTACCCGTAGTACTCGCTGAGGGACAGGATCGGCAGGTACTCGCCACGCACGCGCAGCACGCGCCCTTCGCCGGCCATGCTGCGGATGTCCTCCGGCTGCGGCTGCAGGGCTTCCAGCACATAGGCCAGCGGCAGGATCAACGTCTCGCCCGCCACCGCCACGGTCATGCCGTCGAGGATGGCCAGGGTCAGCGGCAGCCGGATCAGGGTACGCGTTCCGGTGCCCAGGCTGCTTTCGATCTGTACTTCACCGCCCAGCGCCTGGATGTTGCGACGGACGACGTCCATGCCCACGCCGCGCCCGGAGAGATCGGTGACGGCGTCGGCGGTGGAGAAGCCCGGCTGGAAGATCAGGTCCCAGACCTGCGAGTCGGTGGGATTGTCGGGCACGCTCAGGCCGCGTTCGGCCGCCTTGGCGAGGATCCTGGCGCGATCCAGGCCGCGTCCGTCGTCGCTGACTTCGATGACGATGTGGCCTCCCTGGTGCGACGCCGCCAGGGTGATGGTGCCGGTCTCGTCCTTGCCTGCGCCCTTGCGCACGTCCGGCATTTCCAGCCCGTGGTCGATGGAGTTGCGGACCAGGTGGACGAGCGGATCGGCGATCTTCTCGATCAGGCCCTTGTCCAGTTCGGTGCCTTCACCGATGGTGCGCAGGCGGACCTGCTTGCCGAGGCGGGTGGAGAGGTCGCGGACCAGGCGCGGGAAGCGCCGGAACACGGCGTCGACCGGCAGCATGCGCACGCCGATGACGGCTTCCTGCAGGTCGCGGGTGTTGCGTTCGAGCTGATCCAGGCCGGCGAACAGGCTCTCGGCAAGCACCGGATCCAGCGCATGCGAGACCTGCTTGAGCATGGCCTGGGTGATGACCAGTTCACCGACCAGATTGATCAGCGCGTCCACCTTGTCGACACTGACGCGGATCGAGGTTTCCGCGTCCTGGCTGGTGCCAGGGGTGCCACTGGCGGCAGGGGCGGCGGCAACGGGGGGTACTGCAGCAACGGGCGTGGAAGGGGCGTTGGCTGTTGTATCGGGGGCGCGGGTGGCCAGGCTCGGCGGCGCGGCCGGACGGATGTCCAGTTCGCAGTCGTCCAGCACCCACGCAAAGGTGTCTTCGATCTTGCTGCGCGGCACCTTGCCGACCAGGCCGAGGTCCCACGCAAGATGGGCTTCGAGAGGGTCAAGCTGGGCGAAGCCGGGCAGGCGTTCGAGCCGCGCAGCGACCTGCAGCGAGCCGAGATGTTCCAGTTCGCGGATGATGCGCAGCGGATCATTGCCACTCATGAACAGTGAGGGCGCGGGGGTGAAGCCGATCTGCCAGGCTTCGGGCGTATCGTCCACCGGTGCTGCGGCGGCAGCCGCGGCCGGGGCGCTGGCTGCCGGCTGGCCGGACAGCACTGCCTCCAGCCGCGCCTTCACCGCGGCGACCGCCGCCGGATCGGCCGCCTGGCCGTGCTCGGCCTCGCGCAGCAGGGCACGCAGCACATCCACGGACGACAGCATCGCATCGACCGCGTGGCCTTCCAGCGCGCGCTTGCCGGCGCGCAGCTCGTCCAGCAGCGTTTCCAGTACGTGGGTGAGCGCGGCGATGGCATCGAAGCCGAACGTACCGGCACCGCCCTTGATGGAGTGGGCGGCGCGGAACACCGAGTTGATGATCTCCGCGTCCTGCTGCCCCGACTCCAGGGCCAGCAGGCCGGCCTCCATCGCGTCGAGGCCTTCGCGGCTCTCTTCGAAGAAGGTGGCGTGGAAGCGTTGCAGGTCCATGCTCATGCAGTGGTGATCCGGAAGCGAAGAAGGGGAACGGTGCGGGGCGATCAGCCCAGCACTTTCTGCACGGTGGCGACCAGCTGTTCCGGGTTGAACGGCTTGACCAGCCAGCCGGTGGCGCCGGCGGCCTTGCCTTCGGACTTCTTGTCGGCGGCGGACTCGGTGGTCAGCATCAGCAGCGGCGTGAACTTGTAGTCCGGCAGCTGGCGCAGCTCGCGGATCAGCGCAATGCCGTCCATGTTCGGCATGTTGACGTCGGTGACCACCGCGTTGAAACGCTGTCCCTTCGCGCGGCCGAGCGCGACCGCGCCGTCTTCAGCTTCTTCGACGGCAAAACCGGCCGAGGTGAGGGCGAAGGACACCATCTGGCGCATCGACGCCGAATCGTCCACCACCAAGATACGTGCGCTCATGCAGCGTTCTCCACAGATTTCAGGTTGTCATGGGGTGCGTCCAGGCCCAGGGCCTGGGTGACGCCCAGCAGGCGCGCGGCGTCACGGAAGGTTGCAGTGCAACCGTGGAAGCCGGTGTCCAGGCCCTCCTCGCGGCGGGCCTGCACGAATGCACACAGCACCTGCACGGCGGCGGTGTGGACGCGGCCGACCTGGCTTGCATCCAGGGTCAGCTCGCCAGCCTGCGCTACCAGCGGGGCGAGGCGGTTCTTGAGCTCGGTGCTGGTCTCGATGCCGAGATCCTCACCCAGTTCGACAGTGCTCATCGTTGCTCCGGACAAACGGTTCCGTCATCCATATCGGCACCCGCCAGGGGTTCTTTAGGGGGGCGGTGAGGCCCTGCGTGCCCGTTCCGACGGGCCCGGGCAACGCGTGGACCCCGCCTCAGTTGAGCAGGCGGGTGGCGTCGAGCAGGATCATCGGCCGTTGGCTGACGCGGGCCACACCACGGAAGAGGTCGTTGGAGATCTGGCAGATGCGGGCGGTATCCGGTGGCTCGATCTGCGAATCAGTGAGATTGGCGACGTCTTCCACGGCCGAGACGCGCAGGCCGATGGTCTCGCCGTCTTCCTCCAGCACCACGATGCGGGTCTGTGCGTCGTCCTCGGCCGCCGCTGCGCCCAGGTGCAGCCCAAGGTCCATCACGGGCACCACCTGGCCGCGCAGGTTCATGATCCCCAGCATCGCCGGCGCAGTGCCGCGCAGCGGCAGCAGGGGTACCGGCAGTACCACTTCCTGCACTTTCAGCAGTTCCAGTGCATAGGCCTGGCTGCCACAGCGCATCCGCAGCCAGCGCGAGGTGCGCTCGTTCGCGCGGCGGTGCTGCGGATGCGGGCTGTTGGCGGGTCGATGGGCCTGCGCCTGCAGTTCCTGCCAGCTGGCAGGGCGGCTGGCGGCGGGTGCATCGAGGGCAACACGCGGCGGTGCGGCCGCTACCGGCTGCGCGGCGGCGGGTGCTTGGGGAACCGGCCGCGCGGGCGGCACCGGATCCCCCCCTTCGCCGCCGGCGGCGGCCTCGAAGGCGGCCTGCAGCGCGGGGCTGTCGGTGTGGGCCAGCAACGGGCTTTCCGCGCCGTCGGTCTCGTAGATCACCTCATCGGGCAGATCGTCCCAGGTCGGCTGGCGTTCGGCAGCGACCGGTGCAGAAGACTGGCTGGCAGTCTCGAAGGCGGCCGCCAGAGTGGCGTCATCCAGGGGCACCGCGTCGCTGCTGCCGGTTTCGTAGATGACCTCTTCCGGCAGGTCGTCCCAGGTCGGCTCGCGTTCGGCAGCGGCCGCGGTGGGCGCCGCGTTGCCTGCATCGGGGCTGGCCGCCACCGGGGCAATCGCTTCGCCCAGCAGCTCGTCCAGATAGTCGTCCAGTACGCCGGTGGTATTCATGCGGCCTGCTCCAGCGCGCGCGCATCCTCGCCAAGGATCCAGTTCAGCGCGCGACGGTAGGCCGCGAGCCCGCGGCCGGGATACTCCTCGCCGACACTCGCCAGGGTCAGGCCGGCCGCGTTGCTGACCCGCGTGTCGATCGGAATCGCATCCTCCCAGACGCGTGCGCCGTGGCGGTCCTGCATGCTGCGCAGTGATTCGTTGCCGGTGCGGGTGCGGCGGTCGAACAGGGTGGGCAGGATCGAGATCGGCAGCGGGCGCCGGCGCGAGCGCTCGACCATCTCACCGGTGCGCACCATACCGTCCAGCCCGTGCAGTGCCAGCGGCTCGGCCTGCGTCGGAATGATCAGGCGGTCCGCTGCCGCGAGCGCATTGATCATCAGCAGGCCGAGTGTGGGCGCGCAGTCCAGCAGGATGTAGTCGTGCTGGCCCTGGTGCCGTGCCAGCGCGTTCTGCAGCGCCAGGCCAAGGCCCGGCTGGTTGGCGCTGCGGCGCTCCAGCGTGGCCAGCGCCGGCTGTGCACAGACGTAGTCCAGGCCGCTGACGCTGCTGGTGTGGCAGAGGCTGGACAGCTCGGCTGGAGGTGTGCCGAACAGCTCAAGTACGCCGGTCGGTGGCGGGTCCACCGGCACGCCGAAGGCGCGGCTGAGCGAGGCGTGGGGATCAAGATCGATCAGCAGCACGCGATGGCCCTGCGTGGCCAGGTTGCGGCCGAGGGCCAGGGTGGTCGTGGTCTTGCCGACTCCGCCCTTCTGGTTGGCGACTGCCCAGATGCGCATGGGTTTACTCCTTCATTGCCGGGGGAGCGGCGGCGCCGACACGGCTGCCAGCCGGCACCGGTGGCAACTGCACCGGTGCAATGGGGGACGGGGAGGGCACTGTGGCGGGTGTTGCCGCAGGCCCGGAGGACGGGTAGGCCGCGCCGTTGGCGGCGTTCAGGCGCTGGCCCAGCGGGTCGACCGAGTGCGAGGTATCGGCCAGGATGATGACCATCACCCTGCGGTTACGGTTGCGACCCTGCGCACTGTCGTTGTCCTCGCGCGGGCGGAACTGGCCGTAGCCGACCATGGCCAGACGCGAAGGCTGCAGGCCCTGGTCGGCGAACAGGTGGACCACGCTGGCGGCCCGCGCGGCCGACAGTTCCCAGTTGGAGGGAAAGGTGGCGGTGGCGATCGGCACGTTGTCGGTGTGGCCTTCCACCCGCACGCTGTTGGGTACATCGCGCAGCACGCCGGCCAGGCTGGACAGCGTCCCGCGCGCGTGCACGTCCAGCGCCGCCGAGCCGGTCGGGAACAGGATGTCGCTGTTGATCTCCACTTCGATCCACAGCTCGGTGCGGCGCACGCTGATCATGCCGCGCTCGATCAGCGGCGACAGCGCGGCGGTCAACCGGTCGGCGATGCTGCTGAGCTGGCGCTCGGCACGGGCGATCTGCTGCTGGTCGTGCACCGAGACCGGCATGCGCATCTGCGAGGCCATGGCCGGCAGCAGGGTAGGGTCGTGCGAGGGTGCCGGTGCGGACGGGCCGATCTTGGTGCCGGACTTGATCACCGAAGGACTGTCCCAGCCGCCCCCCTGCACCTGCTTGTTGCCGACCTGCACCGGATTGATGGTGCGCGGCGCGCCACCAAAGGCATCGGTGAGCGCATCGGCCATGATCCGGTACTTGCCTTCGTTGATCGAGGAGATCGCATACATCACCACGAAGAAGGCCAGCAGCAGCGTCATCAGATCGGCATAGGGGATCGCCCATGCTTCATGGTTGGCGTGCTCTTCGTGGTGTCTGCGGCGGGCCATGTCAGTGCAGGAAGCCGGACAGGTTGGTTTCGATGTTCCGCGGGTTCTCGCCCTGCGCGATCGAGATCAGGCCTTCGATGACCATCTCGCGGTCGCGGCTGTTGTGGGCGATCACCCCCTTCAGCTTGGCGGCGATCGGCAGGAACAGCAGGTTGGCCGACGCGATGCCGTAGATGGTGGCGGTGAAGGCGGCGGCGATGCCATGCCCCAGCTTGCTGGGGTCGGCCAGGTTCTTCATGACGGCGATCAGGCCCAGCACCGCACCGATGATGCCCAGCGTCGGCGCATAGATGCCCATGCCCTCGAAGACCTTGGCAGCGGCCTGGTCACGGTGTTCCTGGCTGCCCAGCTCGATCTCCAGCATGTGCCGGATCGATTCGGGCTCGACGCCATCGACCAGCAGCTGCAGGCCTTTGCGCAGGAACGGATCCTGCTGCGCTTCCACCTGCGCTTCCAGGCCCAGCAGGCCCTGGCGGCGGGCGATGTTGCTCCACTCGACGATCTGCTGGATCAGCTCGCGACGATCGCTGTGCGGCGGGCGCACGACCCAGCGCACGATCCGGAAGGCATGCCTGAATACGGCAGGTGCGGTGTGCAGCAGGATCGCGGCGATG
The DNA here is from genome assembly GCF_056757995.1 of Stenotrophomonas sp. STEN147. Lineage (NCBI taxonomy): Bacteria > Pseudomonadati > Pseudomonadota > Gammaproteobacteria > Lysobacterales > Lysobacteraceae > Stenotrophomonas > Stenotrophomonas sp. STEN147. The sequence continues at coordinate 15,992 of NZ_JBRRCG010000002.1, forward strand.
GTGCCGACGATGACGATCACGAACGCCGCAGGCGACCACAGGGACGCCAGTCCGGCGCCCTTGAGGATGCTGCCGCCGACCAGCGAGGCCAGGGCGAGAAAGAGTCCGATGAGGCTGAGTCTATCCATGGGTCCGGTATCGGCGTGTGTGAATGGGACTTGAGACACCGGTCGATCGCGTACAGACGGTAGTCACAGTTTCTGGTTCGCCGGGCATGGCCCGACGCTACCGCGCAGGGCCGTTTCCGGTAGCGCCGGGCCAAGCCCGGCGCGCGTCATCGCAGGCCATCCACGTCGAGGATGAGGGCCATCCGGCCATCGCCGATCAGCGTCGCACCGGCGTAGCCGCGCAGGCCGCGCAGGGCCTTCGGCAATGGCTTGATGACCACTTCCTCGCGCCCACGGACCTGGTCCACGACCAGGCCGAAGCGCGCCTCGCCGGCCTGCAGCACCACGATGGTGAGCAGCGCCGAGGCGGCGGGCGTCACATCCAGCCACTGGCGCAGATCGACCAGCGGCAGGGTGTGCGAGCGACGATCCAGCACCGCCTGGCCATCGAACCAGCCCAGCGAGGTGCGCGGTGCATGCAGCACTTCCATCACGCGCGCCAGCGGCAGCGCATAGACGTCCTCGCCGGCCTGCACCAGCAGGGTTGGCAGGATCGCCAGGGTCAGCGGCACGCGGATCAGGAAGCGGCTGCCCCGGCCCAGTTCCGACTGGATCTGGATCTGCCCACTGAGCTCGCGGATGCGCGACTGCACCACATCCATGCCGACGCCGCGGCCGGAGATGTCGGTCACCTGCTGCTTGGTGGAGAAGCCGGGCAGGAACACCAGGTGCAGGCATTCCTCGCTGCTCAGCCGGGCCGCCGCCTCCGGGTCGATCAAGCCCTTTTCGCGTGCTTTCGCGCGCAGTTTCTCCGGATCGATGCCGGCGCCATCGTCCTGCACCTCGATGCTGACGTAGTCGCCTTCCTGCTGGGCCGACAGACGCACGTGGCCCATGCGCGGCTTGCCCTGTGCTTCGCGCAGATCGGGCATCTCCACGCCGTGGTCGATGGCGTTGCGGACCAGGTGCACCAGCGGGTCGGCCAGGGCCTCGACCAGGTTGCGGTCAAGCTCGGTTTCGGCGCCGACCAGCTCCAGGTCCACTTCCTTCTTCAGCGAGCGGGCGACATCGCGGGCAACCTTGGGGAAGCGCGAGAACACCTTGCCGACCGGTTGCATGCGTGTGCGCATCACTGCCGACTGCAGGCGCGCGGTGGCGATGTCCAGGGTCGACACGGCGCGGTCCAGTTCCTCGTCGCGCAGGCGCGCACGCAGGGTCTTGAGCCGGTTGCGCGACAGCACCAGCTCGCCGATCAGGTTGACGATCGCATCCAGCCGCTTGGTATCCACGCGCACGGTGTGCTCGGCCTCGGCCACCGGCTTGTTGGCCGCGGGCTTGGCAGCGGCGGCCGCGGGGCGCGGTGCGGGCGGTGCAGGCGCAGGCGCCGGCGGAGCAGCCACGGGTTTCGCGCCGGGGGCGGCGCCGCCGTGCAGCTGGTCAAGCAGGGCTTCGAACTCATCCTCGCTGATCAGGCCATCGTCGGCCTTGGCCGGCGTCGCCACCGCGGTGGGGGCGTTGCTGCCGTGCAGCTGATCGAGCAGGGCCTCGAACTCGTCGTCGGTGATCAGGTCGCCGGCGGCGGGCGCGGTCGCTGCGGGCGCGGCGGCGGCCGGCGCAGCAGCGCCGTGCACGTCGAACTGGGCGATCAGGTCCGGTGGGGCATAGCCGGGTTCATTGCCGGAAGACACGGCATCCAGCATCGATTGCAGGTAGTCCAGTGATTGCTGTGCGGCATCGAAGTGATGCGGCTGCAGCACCGCCTGGCCAGCGCGGGCGGCGCCCAGTGCCTCTTCGGCGGCATGGCACAGCTCGACCATGGCGGTGATGCCGAGGAAGCCGGCGCCGCCCTTGAGCGTGTGATAGCCACGGAACACGGCGTTGAGCTGGTCGGCGTCCTGCGGCGCCTGTTCCAGCGACACCAGCTGTTCGCCGAGGCGATCCAGGATTTCCTGTGCCTCGATGATGAAATCGGCGGTGATGTCGTCGGATACCGCGCTCATGCTTACAGTCCCAGGTCCGACAACAGGTCGTCGGCGTCGTTCTGAGAGACCGCGTGGCGGTCCAGTCCCTTCAGTGCCGGCCCGGCCAGCGCCGGATCGGTGCGATGCTGCTCCGGTGGCAGGCCCAGCGCGCCAAAGCCTTCGTGCACGCGGCGGACGATGCCGACCACGCGACGGATGATCTGTCCGGTCAGGTCCTGATAGCTCTGGGTCAGGGCAATCTCGGTCAGGTTGTGGCGGATGCGCTCCAGCTGCGCATCCTGCCCCGGCTGCAGGCCTTCGGCGCGCAGCTGTTCGGTGAGGCTGCGGCACTCTTCGGCCAGGTCCAGAGTGCGGTGCGTGGCCTGTTCGGTCATCGCCACGACGTGGTCCAGGCGCGCGCAGGCGTCGTCCAGCTCGCCCGCCTCGCTGGGGACGGTCGGCAGTTCTCCCAAGGCCTGGCCCAGTTCGCGGGCCAGCCGCGACAGGCCGCTCATCATCGGCTGCGTGCGTGCAGCCACCAGGGCGTCGATGCGCTGGCGCCAACCGCTCTCGTCGCCGGATTCGAGCGCGTCGAGGGCTTCCTGCAGGCGCAGGGCGAGGGCGTTCTTGTCGACCGTGGCGTCCATCAGGCGCTGGCCGCCAGGCGTTCGAAGATCTTGCCCAGTTTCTCTTCCAGCGTCTGCGCGGTGAACGGCTTGATGATGTAGCCGTTCACGCCGCTCTGCGCCGCTTCGATGATCTGCTCGCGCTTGGCCTCGGCGGTGACCATCAGCACTGGCAGGGTCTTGAGCTTGGCATCGGCACGGATGGCCTTGAGCAGTTCGATGCCGGTCATCACCGGCATGTTCCAGTCGGTGACCACGAAGTCGAACGGTTGGCTCTGCAGCATCGACAGCGCGGCATGCCCGTCCTCGGCTTCGGCGGTGTTGGTGAAGCCCAGATCGCCCAGCAGATTCTTGACGATGCGACGCATGGTCGAGAAGTCGTCGACGATCAGGATGCGCATGTTCTTGTTCAAAGCGGAGTTCCTTTGTTGTTCAGTCGCCTGCGGTGGCCGTGGCCGCCGCGGGCATGTTCATTCTTCAAGCCCGGCATCCGCGGCCTCGAAGATCTTCAGCCGGCCGCGCAGGCGCAGCACGGCCTGGCCGTGGATCTGGCAGACGCGCGATTCACTCACGCCGAGCACCGCGCCGATCTCCTTCAGGTTCAGCTCCTGCTCGTAGTACAGCGAGAGCACCAGCTGTTCGCGTTCGGGCAGATGGCCGATGGCCTTGCCCAGTTCGCGGCCGAACTCGCCACGTTCCAGGACCTGCTGCGGTGTGGGTCCGCCCTGGGCGACGGTGTCCAGTTCGCCCTGGTCTTCGATGCGCGATTCCAGGCTGAGGACCTGGCCGCGCGAGGCGTCCTCCATCAGCCGCAGGTACTCGGGCAGTGGCATGTCCATGGCCGCCGCCACCTCGGTGGCACTGGCTGCACGGCCCGTGGTCTGCTCCAGGCGGCGGATGGTGGCGGCCGCATCGCGGGCACGCCGATGCACCGAGCGCGGTACCCAGTCGCCGCGGCGGATCTCGTCGATCATCGAACCGCGGATGCGGATCGAGGCATAGGTCTCGAACGAGGCACCCTGGTCGGCGTCGTAGCTGCGCGAGGCTTCGATCAGGCCCATCATGCCGGCCTGGATCAGGTCGTCCACTTCGACGCTGGCCGGCAGGCGTGCGGCCAGGTGATGGGCGATGCGCCGCACCAGGTCCGAGTGCTGGGCGATGACCTCGGTCGCCGCCGAGCGCTGGACTTCCCTGTACTGGGCCGCGCCTTTCATGCTGCCACCCCGCGTTGCTTGAGGATGCGCTCGAGGAAGAATTCAACGCCACCGCGTGGCTCGGTGGGGGCCTGCCAGCGGGCGGTGCGACGGGCGATCTCGGTGATCGCCAGGGCCGACGGGCTGGATGGATAGGCCTTGACCACCGGCTGCTGGCGCTGCACCGACAGGCGCAGCCAGTCATCCTGCGGCACGCAGCCCAGGTAGTTCAGCGAGACATCGGCAAGGAACTTCTCGCAGACCCGGGTCAGCTTTTCATACAGCACGCGGCCCTCGTTGGGGTCGCGCACCATGTTGGCCACCACCTGGATGCGGTCCACGCCGCGCTCGCGCGACAGCACCTTGATCAGTGCGTAGGCGTCTGTGATCGAGGCCGGTTCGTCGCAGACCACGACAACCGTGTCCTGTGCGGCCTGGCAGAAGGTCAGCACGCCGTCGGTGATGCCGGCGGCGGTGTCCACCACCATGATGTCCAGCTCGCGTTCCAGTTCGGAGAACACGTTCACCAGGCCGATGTGCTCGGCCGGGGCCAGCTCGGCCATGTGCCGCCGACCGGACGCGGCCGGCACCACCAGCACGCCGTTCGGACCTTCGACGATCACGTCTTCCAGCGAGCAGCGGCCGGCGACCAGATCCGCCAGGGTGTGGGTGGGATTCAGGCCCAGGATCACGTCGATGTTGGCCAGGCCCAGGTCGGCGTCGAGCAGCAGCGTGCGCTTGCCCATGCCGGCCAGCGCCACGGCCAGGTTGGCCGAGACGTTGGTCTTGCCGACGCCGCCCTTGCCGCCGGTCACGGCGATGGTGCGCACAGGGCCGAGCGGCTCGCTGCGGGTGGCCGACAGCGGGAAGGTCTTGGTCAGCTTGGCGTACTCACGCGACGGCATGGTTCAACTCCGGGTTGCAGGGCATATCGGCCGCTCGGCGCAAATCTTCAAGGCGAAGTACAAGATTGGCCGCGCTGGCCCGGTGCAGGTCGTCCGGAACGTCCTGGCCATCGGTCACCCAGGTGATCGGCAGCGCGTGGTCTACCGCCACTGACAGGGCGTTGCCGAAGCGGCCGGTCTCATCCAGCTTGCTCAGTACCAGGCCCTGCAGGTTGGCCGCGCCGAAGCGGCGCACCACCTCGTCCATGTCGCCAAAGCTGGTATTGGCCGGCAGCACCAGCAGAGTGCGGACCTGGCGGGCGGCACGCAGCCACTGCAGCTGCGCGGTCAGGGCGCGGTCGCGCGGGCCCAGGCCGGCGGTATCGATCAGCACCAGCTTGTAGTCCTTCAGCCGCTCCAGCAGCTGGTCCAGGTCGGTACCGCTGTTGGCTTCATGCACCGCGATGCCGAGCTGGCGGCCATAGCCGTACAGCTGCTCGCGGGCACCGATGCGCAGTGTGTCGGTGGTGACCAGGGCCACGTCGCGCGGCGCGTGTTTTTCGGCGAAGCGCGAGGCGAGCTTGGCGATGGTGGTGGTCTTGCCGGCCCCGGTTGGACCGACCAGAGCGATCACGCCGCCTTCTTCCAGCGGATCGACCGGCGCGATCGGCAGCCTGCGCGAGATCAGGCCCAGCATCAGCCCGCGGCCGCGGTGGGCTTCGGTTTCCAGCGGTATCTGCATGGCCACATCGCGGGCCAGCCCGGCATCGAATCCGTACTCGTCCATCAGGTCCAGGGCGGTCGCCCGCACCGGGCAGCCGCGCAGGCGCTCGTCGGTGAAGCGGTTCATCTCGCGCTCGATGACCTGGCGCATGCCGGCCACTTCGTGGCGCAGCTGGCGGATCTCGGCATCGTCCTGTGCAACCACCGTCAGTACCGGTGCCGGGGCAAGGAGCGGGGCCGGCGCCGGCGCGGTTTCCGCTTCGGCGGCCGCGATGGGGGCGGGCGTGGTCTCGGCGACGTCCTGCGCGTACGGCGGTTCGGGGTGCACGGCCTCGGCCTGCGCAGTGGCCGCAGCGGTGATCGGCAGCGGCGGCGGCAGCACTGCCGGCGCGGGGGATTCGTGATGCTCGTCCAGCGGCGGGTCGATCAGGAAACGGGCGCGGTTGGCGGGCGCCGGGGCGGGAGCCGCGACGGCGCTCGCGAACGGCGCGAAGATCTGCTCCGGCAGTGCCGGATCGTTGACGGTGGCACGCGCCAGGGTGGCAGCGAAGCCGGAACTGCCGCGGGTGGGCACGATCTCGTCCGCACTGTCCAGGGTGCGGCCGGTGGCACCGACGGCCGCGCGGGCGAGGGCGGCCACGGCCGATGTGGTGGCCGTCACCGGCTGCTGGGCCGGTGTCGCGGAGCGGCGACGGGTGACCGCGGCGATCACTGCATCCGCAGCGGTGCGCGGTTTCGGCGGCGGCGGAGCCACGTCGCGCCGCGAGGCTTCCAGCGCGCGTTGCACCGCGCTCTCGTCATAGTTGGCTGCGGCGACGATCTCGACGCCTTCCTCGATCCGGCGGTTGGACAGGATCACAGCATCGGGACCATGTTCCTTGCGCACCAGGTTCATGGCCGAGCGCATGTCGGCGGCGACGAATCGTTTGATTTTCATGCTGAGGTCACGGGACGGGGACGGCGGGGGGGTGGTGGGAGAACGCGGGTGGTCGGTGGTCTGCACGGAACGGGTTCCCCTTGGCATCTGTCTGTTGCGGTGGTTCGAAGGTGGTGTCTGTTTTCTGACGCATCGGTGGGCGGCGTCAGCTGATCGTTCCGACCAGCTTCAGGCGCTTGTCCTCCGGCACTTCGCTGTACGCCAGTACCGACAGCGACGGAACGCTGTGACGGACCAGGCGTGCCAGCGCGGCACGTACCGGGCCGGGAACCAGCACGACCGCGGGCTCGTTGCGGGCTTCCTGCTTGCTGACACATTCGGCCAGACTCTGATGCAGTCGCTCGGCAAGCCCGGGTTCCAGCGCGGCGCCGTTGCCCTGCGTGGACTCCTGCAAGACACGTTCCAATTGCGGGTTGAGGGTGAACACCGGCAGCTCCGCCGACATTCCGGCGATCTCCTGCACGATGAAGCGGCCGAGCGCCGTGCGCACTGCGGCGGTGAGCGTGGCCGGGTCCTGGCTGGACGGCGCGTGCTCCACCAGTGCTTCGGCGATCTTGCGCAGCTGGCGGATCGGAATGCGTTCCACCAGCAGGTTCTGCAGCACCCGCACCACGGCCGACAACGGCAGCGCCTTGGGCGTCAGATCTTCGACGAGTTTGGGCGCGCTCTTGGCGAGGTTGGCCAGCAGGTGCTGCACTTCCTCGTGGCCCAGCAGCTCCGGCGCATGCTCGCGGATCAGGTGCGAAAGATGGGTGGCGACTACGGTGGCCGGGTCGACCACGGTGTAGCCCATGGTTTCGGCCTGGGCACGCTGGTGCGGCTGGATCCAGGTGGCGTCCAGGCCGAAGGCGGGATCCTTGCCGGCGATGCCGTCCAGCGGGCCGAGCGCACTGCCGGGGTCCAGTGCCAGTTCGCGGTCGGGATGGATCTCGGCGGTTGCCACCGGCACGCCATGTACCAGCACGCGGTAGCCGTTGGCCGGCAGTTCCAGGTTGTCGCGGATGTGCACGGATGGAATCAGGAATCCCACGTCCTGGGTCAGCTTGCGCCGCACGCCCTTGATGCGCGCCATGAGTTCGCCGCCCTGGTTGCTGTCCACCAGCGGAATCAGCCGGTAACCGACCTCCAGCCCCAGCGGGTCGACCGGACGCAGTTCGTCCCAGCTCAGTTCCGCGGTGGGGGCCGGCGCCGCCGGTCGGCCCAGTGCATTGACCGCGCCTACATCGCTGCCGGCAGTGTCGTTCGGGGTCGGAACCTGTCCCTTCCGGTACAGCTTCCAGGCGATGAAGCCGAGAATCGCGGCAAGCGTCAGGAAAGCGACGTTGGGCATGCCGGGCACCAGGCCGACCAGGCCGATGATGCCGGCGGTGATGGCCAGGGCACGGTACTGGCCGAACACCTGGCCGGTCATCGCCTGTGCCATGTCCTGCGAGCGCGAGGCACGGGTGACCAGCATCGCCACTGCGCTGGAAACCAGCAGGGCCGGCAGCTGCGCCACCAGACCGTCACCGATGGACAGCAGGGTGTAGGTCGCAGCGGCATCGCCGAACGGCATGCCATGCTGCAGCACGCCCACGGCGAGGCCGCCCAGCATGTTGATGAACAGGATCAGGATGCCGGCAATCGCATCACCCCGGATGAACTTGCTGGCGCCGTCCATCGCGCCATAGAAGTCGGCTTCCTCGCGGACCTCCTCGCGGCGCAGCTTGGCTTCTTCGCGCGTCAGCAGGCCGGCGTTGAGATCGGCATCGATGGCCATCTGCTTGCCGGGCATGGCGTCGAGGATGAAGCGCGCGGTCACTTCCGAGACACGGCCGGCGCCCTTGGTGATGACCACGAAGTTGATGATGGTCAGGATGGCGAACACCACGATGCCGACCGCATAGTTGCCGCCGATCACGAATTCACCGAACGCGGCGATGACCTTGCCAGCCGCGTCGTGGCCGTTCTGGCCATTGAGCAGGATGACGCGGGTGGAGGCCACGTTCAGTGCCAGCCGCAGCATGGTGGTGACCAGCAGCACGATCGGGAAGATGGTGAAATCCAGCGGGCGCTTCACGTACACCACCGCCAGCAGCACCATCAGCGAGATGGCGATGTTGAAGGTGAACAGCGCATCGAGCACGGGCGCCGCCAGCGGCACCACCACCATCGCCAGCAGCGCCAGCACGATCAGCGGCGCGCCGAGGCCCTGGCGGATCATCTCCAGCAGCCGGCGGGTGTTGAATCCGGACGAGGCCTGCGCGCTCATGCCCGGCCTCCCTTGCCGAATTCATCCACCTCGATGTGCGGGGCGCCCGGCATCGGGCCGGTGCGCCAGGCGCGCAGCTGGTAGACGTAGGACAGGACCTGGGCCACGGCCGAATACAGTCTCACGGGGATTTCCTTTCCGAGTTGGCCTTCCCGATACAAGGCGCGTGCCAAAGGTGGGGCGGAGACGATGGCGACCTTGTTGCCGTCGGCGACTTCACGGATGCGCAGGGCGGTCTCGTCCACGCCCAGCGCCACCACGGTGGGCGCGTTCATGGCGCCGCCCTCGTACTTCAGGGCCACGGCGTAGTGGGTCGGGTTGACCACCACCACGTCCGCGGTGGGCACCGCTTCCATCATCCGGCGGTTGGCCATCTGCTGCTGGAGCTGGCGGATGCGGCCCTTGACCTCCGGGCTGCCTTCGCTTTCCTTCATTTCCCGCCTCAGTTCCTCGCGGGTCATCTTCAGCTTGCGCATCCAGTTCCAGCGCTGGTAAGGCGCGTCGATCGCGGCCAGCACCAGCATTGCCCCGGCAGTGGCCAGCAGCAGTCGCAGGGTGAAGCCCAGGCCATCGGTGATGGCCGTTTCCAGTGGGTGGTGGATCAACCCGCGCAGGGTGTCGAAGCCGCTCCACACCACCAGTCCGGCGGCGACGCCCACGAAGGCCACGCGCAGCAGCGACTTGGTGAATTCAGCGATGGCTTCCGGTCCGTACAGACGTTTGAGGCCGGTCAGCGGGTTCAGACGATTGATGTCGGGCATCATCGCTTTGGCCGACCAGCGCAATCCGCCCATCACCAGCGGGGCGACGAAGCTTGCCAGCAGGCAGACCAGCACCAGCGGGGTGATTACCAGCATGAACTGCAGCAGCAGGTCGCCAAAGTGGCCGAACAGTTCTTTCGGGTTCTGCCGCAGCCCCTGCTCGGGACTCAACGCCTGCTTCATCCATTGCGTGGCGCCCCGGCCGATCGAGCCGCCCATGGCCATCACCGCCAGCACGCCGCCACCGAACACCGCGGCGGTGCCCAGTTCGCGGGAACGCGGCAGGTTGCCCTGTTCGCGGGCTTCGCGCAGACGTTTTTCGGTGGGTTGTTCGGTCTTTTCGCCGGCGGATTCGTTCTCGGACATCACGGGCACTGCGGCAGGGGATGCCGGGGTGCCTGCAAGAACTGTTCCGCGGCGCGGGGTTCACCGCCGGGGCAACGTCGATGCTAGCCGGGCAGGGCCGGCCGCAGCGGGATGCTCAGCGTGCTGTCGCTGTGCCAGTCCACCTGCAGCGGGGCGCCCGCATCGGCGGCCGACTCGTCGCTGACATCGCGTCCGGTGCCGTGGTTCACCTGGTGCATGGCGTCCTTGAGCACGTCCACCTTCACCAGCAGCCGGCTGCCCGCGCCCACACGGCGGGCGACCATGCGGGTGCGATCGAAGGACAGGTCGGTCCATCGCCCCGGGACCAGCAGCTGCCGCGTGGTCGGGTCGCGGACGTAGCTGGCACGGCCGACGTAGTAGGACAGCTGCATCCGGCGCCCATCGGGCAGCAGCTCGTACAGGGTGACCGTGAAGTCCATGTCGCGCTTGTTGATGCGGACCTTCAGATCGCCCGAGAAGGGTCCGATCAGGTCCATCGGTGCTGCGAGGGGCTCGGAGAGGAAGGTCAGTGCCGTGTCCGGCTCGTCCCCGGCGGCCACGATCGGGAACGGATAGTAGCCATGCCGGACTTCCTCGCGGTCGGCGAGGTCCACCGTCTGCCGCAGTGTTCCCGGTGTTGGCCGCTGTTCCTGCAACGGGTGATGGTTGCCCTCTGCGGCCGCTGACAGGTAGTACGTGCGATGGCCGCCGGCAGCGGCATCCAGGGTGGCTGCATGCCCCCAGGTGTTGCTGCCCATCAGCTGGAAGTTGACCTGGTCGGCCAGAAGCGCCGGGCGCGGGGCACCGCGAAGTACGTGGTCCAGCCACTGGAAGGTCAGCGCAGGCGTATCGAACTGCGCGACCGGGTCCACCGTGTAGCCGCGCAGCTGCATCGGCTTGCTGGCGGCCTGGGCACCGCCGTGGTCATACGGCCCGATCAGCAGGACATGATCGGCGTCCGGCCGGTAGCGCATGTGATCGGTGAAGTACTGCAACGCGGAAATCTGGCCGTCGTCGTAGTAGCCGGTAATGGTCAGCACCGGAATGCCGATGTCCCTGAAGTCTTCGGCGTACGGCACCATGGCCTGCCAGTAACCATCATAGGCGGGGTGGGCAAGCCAGCGCTGCAGCCAGGGATTGGGGGTGCCATCGATCTGGTCGATCTGCCGGTAGGGCCGGCCGGAGGCATACCAGCGGGCGGGCAGCTGTGACCACCGGCCCTGCTGCCCATAGGTGTCGGTATCCAGCATCGGGCCATTGGCCACGTAGAAGGCCCAGCCGTAGTTGGCGCTGAGGAATACGTTGTTCTCCATCGGCAGGCCCTGGCCCGGAATGGCAGCCACGTAGGGCACGATGGTCTTCAGCGCAGGATGGTGATGGCGCGCTGCCGCCCACGCGGTGAATCCTTCATAGCTGCCGCCATACAGGGCGACCCGACCGTCGCTCCAGGGTTGGCGGCTGACCCAGTCGATCGCGGCATTGGCGTCCACCCCGTCGTGTTCGTAGGGGGCGATGGTGCCGGTACCCTGACCTTTTCCGCGTGCGTCGACCACGATGCCGGCATAGCCATGGGCCGCGGCCAGCAGCATCTTCAGACGGTTCTTGGGCGGGTCGGTGTAGATGGTGAACAGCATGGCCGTCGGCAGCGGCGCAGACGCGCTGCGGGGCCGTGCCAGCTGTGCGGACAGCACCACCCCTTCGGCCACGGGGATACGTACTCCGCTGTCGATCACGAAGCGGCGTTGCTGTTCTGCGTCGAGCAGTGCAGGGGCGAGTGCCGCAGCCAGGGTCTGCGCGCGCAACACAGCCTGCAGGCGCACCAGCTCCAGCGCGGCCGACTGCGGCACGGTCGCGGCATCGGCCTGTGCCGCAAGCGCCTGCGTCAGCTGCGCCTGTACCGCAGCGGGAGGCAAGGCCAGCGCTGCATCGGCCTGCACGGCGGCAACATCATCCAGGCCAGCAAAGGCCGAATGGAAGGCGCGCGAATACGCTTCCGCATCCCGCGCGCCAGTGCTTGCCAGCAGCATCGGCATCCAGCGCTGGGCCGCCGCGCCATCGCCGGCAGCGGCCAGCGCCGCGCGCAGCTTCCCGATCATCGCGCGTGCCTCGGCGTCGTGGCCTGTGGCCAGCAGCGCATGGCAGCGCTGTGCATCGGTCAACGTTGCCGACCGCAGCAACTCCGTGCCCAGTGCCTGCAGTGCCGCATCCACCTGTGCCAGCGGCGCATCGCGGGGCAGCGACCACCGCAGATCGCTGGCGGCCACGCGGGTGCAGGTGATCGCCAGCAGCAGGCCAGCAAGCAGAGCGCGTAAGGTCACAGGGTGTTCCTTGGAATGGCGGGCGCGTGGCCATCATACGGTGGGTGGCCGCCCGCCGCGCAGAGTCCGGCGTTACCCCGGCGGGGCTGGCGGGGGCGGGTTCTGCGCCAGCTCCACCCGTGGCCGCGGCAGGTCGTGCAGCTGCATGAAACGGGCCGCATCGACCGGGCGGCCGAGCAGGTAGCCCTGCAGGTAATCGCACCCCAGCCGCTCAAGGTAGGCACGCTGGGCAGCCGTTTCCACGCCCTCGGCAACAATGTCCATGTCCAGGGCATGGCCCAGCGCCACGATCGCCGACACGATCACCACGTCCTCCGCGCTGTGTTCGAGATCGCGCACGAAGGCGTGGTCGATCTTGATCTCGGTGGCCGGCAGGCGCTTGAGGTACAGCAGACTGGAATAGCCGGTGCCGAAATCGTCGATGGAGATGCCGACCCCCAGCACCGACAGCGTCTGCAGCAGCCGCAGGCTGGTGTCGGTGTCGCGCATCACGGTGCTTTCGGTGATCTCCAGCACCAGGTTGCGCGGCGTGATGCGATGCCGTTCGATCACGTCGCGCACATCGCGCAGCAGGTGCGGCGAGCTGAACTGCACCGGCGACAGGTTGACCGATATCGACCAGCCCTCGTGGCCGGCGTCGTGCCAGCGCCGCAGCTGCAGGCACGCCTGGTCCAGCGCCCAGCGGCCGATCTCGTTGATCGCGCCGCTGCGCTCGGCCAGGCGGATGAAGCGATCCGGTGGAATCAGGCCCTGTTCCGGATGACGCCAGCGGATCAGCGCCTCGGCGCCGGCGACCTTCTGGGTGGCCACGCGGATCTTCGGCTGGTAGTGCAGGAACAGCTGTTCGCTGCCGATCGCCCGGCGCAGGTCGGCCAGCAGGCGGAACTGCTGTTCGGCGCTGTCGTTCATCCAATCCGCGAACAGGACAAAGGAGTTTCGGCCGGATTCCTTGGCCTGGTACATCGCAGCGTCGGCGAAGGCCATCAGCTGGCGTTCGCTGGCGGCGTGGTCGGGGCAGATGGCGATGCCGATGCTGGCAGTCACCTGCAGTTCGTTGTCGGGCAGCAGCGGGCCGCTTCCCACCGCCTGCAGGATGCGCCGGGCCAGGGTCGGCAGGTCCTCGTCATGGTCGATGCGCACCACCAGCACGAACTCGTCGCCGCCCAGCCGCGCCAGCAGGTCGTTCGGTCGCAGCAGCTGGCGGGTGCGCTCGGCGACGGCCACCAGCAGGGCATCGCCGGCCTGGTGGCCATAGGCATCGTTGACCTGCTTGAAGCCATCCAGGTCCATGAACATCACCGCGAAGCGGCTGCCGCCCTGTTCGGCTTCGGCCAGTGACTGCACGATGCGCCGTTGCAGCAGCAGCCGGTTCGGAAGGCGGGTCAATGGGTCGTGCAGCGCGGCCTGGGTCAATTCCTCCTGCGCATCCGTCAGCGAGGTGCTCAGCATCGCGTTGCGAAGGCGCAGCAGCTGCGCTTCCACCCGCTGGTCCAGCCAGGACACCACCAGCACCACCGCCAGGATCGCGACGGTCAACAGCACCACCAGCATCGCCAGCCAGGTGCTCTGCAGGCCATCGCCTACCGCCGCGCCGCAGATGCTGCCCTGTGGAAAGCGCGCGGCGGCCATGCCGGTGTAGTGCATGCCCACGATGGCCAGGCCGAGCAGGCCGGCGGCGGCCAGCCGGTCGCCGACCCGGGTGCGCTGCGCGCGCAGGCGGAAGGCGACGTAGAGGGCGGTCCAGGATGCAGCGACCGCAACCAGCAGCGACAGCAGCAGCCAGCCCGTGTGGTAGTCGATGCCGGGCTGCATGCGCATCGCGGCCATGCCGACGTAATGCATGCCGGCGATGCCGGTGCCCATCAGCAAGGCACCGCCTGCCAGGCGTGGATGTGGCAGGGTGGGCAGCGAGACCAGCCAGAGCGCGAACACCGACGAGGCGATGGCCAGGGCGAGCGACAGCAGGGTGATCGGCAGGTCGTAGCCCAGCGGAATGGGCAGGTCGAAGGCCAGCATGCCGATGAAGTGCATCGACCAGATGCCCAGGCCCATCGCGAAGCCGCCACCGAGCCGCCACCACCAGGTCGCGCCCCTGCCGGGTGCAGTGACCGTACGTCCGGCCATCGCCAATGCGGTGTAGGAAGCCATCACGGCCACCAACAGCGAGACTGCCACCAGCCATGCGTTGTACGTGCCTACCAGCATTCGTCAGTCTCCCGGACCTGCCTGTCGACGGAAACTACGGTGGGGCATGCATGTGGCAGGCAGCCGGATGTGGCTGCCAGGCGCGGCATCCCCCCGGTTGCCGCGTATTCACTCTAACGCGCGCCCCCGGGGGGACGGCAAGCACCAGAGCGTGATCGAAGCGTCAGTGTGTGACCGCGTCCGCAGCCTGGAACGCCGCATCGAACAGTCGTTGCACCGGGGGCCCCATTTCGCCGGCCAGCAGGACCAGCAGGAACAGGCCCAGCAGCAGCGACACCGGCAGGCCGAGCTGGATCGGATTGAGCGCAGGTGCCGCACGGGCGAGCACGCCGAACGCCAGGTTCACCGCCAGCATCGCCACCGTCAACGGAATGGCCAGTGTCAGCGCACCGCGCAGCACGGTCAGCAGGAACGTCGGGGCGATGCTGAAGAACGCGTGCGGATCGGGCAGCGGCGCACCGATCGGCAGTGCCCGGTAGCTGTCCACGACCAGCGAGATCAGCGCGAGGTGGCCGTTCGCGGTGAAGAACAGCAGGCCGAACAACAGGTAGAACCACTGCCCGATCACGCCGGAGGTGCCGCCGCGCAGGGGGTCGCTCATCTGCGCGAACGCCAGGCCGGTGCCCTGTGCCACCAGTTCGCCGGCCATCGCGCCAGCTTCGAACACCAGCCGCAGCAGGAAGCCGATGGCCACGCCGATGGCCAGCTCACGGGCGATGGTCAGCACGGTGGCCGCATCGAAGCCGGTCCACTCCGGCACGGGCGGCAGCAGCGGGGCGAGCGCGATGGCGAGGGTACCGGCCAGTACCACGCGGATCCGCGCCGGCACCGCACGGGTGCCGACCATGGGCATGGCCATGGCTACCGCGCCGATGCGCAGCATCGTCCACAGCACGGTGCCGATCATGCCGAAGGCCTGCAGGCCGTCGGCAGCCATCTGGGTGGCGGCATCCATCGCGGTGCGCGTCCTAGCCGATCAGGTGCGGAATGCGCTGGAACAGCAGCGTGGTGTATTCGACCAGATGGCCGATCAGCAGGCTGCCCAGGGCGAACAGCACGGCGGTCAACGCCGCCGCCTTGGCGACGAAGGCGATGGTGGGCTCATTGAGCTGGGTCGCGGCCTGCACGACACCGACCACCACACCTACCACCAGTACGGTCAGCAGCAGCGGGCCAGCCACCCACAGTACGGCAATCAGGCCGCCACGCAGTTCGGTCAGGGCAAGTTCGGGAGACATCGTCTTTCCATCGGTAGCGCCGGGTCCTGCCCGGCGGTGGTCAATGCGGCCGCCGGCAATGGCGGGCGGCCCCTGCAATCACGCCGGTCCGGGTCACGCCGGATTGAAGCTGGCCGCCAGCGTTCCCACCGTCAGCACCCAGCCGTCGACGAGCACGAACAGCAGGATCTTGAACGGTGCCGAGACCAGCATCGGCGACAGCATCATCATGCCCATCGACATCAGCACGCTGGCCACGACCAGATCGATGATCACGAACGGGATGAAGATCAGGAAACCGATCTCGAAGGCGGTCTTCAGTTCACTGGTCACGAACGAGGCGACCAGGACCGGGAACGGGATCGCATCCGGGCTGGCGTAGGTGCCGTGCCCGGCGATGCCGGCGAAGGTCATCAGGTCGGTCTCGCGGATCTGCGCCAGCATGAAGCCGCGCAGCGGCTGGGTGGTCAGTGTCCACGCGGTCTGGAAGTCGATCTGGCCGTTGAGGTAGGGCGCCATTCCGCTGCTCCACGCCTTGTCCCAGGTCGGCATCATCACCATCGCGGTGAGGAACAGGGCCAGGCCCAGCAGCACCTGGTTGGACGGGGTCTGGCCGGTTCCCAGTGCCTGCCGCAGCAGGCCCAGCACGATGATGATGCGCGTGAACGAGGTCAGCACCAGCAGCATCGACGGGATCAGGGTGATCGCCGTCATCAGCAGCAGTGTCTGCAGCGGCAGGCTGACCGGCTGGCCACCGATCCTGCCCACGTTGACATCCGGCAGTGGCGTGGCCGGAGCAGCGCCCGGCGCGGCAAAGGCAAGCGCGGGCAGCAGGCACAGGGCAATCAGCAGCAGCCACGCGATCAGGGTAGCTGGACGGGTACGGATGACACGCATGTCAGGGGTCCTTGCGCAGCCGCTGCTGCAGCAGCTGGGCGAAATTCGGCAGGTTCTTCAGGTCCGGCACGCGCACCGGCGTGGGCGGCGGCAGCGGTTCGGAAAGGGTATGCAGGGCGTTGATGCTGCCGGCGGTGACGCCCAGCAGCAGTTGTTGGCCGTTGACCTCCACCACCACGACGCGTTCCTTGGCGCCGACGCTGAGGCTGGCCACCAGCTTCATGCCTTCGGCCGGGCGGAAGCCGCTGCCGGGCAGGCGCTTGAGCAGCCAGCCCAGGCCGACCACCAGGGCCAGCACGGCCAGCAGCGCCAGCACCGCGCCGAACAGGCCCGGTGCCGAGGCCGCGTGCTGGCCGACCGGGGCGGCGGCCTTGCCGACGCCCAGCAGGGTGGACGCCAGCAGGCTCAACGCAGTCTCCGGATGCGTTCGCTCGGGCTGACCACATCGGTCAGGCGCACGCCGAAGCGGTCATTGATCACCACGACCTCGCCATGCGCGATCAGGGTGCCGTTGACGAACACGTCAAGCGATTCACCGGCGCCACGCTCCAGCTCCACCACCGAACCCTGGTTGAGCTGCAGCAGGTTGCGGATCGGCAGGCGGGCGCGGCCGACTTCCAGCGACAGGGTCACCGGCACGTCGAGGATCACGTCCAGATTCAGATCGACCCCGGAGGCCTCGTCGGCGTGCAGGGTGCCGAACTGGGCCGGAGTCGGTTCGAGGGCGTCGGTATCGTTCATTGCGGGTCTTCCTGGATGACGGGTACGCGCGGGCGGGTGCCCGGCGGATGGGTAGCAGTGATCTTCACGGCGTTCATGCCGTTGGCGATGCCGAATTCGCCGGTGAACACCGGGATGTTCTCCACGCACAGCGGCACCTGCGGGCTCAGCTCGATCGGCAGGATGTCGCCGACCTTCAGCCGGGTCAGGTCACGCAGGGTCATGCGCTTGCTGGCCAGCACGCTGGACAGGGTCACTTCGGCGATGTTGAGCTGCTCGCGCAGGGTCTGGCCCCAGCTTTCGTCGCGGTCGTTGCGATCGCTCTGGATGCCGGCATCGAGCAGCTCCCGGATCGGTTCGAGCATCGAGTACGGCAGGGTGACGTGGATGTCGCCGCCGCCGCCGTCGAGCTCGACATGCAGGCGGCACACCACCACGTATTCGCGTGGGGTCACGATGTTGGCGAAGTGCGGGTTGATCTCCGAGTTGATGTACTCGAATTCCACGTCCATCACCGGTGCCCACGCTTCGCGCAGGTCGGCGAAGGTCTGCTTCAGCAGCAGATGGATCACGCGCATCTCGGTGGCGGTGAACTCACGGCCTTCGATCCGGGTGGGGTAGCGCCCGTCGCCGCCGAAGAAGTTGTCGACGATGGCGAACACCAGGGTCGGCTCGAACACGATCAGGCCGGTGCCGCGCAGTGGCTTGAAACGGATCAGGTTCAGGTTGGTCGGCACATACAGCGAATGCATGTAGTCGTTGAACTTGATCAGCTCGATGCCGCGCACCGACAGTTCGGCCGAGCGCCGGATCAGGTTGAACAGGCCGATGCGCCACAGGCGTGCAAAGCGCTCGTGGACCATTTCCAGCGTCGGCATGCGGCCGCGGATGATGCGGTCCTGGCTGGCGAAGTCGTATGAACGCGCTTCGCCGGAGGGCGGCTCCGGGTCGGTCTCGACCGCGCCGCTGTCCACGCCGTGGAGCAGGGCATCGATCTCGTCCTGGGACAGCAGATCATTCATCGGTGGGCCCTTACTGGGTCACGAAGCTGGTGAACAGCAGATCGTCGGCACCATTGCTGCCGGTCTCGGCCTTGAGCACCTTCTGCACCTCGGCCAGCGAATCGGCCTGCAGCTTCTTCTTGCCGGCGACATCGGCAATCTGTGCCGGCTCGACCTGCGAGAACAGCATCAGCAGTCGTGCACGCAGGGCCGGAGCGTGGGTCTTGATCGCCTCCAGCGCGGCCGGATCACGGGTCATCAGCTGCACTTCCAGCTGCAGGTAGCGCGGGCCGTCGATGGGACCATTGAGGTTGACCACGAACGCAGGCTCCAGCGCGAAGTACTGCGCCGGTGCCGGCGTGGCGTCCTTCTTCTTCGGCGCCTGGCTGGTCTTTTCTTCCTGCGTGGACTGGGTGAAGAACCACACGCCGCCACCGGCGGCAGCGGCAGCCAGTACGGCCACCAGCGCGGTGATCAGGATCGGACTGCGCGGCGTGCGGGCCTTGTCCTTTTCGACGTTCTTCTTGGTTTTGTCAGCGGCTGCGGCCACGAGGTGAAGCTCCTGAGGGTTGCTTCACCGGGATATGCAAGGGGTGTGCCGATGCACCGGGAACAGGGTGCGACGGAAATCCGTCGGCAGGGCCTGCGTCGGTCGCGCACGTCAGGCGTAGGCGTCCAGCAGGCCACGCTGGCGGATCAACGGGGTGGCCGGCAGGCTGGCATCACCCCGCGTCGGTTCTCCGTCACCCCGACCTGCCTCCTGCCCGGCCTGGCCGGCCGGTGCGCCACCGCCGCCCGACTGGTGGCCGACATCGGCGTGGGCCAGCTGGAAGCCTTGTTCGCCCAGCAGTTCACGCAGGCGTGGCAGGCTGCTTTCCAGCGCCTGGCGGACATCCACGTGCGGGCTGCTGAAACTGGCGTGGACCTTGTCACCGCTGAGCTGCAGGCGTACGTCCACCGGCCCCAGATCGTCCGGGCTCAGTCGGATGTGGGCGTGACCGATCTTCTGGTCGGCCAGCCAGCCCAGGCGGGCGCCGATCGCCTGGTCGAATCCATCGTCGCCAAGCACGGGCTTCGGCGTCGGTTCGCCGTTGAAGACCGCGGTGCTGGACAGCGTCGCCTTCAAATCCTGCAGCGCGGCGGGCAGGGGCGCCTGCAGGGGTGCAGGCGGGGCACGATCACCCTGCAACGTGCTGTCGGTGTCACCGCTGCGCTCCAGCGCGGCGTCGCCCGTCGGCAGGACAGGCAGGGACAGTGCGCCGTCCTCGCCATCGACGCCCGTGGCGGGTGACTGCACCACGGCGGCAGGCGACGCGGCAACCGGCGATGGGGGGACGGCGGTCGCCGCCAGGGCCGGCGGCGCCGTGTTCGCGGCGGACGGTGGGATGCTGGCCGCAGGGTCGGCGGGCAGTGGAGCGGCCAGCACCAGCCCGGCCAGACCGAATGGCGGCCAGGGCGCCTCGTCGGTTTCCGTCGTCGCGTCCTGGTCGGTCGCACCCTTGCCGGCCGGTGGCGCAGCGGCCTCGCTTTCGACCTGATCGCTGGCGGGGGGCCGCACGCTGGCGGCGTCATCGCTGCCGGTGGCCGCAACGCCGGTCGGCGCGGAGCTGTCCGTGGGCGGGACGGGCGCGCCGCCCTGCAGCAGCTGACCGAAGTCCTTGCCGCCTTCGCTGCGTGCCGTGCGCGACGGGCTGCTGCCCACGCCGGGCGGAGGGGTCGTCGTGCTGCTGCCGGAAAGCGCGGCGGGCGTCACGAACGGCCTCCGGTGTCTGCGCCGTCCTGGTCCTCGGCCTGTGCCAGGCGGGAGCGACGCGCGCCGATGTCATCCATCTCGCGCTGGTCACGGCGGTCTGTCACCACCTTTTCCTGTGCGCGATAGCTCGCGGCCAGCTGCTCCAGCACCGCCTTGTCCCGGCTGGCCAGGATCAGGCGCGCGCGTTCGGCTTCGACCTTCTCGCGGTTGCCGTCGACGGTGCGCTGCTGCTGCTCCACCGCACTGTCGAGGCGGTCAAGGAACGCGCGCCGGTTCAACAGCTGGGCGGGACTGGTCGCGGCCATCTGTGCGTTGGCGTACTCCTCGGCATAACGTCGCAGTTCGTCCAGACGCGACAGGTGAGTGTCGAGAAGGCGCTGGCGCTCGGCCAGGTCGCGGGCGACCGCATCTTCATGTTCCTGTGCCCGCCTCAGCAGAGGGTCGATACGCTTGGACTGGTTCATCGCTTACACCTCGTTTTCCACCAGGCGCTGCAGCGCCGCCTGGCTGTGCGGGAGATCCGCGGCCTTGGCCACGTCCTGTCCCAGGAATTCCATGATTTCCGGCCAGCGTTCCAGGGCTTCGTCGGTGGCCGCGTCGTTGCCGCGCTGGTAGGCGCCGATGGCGATCAGGTCGCGGTTGGCCGAGTAGGCCGACACCAGCCGCTTGAGCTTGCGGATGCGCAGGCGCCACGGTTCGTCGGCGATTTCCGTGACCACGCGGCTGACGGACGATTCCACGTCGATGGCCGGGTACAGGCCGCTGTCCGCGACCCGGCGCGACAGCAGGATGTGGCCGTCGAGGATCGCGCGTGCGGCGTCTGCGATCGGATCCTGCGGATCATCGCCTTCGGTCAGTACGGTGTAGAACGCGGTGATGGAGCCGCGCCCCTTGGCGCCGTTGCCGGCGCGTTCGACCAGCGCGGGCAGCTTTGCGAACACCGACGGCGGGTAGCCGCGCGTGGTCGGCGGTTCGCCCACCGACAGGCCGATCTCGCGCTGTGCCTGCGCGAAGCGGGTCAGCGAGTCCATCAGCAGCAGGACGTTCAGGCCCTGGTCGCGGAACCACTCGGCAATGGCGGTTGCACGGTAGGCGCCATGCAGGCGCGCCAGCGGTGGCCGGTCGGCCGGGCTGGCGACCACCACCGCGCGGCGCAGGCCTTCCTCGCCCAGCGTGGTTTCGACGAAATCACGCACTTCGCGGCCGCGTTCGCCGATCAGCCCGACCACGATGACGTCGGCAGCGGTGTAGCGGGTCATCATGCCCAGCAGTGTCGATTTGCCGACGCCGGAGCCGGCGAACAGGCCGACACGCTGGCCACGGCCGATCGGCAGCAGTGCGTTGATGGCGCGCACGCCCACATCCAGTGGCTGGGTGATCGGCTCGCGCGCGAGTGGATTGATCGACACACCGGCCATGCCGACGTGGCCTTCGGCACGGATCGGGCCCTTGCCGTCCAGCGGCACGCCATCGCTGTCGATCACCCGGCCGAGCAGGCCTTCGCCCACTTCCACGCCGCCGCGCCGCGCCGACGGCACGACCCGCGCGTTGGGCAACAGGCCATGCAGTTCGGCGCTGGGCATCAGGTAGGTGCGCTCACCGGCGAAGCCGACCACTTCGGCATCCACCCAGCCACCGTCGACCACTTCGACCTTGCAGCTGGCCCCCAGCGGTGCTTCGCAGCCCACCGCTTCCAGGGTCAGCCCGACCGCGCGGCGCAGCACGCCTTCGCGGATCAGGCCACGGCCGTGCGCGGTGTCCACGCGCAGCCCGTCCAGGCGACGGGCCAAGCGCAGATTGCGGGCCAGGGCCCAGTCGGCCGCAGGCGGCGGCAGTGGCGTTTCGGGCGTCATGCGTTCGCTCCGGTCTGGCGGATCACCGCGTCCAGCGCGCCACGCAGGCGAGCTTCGAGAGTGCCGTCGATGCGCACGGCCTCGGCATGCACGCGCAGGTCGCCGCGGCTGAGGCTGGTGTCGGCCACCAGCCGCTGTTGCGGTGGCAGGGTGAGCAAGGGGGCGAGGGCAGCGATGTCGTCCGGGTGCAGGCGCACTTCCACTTCCCGCGTGCTGCCGCCGACCGCATCGATGGCTTCGCCGACCAGCTGTGCCAGCAGCGCCGGTTCGGCCTCGTAGGCGCGACCGACCAGGGCACCGGCGATGCGGACCGCAAGCTCTCCCAGCGCACCGACCACCTCGTTCTCCAGGCGGACCAACGGGCGGCTGAAGTTGTCGAGGATGCCCTCGATCTGCGCGGCAAGCCGGCGCACCTCGGCCTGGCCCTGGCCATAGCCCTCTGCATGGCCGTGCTGGAAGCCTTCCTTCTCGGCACTGTCCTGGATGGCCTGTATCTCTTCCAGGGTCGGCAACTGCAGCGGCGGTTCCGGCTCGTGCTCGGGGTCCGGCCCGGCATGCCCGGACGCGTCCTCCTGTTCCAGCACGGGTTCCGGCTGGGCCAGCAGGTCAGGGGCGAGCCAGCGCACGACCGTGCTCACAGCATGGCCTCCGCGCTGCCGCCGATGGTGATGGTGCCTTCATCGGCCATGCGCTTGACGATGGCCAGAATCTCGCGCTGAGCGCCTTCCACGTCGGACAGACGCACCGGCCCACGGGCCTCCATGTCCTCCAGCAGGATTTCGGCGGCACGCTGGGACATGTTGCGGGTGATCTTGTCGCGCACCTTGATGTCGGCGCCGCGCAGGGCCAGTCCCAGCCGCTCGCCGCTGACTTCGCGCAGCACCAGCTGCATCTCGCGGTCGTCCAGATCCACCAGGTCGTCGAACACGAACATCAGGTCCTGGATGCGGCCACTCAAGGGCGCGTCGATGCGTGCGATCTCGCCCAGGATCGCCTGGTCCTGGCCGCTGTCCATGAAGTTGAGGATGTTGGCCGCGCACTGCACGCCGCCGATGTTGGATGACTTCAGGTTCTGGTTGCCGGCGAACTGGCGCTCCATGATCTCGTTGAGTTCATTGAGTGCGTTCGGCGGAATGCCATCGAGGGTGGCGATGCGCAGCAGCACGTCCACGCGGGTGCGGTCGGGCAGCAGTTTCAGCGCATCGGCGGCCTGGTCGGTTTCCAGGTGGGCCATGACGATGGCGATGATCTGCGGATGCTCGTTGCGGACCAGGTCGGCGACCGCACGCGGATCCATCCACTTCAGCGCATCCAGGCCGGTGGTGTTGCGGCCCAGCAGGATGCGATCGATCAGGTTGCCGGCCTTTTCGCTGCCCAGGGCCTGCACCAGCATGTTGCGGATGTAGTCGTCCGACCCCACGCCCAGCGAGGTCTTGGAGCCCAGCTCCTGGCCGAACTGGTCCATCACCCGTTCCACCTGTTCGCGGGTGATGTCGGACATGGTGGCCATCGCGATGCCGATCTTCTGGACTTCCTTGGGTTCCATGTGGCGCAGCACTTCGGCCGCGTCCAGTTCACCCAGCGACAGCAGCAGCACGGCGGCGCGCTGCACTCCGGTCAACGGTACCTCAGTCATTGGCCACCCAACCCTTGACCACCTGGGCCACGCGCTTGGAGTCGGTCTTCACGGCTTCACGGGCCATCCGCAGTCGTTCCTCGTAGGAGTCCACCGGCAGGGCCAGCGCCTCCGGTCCACCCAGGCCAGCGCGCTCGGCACCCAGGGCCGGCAGCGGGCTGCCATCGTCATCGACCAGCTGCACGTCCGCGGTATGCGGTTCCAGTGCCAGCGGGTCGTGCTTCTTCGCCTGGCCGGTGATGGCACGCAGCGCCGGACGCAATACGCCGAACAGCAGCGCCAGCACCACAATGGCCCCCAGCAGCATGCGGCCGGCATCGTGCACCCACGGCAGCTCCCACCAGGCCGGGCCTTCCACCGGCGTGGTCTCGCGTACGAACGGGGCATTCATCACCGAGACCGTATCGCCGCGCTCGGCGCTGAAGCCGACGGCCTGCTTGACCAGTGCCTCCACGCGGGTCAGTTCGGCAGCCGACAGCGGCTGCGGGGTAAGTGCACCATTGGCGCCGGGGCGCGGCACGTTGTCCACCAGCACCGCCACCGACACGCGCTTGATGCGGCCGGCCGGCTGGCGGGTGTGCTGCAGCGTGCGGTCCAGCTCGTAGTTGCGCGTGGCGTTCTTGCTGCTTTCGCTCGGCGCCTGCGCGGTCTGCGGCGGCGCAGCCTGGCCCGGCGGCGTGTTGCTGGTGGCGCCAGGCACGCCCTGCGGCCCGGGCGTGCTGGTGGTGTTCTCGCTCATCTGTTCGCTGCGCAGCTTGGCCGGCTCCCCGTTGTACAGCTCACGCGCTTCCTCGGTGACCGAGAAGTCCATGTCCACGCTGACTTCCGGATTGACGCGGCCCGGGCCGGTCATCGGTTCCAGCAGCTCGCGGATGCGCTGGTTGAAGGAGGTCTCCTGGCGGCGGACCTGCTCGAACTGGGCGGCGTTGACCGCCGCTTCGCTGTTCGGGTCGCTGATGCTGAGCATGCGCCCGCTCTGGTCCACCACGGTCACCCGTTCCGGCGACAGGTCCGGAATGCTGGCGGCGACCATGTGCACGATCGCATCCACCTGGCTGCGCTCCAGCTGCTGGCCACCGCGCAGTTCCAGGGTCACCGAAGCACTGGCGACATCGCGCTGGCGGGTGAAGGCACTGGGCTTGGGGATGGCCAGGTGCACGCGTGAATCACGCACCGGTCGCAGCGTATTGATGGTGCGCGACAGTTCGGTTTCCAGCGCGTGCTGGTAGCGCGCGCTTTCCACGAACTGGCTGACACCGAAGCCCGGATCGCGCTCCATCAGCTCGAAGCCCAGCTTGCCGCTGTCGGTCAGGCCGGAGCCGGCCAGCTTCAGGCGGGCGTCATGCAGGTTTTTCTCCGGCACGGTGATGCCACCGGTTGCCGGGTCCAGGGCAAACGGGATCTGCGCCGCACGCAGCAGGTCGGTCGCTTCAGCGGTGGCCTTCTGGTCCAGGCCGGTATACAGCGGAACCATGCCGGGCTTCTGCGACCAGAAGAACACGAACAGGCCCGCCGCCACCGCCACTGCGATCATCGCCATCAGCCCCAGCCGACGGGTGATCTGCAGGCTCTGCAGGCGGTCGAACCATTGCCCCGCCTTCTCGGCGTTCAGGCTGTCCTTGGAAAGCGTCAGTGCCATGCGTCAA
This sequence comes from Stenotrophomonas sp. STEN147, assembly GCF_056757995.1. Taxonomy (NCBI): domain Bacteria; kingdom Pseudomonadati; phylum Pseudomonadota; class Gammaproteobacteria; order Lysobacterales; family Lysobacteraceae; genus Stenotrophomonas; species Stenotrophomonas sp. STEN147. The sequence continues at coordinate 41,047 of NZ_JBRRCG010000002.1, forward strand.
GTTCCTTACAGCGGCATGTTCATCACGTCCTGGTAGGCCTGGACGAGACGGTTGCGGACTTCCACGGTGGCGCGGAAGGCGATCTGGGATTGCTGCGAGGCGACCATCACCTTGGCCAGGTCGGCGCCGGGTTCGCCCATCTCGAACGCCTTGGCCAGCGCGCCGGACGTCTGCTGCGCATTGTTGACGCCGGCAATCGCACCGCGCAGGGTCTCGGTGAAGCTGGCCGGCTGCACCTGCGGCGCATCCAGCACCGCACCAGGAAGGGCATTGCTGCGCGGCGCTTCAGCCAGCGGATTGAGCACCGGCTGTCCCATCTGGGACTGGTAGGTGCGGATCTGCGAAAGGATCGAAGTGACGGAGTGGGACATCTGCAACGGTTCCAGGAACAGGGATGGGGAATCTGCAGGGATCACTGCAAGTGCCGTGCCGGAACGCCTGAGTGGTTCAGAAACGTGACGGAAGTTTGCGTTCGGCGGAGGACGGGCGAGCTGGCGTGCCGATACGCTGTCGTCGTCTGCCGGTGTCAGTGAACCGGCGTCGGTTTTTTGGCCTTGCCGGCGGCCGCCGGATACACGAACGCCCGGGCAAGCCCAGGCGTTCGTGCCCCCTTCATGCTGGCGATCACGCTCAGCTGGCCAGTTCGGCCTGCTCGCGTTCGATGCCGTACTTGCGCAGTTTTTCCACCAGGGTGGTGCGGCGCAGGCCCAGCAGCTGCGCGGCGTGGGCGACCACCCCCTGCGTCCGCTCCAGCGCTTCATTGATCAGGCCCAGCTCGATGCTGGCCATGTGGTTGCGCAGGTCCAGGCCGTCGTCGGGCAGGGCCGTGGCAGCCGCAGCACGGTTGACCGCGATGCCGTGCTCCAGCGACGGCTGGCCGCCGCTGCCGGGGGTGTGGAAGGAGAAGCTGCGCAGGTCCAATCGCTCTTCGCTGGGTGCTGCCGGTACCGCCGCCGGGGTGCTGACGGGGGCCAGCAGGGCGTCGCCCCGGTAGCGCGCGGGAAGGTCCTGCACGCGTACCGAACCACCCGGATGCAGCACCGCCAGGCGTTCGACCAGATTGGTCAGCTCGCGTACGTTGCCCGGCCATTCGTAGCCCGCCAGCGCCTGCAGGGCTTCGGCAGTGAAACGGACTTCGCCACGGCCGGTGCGCGCCAGCTGCGCGGCAATGGTTTCCACCAGTGCCGGCAGATCCTCGCGCCGTTCGCGCAGGGCCGGCACGTCGATCGGGAACACATTGAGGCGGTAGAACAGGTCTTCGCGGAACTTGCCGTCGGCGATCCGGCTCTCCAGATCGCGGTGGGTCGCTGCGATCACCCGCACGTTGCAGCGGATGGTCTGGTTGCCGCCGACACGCTCGAAGCTGCGCTCCTGCAGCACGCGCAGCAGCTTGACCTGCATCGGCAGGCTCATGTCGCCGATCTCATCCAGCAGCAGGGTGCCGCCCTCCGCCATTTCGAAGCGGCCCTTGCGCGCGGTCAGCGCGCCGGTAAAGGCACCCTTCTCGTGGCCGAACAGTTCGCTCTCGAGCAGGTCGGCTGGAATGGCGCCACAGTTGATCGCCACGAATGGCCCGTCGCGGCGCGGCGAGCGCTGGTGGATGGCGCGCGAGACCACTTCCTTGCCGGTGCCCGACTCGCCCAGCACCAGGACGGTGGTGTCGAATGCCGCGACCTGGTCGATCATCGTGCGCAGCGCGCTCACAGCGGCACCATTGCCGGTGGGTCCCTGCTCCTGCACGGCGCCCGCCTGGTGCTCGGCATCCAGGCGCTTGAGGCTGGCACGGCGCAGCAGGGCTTCCATCTGCGCATGGCGCAGCGGCGTCTCCAGCGGCCAGATGTTGGCTTCATGCAGGCCGTGGCGGTGGGCGAAGGCACTGGCCTCGCCATCGGCCAGCAGCACCGGCGGCGGCAGGCTGCTGCCGCCCAGCCATGCGTAGAGGGCGGTGCTGGCGGCGCTGTCGTCGAGGCTGCCGACGATCACCGCCATCCAGTCGCTCTGGCGCTGCCGCCCCAGGTCGAAGTCTGCCGCGTCGGAAACCCAGCGCGGATTGAAGTCCATGAATTCCAGCAGGGCAACGGTGCGTTCGGCACGCACGGCGTCGTTGTCCAGCACCAGGATGCGCGACTCGCTCACGATCGATCCTCCCTGAGGCCTTCCAGGATCGGCATCACTTCCTGGATGTAGGACAGCTTGCTGACGAAATTGTCGGCGCCGGCGCGCAGTGCATGCTCGCGGTGCTCGGCGTCATCGAAGTGGCTGGCGATGACGATGTACGGGGCGTCATCCTGCGACTTGATCAGGCGTGTCGCCTGCAGGCCGCCCATTTCCGGCATCGCCAGGTCCATCAGCACCACCTGCGGGCGCAGGGTCTCCGAGCGCTCGATCGCTTCCAGGCCGTTGCCGGCACTGCCGACGATCTGCAGCCAGTCGATCTTGCGGAAATGGCGCATCGCTGCGTTGATGAAACCTTCGTGGTCATCGACCAGCAGGACCGTGAGCGTGTTCATGTCCAACATCCTTTTCAGCCCACCCGGGCCAGCTGCGGTTGCCTGGCGCTGAGCCGGCGCCGTTCGCGGGCCGGGGCGATATCCAGTTGTTCTCGGTATTTTGCGACGGTTCGGCGGGCAATGTTCACCCCCTGGCGCGAAAGCAGGGCGGCGATGGCCTCATCGGCCAGCGGCCGACCGGCCGGCTCGGCATCGATCAGGCGGCGCACCATGGCCTTCACCGCCTGGCCGGAGACGCTGGCGCCTTCCAGGCGCACCGCGAAGAAGTGCTTCAGCTCGAAGGTGCCACGCGGGGTCTGCAGGTACTTGCCGGTGGTGATGCGCGAGACGGTGGACTCGTGCATGCCGATCTCCTCCGCCACTTCCTTAAGCGTCAGCGGCGCCATCGCTTCCTCGCCCCGGACCAGGAACGCGGCCTGGCGCTCGACGATCACCCGCGCGGTACGCAGCAGGGTGTCATAGCGCATCGACAGGCCACGGCTGAACCAGCGCGCTTCCTGCAGCATCTCGCGCAGCGCCGGTGCAGCCTCGTTGCTGTCGGCCAGCGCCTGTTCGTACTGCGTGTTGATCGATACGCGGCGGCTGGTCGCCGGATTGAGGGCCACTTTCCACTGGCCGTCGGCGTGCCAGGCGACCACGTCCGGTACCACCACGGCATTACGTTCCGGCAGCAGGTTGTCACCCGGGCGGGGTTGCAGCGAGAGGATCAGTCGCACTGCTTCGCGCACGTCACCGATCTCGGCGTCATGCAGGCGGGCGAGGGCGGGGTAGTCGTGCGCGGCCAGCGGCTCGAGCGCGCCCGCAAGGATGCGGGTGGCCAGATGCCGCGCGGGAACCACGCCGTCCAGGCTGCGCAGCTGGGCCTGCAGGCTTTCGCGAAGGTCCCGCGCGGCCATGCCGGCGGGCTCGCCATGCAGCAGGCGCTGGCGGACCGCTTCGACACCATCGGCGGCGATGTCGAACTGGGCGCTGGCCAGCAGCTGCAGCTGTGCCAGCGGTGCCTGCAGATAGCCGGTGTCATCGCAATGCTCGAGCCAGAAGGCGGCGACCGCCAGCTCGCGGTCGTCCAGGTCCAGTGCCAGCCGCTGCAGCACGCGCAGCTGCGGATCACTCGATTCGCCCGCCGCGATGCGTGCCATCCGGTCGTCGTCGCCGTCCTGCCAGCTGGCGCCGGCAACGTCCCACATCGAGGACTCCGGCAGCTCGTCGAACGCCGCGGTTTCCAGCGTGGTGGCGCCGGCGTCGCCGGGTTCGGGTGCAGGTGCTTCGGCATCCTCGATCTCCAGCATCGGGTTGGAGTCGAGTAGGCGCTGGATTTCCTGTTCCAGATGCAGTCCGTCCAGCTGCAGCAGCCGGATCGACTGCAGCAGCTGCGGGGTGAGGTGAAGTTGTTGGCCCAGCTGGGCCGAGAGTGCAGCCTTCATCGTGGTTCCCCGGCGTCGCTCCCCGACGCCTTGTGGAACGCATCTTGCTTCTGATCCGGCGGGTCCGGAATCAGGGGGTTCCTGAGGTGGTTAGTGAATTACCCGACAGCGTGTAGGGGTTTTCCTGACATGGACGCGGGATGTTGACGTTCCCCGGTCGCAAGTCCTTGATTCCCTGTTGCGTACGCGGTCGGGGCGTCGTGCCGGCGTGTACGGGATTCCGTCAGTGCCTGTGGGGGTGACGGGAACCCGTCATCCGGATGGCGTAGTCACTCCAGCTCGTGCTGGTGGCGGGCGGCGAGCAGCAGCAGGTCGTTGGCGCGGCGGCACCCCAGCGACTCCATCATGCGCGCGCGGTGGGTTTCCACGGTCTTGACGCTGATGCCGAGATCGGCGGCGATTTCCTTGTTGCTTTCGCCTTTGCCGATGCGGCGCAGGATCTCGCGCTGGCGGGGTGACAGCGCGGCGATACCGGTGGGCTTCTCGCGGCCCAGCATGGGCGCCAGCATCTTCGCCGAGATCTGCGGGCTCAGGAACACCTGGCCCGCGTGTGCAGCGCGCAGCGCCAGTTCCAGTTCCTGCGGAGCGGCATCCTTGACCACGAAGCCGACGGCACCGCGATCCAGTGCGTCGCGCACGTGGGCGGCATCATCGTGCATGGTCATCATCACCACCCGGGTGCCGGGTGCGCGCATGCGGATGTCGCTGAGTGCTTCCAGGCCGGTGCGTCCGGGCAGCGACAGATCCATCAGAACCACGTCCGGCGCGTGCTGCAGGGCCAGCTGCAGGGCCTGCTCGGCGTTGCTGGCCTCGGCCACGAGCTGCACGTCGGCAAACCCCTGCAGCAGCCGCGCCAGGCCGGCGCGGACCAGGGTGTGATCGTCGACGATGAGAACTCGCACAGGCACGCTGGAGGTCCGGGAGGGGAGTCCACCTTAACTTAGCTGAACGGGCGAGCCAAGGGTCATCCGTTGCGGGCGGGCGGGGCAGGGTTCAGCGCGCCCGCCTTGCTTCGGCCACCTGACGACGGTGCAGGCGGAACAGATGCCGCTCCATGGCCATTTCCAGTCCGTCGCCGAGGCGATGGAAACGCAGCCAGAGATAGTGGCCTCCGCTGCCGTCGGCGGCCTCGGCAACCACTTCCACCGGCAGATCGATGTGGTCGGGCAGCCAGTCGCTGGGCTGCACGCGGACCACGCCGGCCTGGCCCGGCGCCGCGCCACTGCGGGGGCCCAGCTGCAGGCGGATGCCGCGCCGCGACCAGCGCACCGGGCGCAGGGTCAATGCCGGGCCCTGTTGGCGCACGAGCCGGCCCAGCAGCACCATGGCCAGATCCAGCTTGGCTTCCAGCCGCTGCAGCGGAAGGCTGGCCTCGCTGCGCTCGTCGTGTTCATCGACACGGCTGTCCTCGACCAGCGCCAGGCTGCGCAGCAGGCCTTCGGCGCTGCTGGTACGTCCTGCCGCGTTGCCGGCCTGGAACTCGACCGGCAGCGCCAGTTCGCAGCTGAGCGTCTCGTCGAACAGCTCGCTTTCGGCCGGGTGATGCAGCGACGTGGTCGGCAGGAGGGTCATGCCAGCGATTCTGCCTGCAGGTAGGCGTGCGCGGCGCGAAGGGAGCGCCGTCCATCGTGCAGCTGCACGGCCACCGCGTCACGGCGATGGCGCAGCAGGGTGAGCAGGCTCTGCTGGCGTTCGAACAGTGCGGTCAGGGCTGCATGGTCGGCGGCCGCCAGCGGTTGGCTCAACAGCGCGTGCAGCTTGCTGTCATGGCCTTCGAGCAGGCTGTCAGCGGTGTCGAAGGCATCTTCACCCAGCGCCTTCTCGAACGCGTCCAGCTGCGCATGCAGTGCCTGCAGGCTCATGATGCCACCGCCGCCGTACGGCGCTGTTCGTGCGGAATCGCGTTCCAGGCGCTGTCGATCTCGCCCAGCAGCTGCAGCGATTCGTCCAGGGCGGCGCGGTCGTTGTGCAGGTTGGCCTCGGTCAGGCGCTGCAGCACGTAGTCGTAGAGCGACGAAAGATTGCCGGCAATCTCGCCACCGGCCTCATGGTCCAGCGAGCCGTTGAGGTGGCCGACGATGGCGCAGACCTCGCCGATCGCCTTGCCCTTGCCGGCATGGTCGCCGCGCTCGAGGCTGGCCAGTGCGCGCCGCACGCGCTCCAGCGCGCCCGCCAGCAACAGGGCCACCAGCTTGTGCGGATCGGCATCGGTGACCGCACTGGTCACACCCACCTGGCGGTACTGCTCGGCGTACTGACGGCTGGAACCGTACATTCGTGATTCTCCTTGCGCTGGGTGCTGCAGCAGGATCGTGACGATCACTGCCGGCAGTACCGCGATGATTGCTGTTGCGTCCGTTATCGGTGCGTTCGGCACCAAACTTGAGTGCCGCGCACGTCCGTCAACCGTTCAACTGCGCCAGCTGCTGCTGCAGCGCCGAACTGCTCTGCTGCAGCTTGCCCATCAGGCTGTCCAGTGCGAGGAACTGCTTCTTGTACCGTGCCTCCACGCCGACCATGCGTGTATCCAGGTCCTTGCGGCGCTTGTCGATGCTGTCCAGGGTATTGTTCAGCCCCTTGGTGCGGGCCACGAACGCACCCTCCTTGCCGACCGTCGTGCTCACGTAGCCGTCGACCAGCGAGTACAGCTGGCCGGCACCGCCGGCATCGCCGGTGATCGCCTGGCGGATCTTCTCCGGCTGGCTGGCAAGCGCGGCAGCGAACTTGGTGGTATCAAGCACCAGGCTGCCATCGGCATTGGGGTAGCCACGGGTCTGCAGGCCGATCGCCTTGGCGTCCAGGCCATCGCCGGACAGCGACTTGAGTACGCCCGACATCACCGAGCGCAGCTGGCTGGCGGCGCCGCGCATCTGCGCGTCGCCGGTGAGGGCCGCCGCTTCCTTGGTCTTGGCGTCGTACTTGGTTTCGGTGTTGATGGCGGCGATGGCCGCGTTGTACGCGGTCACGAAATCCTGCATCACCTTGGTCGCCGCGGCCGTGTCGGTGCTGATCGTGACCGTGCTCTGTCCTTCCTTCTTCAGGTTCAGAGTCAGGCCCGGCACGGCGTCGGCCACGGTGTTGCTGGCGCTCACCACTTCAACGCCGTCGATGGTCAGTTTGGCATCGGCGGCGGCGGTGTTCTGCTTCAGGCTGCCGACCAGCGCTCCCAGCTTCGGGTCGCTGCCGGCGTACTCGAGCTTGATCGCGTTTGCCGCGCCGGTCTTTTCCTGTGCGATCGACAGGTACTGGTTGTCGCCGGAGCTGATCAGAGTGGCCTGCACGCCTTCCTTGCGGCCGGCGGCGTCGATCTTGTTGCGGATCGTGGTCAGCGTGTCGCCTTCCTCGACCTCCACGTTCATGGTCTTGGCCTTGTCGCCGACGCCGACGGTCAACGTCAAGGTTCCGGCGGCGAACGTATCGGTCTTGGGCACGGAGGTGTCGGCGATCAGCTTGTGTGCGGTCGCCAGCGACTTGACGTCGATGATGTGCGTGCCATTGGACGCGGCTGCCTTGCTGGTGCCGACGTCATACAGTGCCACGCTGGCCGTCAGGATCTCGTCGGTACCGCCGCTGCCGCCCTTGCTGGCGGTGACCGTGCGGGTGTCGAAGGCCGTAGTGGCCTTCAGTGCAGTGAGGGCGGTCTTCAGCTTGTCGAAGGCCGCGGTGACGGTGCCGATCGACGACAGCTGCATCTTGGTCTTGGACTGCTGCAGGTTCAGCGCATTGTCGGCGGGCTTGCGGTCGGCCGCGACCAGCTGGCTGACGATGCTGGAGATGTCCAGGCCCGAGCCGATGCCACCGTATCCAAAGTCTGCCACGTCGTTTCTCCTGGTAATCCGGGCGCCGCGCTGCGGCCGCCCGTCGTCAACGAAAATAGCGGCCTGCGCCGCTGGGTCTTGAGGACTTCGTTGATGCATGCGCCGTGCCAGTGCCGGACGGCAGGTTTGGCATGCAGGTTGCAGGAGTGACGGGGCAGGGTGCGGTCGGGACGACGCAGGCTGCCGGGAGTCTGCAAAAAACCCTCCCCCAAAGCAGGGGAGGGATCAGGCTACTGACAATCGGGGGGAGACGAAGCCGCCCGGTGCGTACAGTCAAAGGTACAGCGCTGAAACAGAGGTCCGCAGGGGCGGGCGATGCCAAGCCGGTTCGGGAAGCGTCCCGGGCCGGGCATGGCCCGCGCCTGCGTGCGCCGTGGCTGTCGGGTTGCCGCTGCCGCCGGTTCGACCGGCGGCAGCGGCACCTTCTTGCCGTGGATCAGCGCAGCAGGCTGAGCACGCCCTGCGGTACCTGGTTGGCCTGGGCCAGCATGGCCGTACCGGCCTGCTGCAGGATCTGGGTACGGGTCAGTTCAGCGGTTTCCTTGGCGAAGTCGGTGTCCTTGATGCGGCTGCGCGAGGCGGACAGGTTCTCCGTCGAAGTCTGCAGGTTGGCGACCACCGAGGTGAAGCGGTTCTGGATCGCACCCAGGTCGGCGCGGGTGTTGTTGATCGAACCCAGTGCCTTGTCGACCACTTCCAGCGCCTGCTGGGCGCCGAGCACGGTGCTCACGTCCAGCTTCTGCACGCTGGCAGCGGTGGCGGTGCCAGGGGCGTAGGCCGCGACTGCAGTCTTTGCACTCCACACGCCGGTTGCGGCCGTCAGGTTGCTGCGCTCCAGCGCGATGTCAGCGGCAACGACATCCTTGCCTTCCTTCACCGAGCTCAGCTTCAGGGTGCCGTTGCTGTTGGCTTCTGCGTAAATGCCGGCTTCACCGATCTTGGCGTTGATGGCGGTGGCCACGGCCTTGGCGGCCTCTTCGGTGGTCGCGCCGGCCTTGATCTCGACGGTGCCGATATCCACGTCCATCACGGTACCGGTGATGCGTGCGCCGTCGCCGCCCGCTGCCAGGGCAGCCGTAGTGCCGGTGGCGAAGGTCGCGGTGCCCAGCGATTCGGTCTTGGCGTCCACCACCTTGTCGATGGCGATGGCCTGGCCGGCGTTGGCACCGACCTGGAACAGCTGGCTGGAGAACGAGCCGTCCAGCAGCTTGGTGCCGTTGAACTCGGACTGCTTGGCGACGCGGTCGATTTCGCTGACCAGCTGGGTCACTTCAGCCTGCAGCGCCTTGCGGTCGCTGGCCGAGTTGGTGGCGTTGGACGACTGCACCGACAGCTCACGGATGCGCTGCAGGTTGTTGCCGATCTCGGTCAGCGAACCTTCGGCGACCTGGGCCAGCGAGATGCCGTCGTTGGCATTGCGGATGGCCACGTCGGTACCGCGGATCTGGGTGCCGAAGCGCTCGGAGATCGCCAGGCCGGCGGCGTCGTCCTTGGCGCTGTTGATGCGCGAGCCTGAGGACAGGCGCTGGATGGTGGTGGCCAGCGAGGCGCCGCTGGTGCTCAGATTGCGCTGAGCATTCAGCGACATCGTATTGGTGTTGATGACTTGTGCCATGGTGCATTTCCTTTGGCGGAGGTGGTGCGTGGTTCAGGGTCCGGGCGCCGGTCTGGCAGGCGCCCGGGAGTCGATCGCGGTGTGGATCAGCGCAGCAGGCTGAGCACGCCCTGCGGTACCTGGTTGGCCTGGGCCAGCATGGCTGTGCCGGCCTGCTGCAGGATCTGGGTACGGGTCAGTTCAGCGGTTTCCTTGGCGAAGTCGGTGTCCTTGATGCGGCTGCGCGAGGCGGACAGGTTCTCCGTCGAGGTCTGCAGGTTGGCGACCACCGAGGTGAAGCGGTTCTGGATCGCACCCAGGTCGGCGCGGGTGTTGTTGATCGAGCCCAGTGCCTTGTCGACCACTTCCAGCGCCTGCTGGGCACCCTTCACGGTGCTGATGTCGACGTCCTTCAGCAGCTTGCCCGGTGATGCGCCGGTGCTGGCGGTGGCGGCGGCGCTGTCGAAGCCGGTGACGCCGGCGCTGGTGCCCGCGGTGGCCGACATGGCGACGAACTTGCCGTCCTTGTCGACGCTTTCCTTCACCGAGGTCAGGTTGATCTGGCCGGCGGTGGTGCCGTCGAGTTCGGCGTAGACACCGGTCTCACCAATCTTGGCGTTGATCGCGGTCACGGTCGCCGCGGCCAGGGCAGCCTGGTCCTTGGCGGCGTCGCCGGTGGAGGTGATCTTGACGTCGGCGATCTTGATCGCCGAGGTCAGGCCGCCGCCACCGATGGTCAGGCCGGAATAGGTGATTTCCTTGCCCGCATCGGCTGCGACGCTATCGCCTTCGTCGATGGCGATGGTGTTGGCGTCGAAGACGGCATTGCCCAGCGCGTCGGCCTTGGCATCGACCACCTTGTCGATGGCGATGGCCTGGCCGGCGTTGGCACCGACCTGGAACAGCTGGCTGGAGAACGAGCCGTCCAGCAGCTTGGTGCCGTTGAACTCGGACTGCTTGGCGACGCGGTCGATTTCGCTGACCAGCTGGGTCACTTCGGCCTGCAGCGCCTTGCGGTCACTGGCCGAGTTGGTGGCATTGGCGGCCTGCACCGACAGCTCGCGGACGCGCTGCAGGTTGTTGCCGATCTCGGTCAACGAGCCTTCGGCGACCTGGGCCAGCGAGATGCCGTCGTTGGCATTGCGGATGGCCACATCGGTGCCGCGGATCTGGGTGCCGAAGCGCTCGGAGATCGCCAGGCCAGCGGCGTCGTCCTTGGCGCTGTTGATGCGCGAACCGGAGGACAGGCGCTGGATGGTGGTGGCCAGCGAGCTGCCGCTGGTGCTCAGGTTACGCTGAGCATTCAACGACATCGTGTTGGTGTTGATGACTTGTGCCATGAGGAGAGGTCCTTGAGCGGTTGCACGTGAGTTGGGTCAGACGCCCCCGACGTGCCCCGGGAGCGGCTCATGTCAGCGCTGCAACAGGCTGAGCACGTTCTGCGGCACCTGGTTGGCCTGGGCCAGCATGGCCGTGCCGGCCTGCTGCAGGATCTGGGTGCGGGTCAGTTCGGCGGTTTCCTTGGCGAAGTCGGTATCGCGGATGCGGCTGCGCGAGGCCGACAGGTTTTCGGAAGAGGTCTGCAGGTTGGCGACCACCGAGGTAAAGCGGTTCTGGATAGCGCCCAGGTCGGCGCGGACGCTGTTGACCGACTCCAGGGCCTTGTCGACGATCTCCAGGGCCTGCTGGGCGCCGGCGACGGTATCGATCTGGATGTCGGCGACGTGGGCAGCGGAAGTGCCGGCGGCGGGGGCGTTCAGATCGGTTGCGGTGGCGGTCGGCCCCATCTTCACGGTCACACCGGCCACGGTGTTGTCGGCCTTGACCGAGGTCAGGGTGACTTCGCCCGCGGTGGTGGACTGCGCGGCATGCAGGCCGGTTTCGCCGATCTTGCCGTTCAGGGCAGCAGCCAGCGCCTTGGTGGCGTTGTCCTGGTTGACCTTGCGCACCGCAGCGATCTCGGCGGCGGTGGCCGGCGCGCCCGGCGGGGTGGTGTAGTCGAACGTGACGTCGCCGATGCTGACACCGCCCACCGTGATGTTGGCCAGCGTACCTGCGGCGGCATCGACGGCTGCGTCATCCAGGGTGGCGCTGCCGGCGTCGACGAAGGTCGTCGCGCCCAGCGAGTTGGCCTTGGCGTCGACCACGCTGTTGATGGCGATGGCCTGGCCGGCATTGGCGCCCACCTGGAACAGCTGGCTGGTGAAGCTGCCGTCGAGCAGCTTGGTGCCGTTGAAGTCGCTCTGCTTGGCGACGCGGTCGATTTCGCTGACCAGCTGGGTCACTTCGGCCTGCAGCGCCTTGCGGTCGCTGCTGGAGTTGGTGGCATTGGAGGCCTGTACGGCCAGTTCGCGGATGCGCTGCAGGTTGTTGCCGACTTCGCTCAGCGAACCTTCGGCGACCTGGGCCAGCGAGATGCCGTCGTTGGCGTTGCGGATGGCCACGTCCAGGCCGCGGATCTGGGTGCTGAAACGCTCCGAGATCGCCAGGCCGGCGGCATCGTCCTTCGCGCTGTTGATGCGCAGGCCGGACGAGAGGCGCTGGATGGTGGTGGCCAGCGAGTTGCCGCTGGTGCTCAGGTTGCGCTGAGCGTTGAGCGACATCGTATTGGTGTTGATTACCTGTGCCATGGGGTCGTCTCCTCTTATTTGGAACCCGTAGGTGAATGGAACGAAGCGCCGCCTGTTTTTTGTTTGGCTGTGTGCTTCGCCGTTGCCAAATGAATAACGGCGCTTTGTCAACAACCTTTAGGCGTGAATTCCGATGTGCCGGAAGAAGGCCGCAGGACGCTGTTTTTCCGGGGTTTCACCGCCCTGGAAGGGGGGCGGGCAGGGGTGGCGGGCGCGGCTGGCAGCGCCGGGTGGGGCGGACCTGGGCGCGCGGGTCGTGAATGAACGCGCGCGGCGCACCGGCGGGCGAGGCAGCGGCAGGGTGCTGCGGAAACGAAAAAGGCCGCGATGCAGGGCATCGCGGCCTTCATGAGCGTGTGCGGGAAGCGGATCAGCCGATCTTGTTGAACAGCGACATCGACTGCATCTGCGAGAAGATCGTCTGTGCAGCCTGCAGCGCAGTGCTCTGCAACTGGTACTGGCTCAGGGCATCGGCGTAGTCCAGGTCGCGCATCTGTGACAGGGTGGTCTTCAACGTCACGCTGTTGGCTTCGCGCATGTCCGCTGCATTGTCCAGCGCCTTGAGCTGCGAGCCGCCGGCAGCACGCGAATCGATCATCCGCTCGGACGCGCGGCCGACGTCGCGCAATGCACTCTGCAGCTGGTTCTGCTGCGCCGCCAGCTGTGCGGTGCTGCCGGTATCGGCGTCGAGTGCGGCGATCAGCTTGTCCATCGTCGCGAAGATGTCGCGGCTGCCGGCCGGCTGCACGTTGAAGGTATCGCCGGGCTCGGCAGCGCCGGTGATCTGCAGGCGCACGCCGTTCACTTCCAGTTCGTCGCCGGGCTTCAGGGAGCCGGTACTGGTCACGTTGCCCGTTGCGTCCAGCACCTCGTACTGGTCGCTGGCGGTGAAGCGCACGCTGAAGGCCTGGCCGTTCCAGCTGTCGCTGCCGTCGCGGGTGATGTTGGTCAGCACGCCCTTGCCGGTGTTGCCTGCGGCGGCGCTGCCGTCGACGAAGCCATCGCCGGTCGGAATGCGCATGAAGATCTCGCTGCCGGGCAGGGCGTCGAGCACGTAGGTGTCCGGCCCCACTTCCACCTGGCGCTGGGTCTGGTCGCCACGATAGACCACCTTGCCGTCGATCTTGGCGAACGGCGGATCGCCGTCATGGGTGCCACCGAATACATAGCGGCCGGTACCGTCGCTGCTGTTGGCCAGCGACAGCAGGCCATCGCGGATCTGATTCAGCTCGGTGATCAGGGTCTTCTTGTCTGCAGCGCTCAGCGCCGGATTGCTGGCCTGCAGCGTCAGGTCGCTGACGCGGCCCATCAGGTCGTTGACCTGGGCCAGCGTGTTCTCCTGCACGCCCAGCCGGTTCTGCACGTTGCCGGCGTTGAGGCCCATGCGCTCGAGTGCCGCCAGGCTGCGGTCCAGGCCCACGGCGGTGCCCGCGGCCACGGGATCGTCCTTGGCGCTGACGATCTTGCTGCCGGTGGCGATCTGCTGCTCCAGGTGATTGAGCTTGGCCTGCTTGGCCAGCATCAGCGTCACCGACTGGTTGAACATCATTCCGGTGGAGATGCGGCTGCTCATCGGCGGACGGCTCCCAGGATGGTCTGGAACATGTTGTCGGCAGTGGAGATCAGCTGTGAAGCGGCCTGGTAGGCCTGCTGCAGTCGGAGCATGTTCGCCGCCTCCTCATCCAGATTGACGCCGGAGATCTCATCGCGTGCATCCTGGGCTTTCTCGTTGATCACCAGCTGCGCTTCAAGCGAGTACTCGGCCGAGCGCGCGGCCGCGCCGACCTGGGTGGTCAGCCCACCCAGTGCGCCGTTCAGGGTGACGGTGCCGCTGCTGAACGCCTTGGCGCTCTCCACCTTGGCCAGCCTTGCCGCGTTGCTGTTGTCCGAAGAGCCGGCCGGGGTCGGGGTGATGTTGAAGGTGTCGCCGGTGCGCGGTGCACCGTCGAGAACGAAACTCCAACCGTTGGCGCTGATGGTCTGGCCCGGAGTGTAGGTCTGCGGCGGGCCACCATCGATGGTGTAGGTGGTGGCGGAAGTGAAGACGATCGCCGCAGGATTGCGCAGGTCCGCGTTGCCGGCATCGGTCACGGAGACGCCGCTGAGCTTGCCCGTACCGGTATTGGCGGTGGCGGCGGCGCCCTTCACGGCAGCCGCGGCTGCGATGCGCGAGGGATCGGTGATGGCGATCTCCAGGCTGCCGGCCACGCCGGCGGTGGGCTGCAGCAGGAAGCGGTCGTTGATTGCCGGCGTGCCGCCGACCACCAGCTCGACGCCGTTGATCATCAGCGGATCGGCCGCAGTGCCGGTGCCGGTCAACGGAATGCTGGCGCCGGTGTCGGCGCGGCTCGCCTTCCACTGCGTGCCATCGAACTGCAGGACGACGTTCTGCGCGTCCAGCTTGCCGAGATCGCCGAAGCTGGCGCTGATGCTGGCCGTCCCGCTGTTGCCACTGTTGGCCGTCACCCGCGGCGTGCCGATGTTGAAGAAGTCGCCGCCGAGCTGGCCGTAGAGATCCACGCCCTGGTGGTGGACCTGGTTGAAGCTGTCGGCCAGGCCGATCGCCAGCTTGCCCAGTTCCGCCTGCGCCGGGGTCAGCACGGTGTCGCGGAACTCCATCAGCCCACCGATCTGGCCGCCGACGGCCTTGGGATCCAGGGTGATGGTGTTGCCCTGCGTTTCCAGTGCCAGCTGCAGGCGCTCGGGCTGGTACGGATCGGCCACGGTGGTGACCCGGGTGGCGGTGGTGCCGACCACCAGTGCGTTGCCGCCGGCGGTGTAGACGTTCATCACGCCGCCGTCCTGGATCACCGCGGTGCCACCGGTATAGCCGATCAGCTGCGAGATCAGCTGGTCGCGGCGATCGAGCAGGTCCGGGGCCGCGCTGGCGATGTTGGTGCCGATGGCGCCGTTGATCTGGGCGATCTCCTGCGCCAGCCGGTTGACCTCGGTCGCTCCGGCGAGCAGGCCGTTGTTGACCTCGCTGTTGAGGTTGTTCAGATGGGTATTGAGCTGCACGAAACGGTTGGCCAGGGCCTTGCCACCGTCCAGCATGCTCTGCCGGTCGGCCGTGCCGGAGGCATTGGAAGACAGGCCGCTGACCGAATCGAAGAAGTTGGACCAGACGCCTGCGACGTTGGTGGCGGCGTCGGAGAACAGGGCGTTGACTCGGTCGGCCATGCCGGACAACTGCTTCAGGCGTGCCAGCTCGCCGCTGCTGTCGAGCAGGCGCGAGATCGCCAGCTGGTCGGCAGTGCGCCGGATGTCGGTGATGCGCGTGCCGTTGCCCACCGTGCCGTAGCCGAAATTCTGCGGATCGGCCGTGGCGAAATTGACCTTCTGCCGGCTGTAGCCCGGCGTGTTGAGGTTGGCCACATTGTGGCTGGTGGTTGCCAGGGCGCGCTGGAAGGCGAGCAGGGCACCGGTACCGGTGGAAAGTACGCTGGACATGGGGTTCCTCAACGACGGGTGATACCCAGCGCCGCTGTTGCGGTGCTGGCGAAGGTCTGGCCAAGGCGACTGCCGGCATCGGTCACGGCGGCGACGGCACGCTCGATGGTCGGGCCGCCGGCGATCGCGGCGATCTTGGCCGCGTAGCGCGGATCGGTGGCATAGCCGGCCCGCTGCAGGCCCCGGGCGAAGCCCTGCACATCGGTGCCGGCCTGCAGGGCCTGCTGGTAGCGCGGGCTGGTCTTCAGCAGGCGCACGTAATCGGCGAAGCTCTCGGCCGGCGAGGTGTAGGCGCGGAAGCTTGCGGTTTCATTACGGCGCACGCCATCGACGTACTCATGGGTGCCGGCCACCGCACGCTGCCCGTTCCAGCCATTGGCCTTGATGCCGAACAGGTTGTGCGAGGTGCTGCCATCGGCGTGCTTGATCTGGCGCTTGCCCCAGCCGGTTTCCAATGCGGCCTGCGCAACCAGCGCGCGGGCGTCCACGCCCAGCTCCCGGGCTGCGCTCTGTGCGTGCTGCCAGATGCTGGCGACGAAGCCTTCCGGGGTATGCGCACCCAGCTGGGCAACCGCGGTGCGGGTCGCCAGCGCATCGGTCGTAGTGCCGCTGCCACGGTTGCTGGCGGTGGCGGCCCACTGGTCGTTGCGGGCTGCCCAGTCGGGGCCGTCAAGCCCGGCGATGTACGGATCATCGGTGCCCAGCGACCGGTGGACGCTGCTGCTTTCGCGGCCGGCGATCAGGTCCAGCGCCTGTTCCATCGGTGCGATGGCGGCCGATGCGTCCTGCTGTGCACCTGCGGCCATCTGCTGCAGCATGCGTACGGCCTGGCCGGCGTCCTCCAGTGGCAGCGACGGCGCCGCCTTGGCGGGCGCGTTGAGCTGATAGGCCCGGCTGGCCTTCGCAGCGCCGATGCCGGTATCCAGCGCCGGTCCTTCGGCGGTCGCTCCGGACAGCTGGCGGGTGATCATGGCCGACAGCCCGAGTCCCTTGCCACGGGTCATCGCCTCGGCGATCTTCTGGTCGTACATCTCCCGGAACATCTTGTTCTCACCGGGAAAGAGCGAGTCGCCGAAACTGGCATCGCGCATGCTCTTGACCAGCATCTGCGCGAACTGGCCTTCCAGCTGCCGCGCGACCTTGTCGATCCTGGCCGGGTCGTTCTGCTGGGCCGGATTCAGCTCGAAGGCGGGGGTGATGCGCATGTCAGATCACCTCGAGTTCGGCGCTCAGCGCGCCGGCCTGCTTCAGTGCCTCCAGGATCGCGATGAGGTCGCCCGGCGCGGCGCCGACGGCGTTCACCGCGTGCACGATCTCGTCCAGGGTGGTGCCGCCATTGAACTTGAACATGCGGCTGCCATCGTTGGTGGCGGTGATGGTCGACTGCGGGCTGACCACCGTGTTGCCGCCGGCCAGTGCGTTGGGCTGGCTGACGTTGGTGTTCTCCTGGATGGTCACCGTCAACGAACCGTGCGAGATCGCCGCAGGGCCGACGCGGACCTGCTGGCCGATGACCACCGTGCCCGTACGCGAGTTGACCACGACCTTGGCCGGGGCGCTGCCCGGGGTCAGCTCCAGGTTCTCGATGCGGGCAAGCAGGCCGATGCGTGCACCCGGCTCGGTTGGCGCGGCCACCGCCACAGTCACGCCGTCGACGGCACGTGCCGCGCCTTCGCCGAAGGCGTTGTTGAGCGCGGCGACCATCCGCGAGACGGTGGTGAAGTCGTTGTTGTGCAGGTTCAGGGTGATTTCGCCGTTGGCGCCGAACACATCCGGCAACGCGCGTTCGACCGTGGCACCGTTGGGAATGCGGCCGACGCTGGGCACGTTCACCGACACCCGCGAGCCATCCTTGCCCTGCGCACCGAAGCCGCCCACGATCAGGTTGCCCTGTGCGATGGCGTAGACCTGGCCATCAGCACCGCGCAGCGGCGCCATCAGCAGCGAGCCGCCACGCAGCGACACCGCGTTGCCGATCGAGGACACGGTGACATCGATGGGCTGCCCTGGCTTGGCGAACGGTGGCAGTTCGGCGTGGATCGCCACGGCGGCGACGTTCTTCAGCTGCGGATTGACGTTGGCCGGCACATTCACGCCCAGCTCGCCCAGCAGGTTCTTCAGGCTCTGCACGGTGAAGGGGGCCTGGCTGGTGCGGTCGCCACTGCCGTCCAGGCCGACCACCAGGCCGTAGCCGACCAGCGCGTTGCCGCGCACGCCGCCGACCTGGGCCAGATCCTTGATGCGCTCGGCATTGGCGGGTGCAGCCACTGCCAGCAGCACCAGGCAGCACAGCGATGACAGGCGGCGCCAGGAAGAGAAGAAGGTAAGCGTCATGGCATGCTCAGAACGGCGTCAGGCCGGAGTTGAAGAAGCGGCTCAGCCAGCCCATCGCGTTGGATTGCGCGACCGGGCCACGGCCGCCGTAGACGATGCGGGCCTCGGCCACACGGCTGGAGGGAAGGGTGTTGTCCGGGCTGATGTCACCCGGGCGCACGATGCCCTGCACCTGCACCAGCTCGTCGCCCTGGTTCAGGCGCAGATTCTTCTGTCCCTGCACGACCAGGTTGCCATTGGGCAGGCGCTGGATCACGGTGACCGTGACGCTGCCCTGCAGGCGGTTGCTCTGTGCGCTGTTGCCCTTGCCGGTGAAGTCGCGCGCGCCCTTTGCGCTGGCGCTGAGGATGTCCTTGCCGCCCAGGGTGACCGGCGCACCGAAGATCGAGGGCGTCCCCAGGCTCAGGTTCGATTCCTTGTTGGTGGCGGTGTTGGCGCTGGTCTGCGCGGTGGTGTTTTCCAGCAGCGTGATGGTCAGCAGGTCGCCGACATCACGCGCGCGGCGGTCCGAGTACAGCTGCAGGGTTGGACCTGCCGCATAGATCGCACCGGCCGTCGGCTCCGCTTGGGGCGGCATGATTGGCTGCAGCGGCGCCATCGCGGGGTAGGGGCGCACGTCGCCGGCAATCACGCAGCCGCCGAGCAGGGCGGCCACCGTGCTGGCGAGGACAGTGCGGGCGAGGGTGGAAATGGGCGACATGGCGTTATCCCGGTTGGGCCGGTCAGATCTTGTTGTTGAGGTAGGCCAGCATGGAGTCGGTGGTCGAGATCGCCTTGGCGTTCATCTCGTAGGCGCGCTGGGTTTCGATCATCGACACCAGCTCCTCCACCACGTTCACGTTGCTGCCTTCAAGCGCACCCTGGACCACGTTGCCGAGCCCGTTCAGGCCCGGGTTGCCGTTCTGCGCCGGCCCCGAGGCGGTGGTTTCCAGGAACAGGTTCTCGCCGCGCGCCTGCAGGCCTGCGGGATTGACGAAGTCGGTCAGGGTCAGCGCACCGATTTCCACCGATGCGGCGTCGTCGGCCATCTTCACGCTGATGGTGCCGTCGCTGCCGATGGTTACCGACTGCGCGCCTTCGGGAATCTGGATGCCGGGCTGCACCGGGTAACCGCTGTTGGTGACCAGTTCGCTGTCCTGGTTGATCTTGAACGAGCCGTCGCGGGTGTAGGCGGAGCTGCCATCGGGCAGCTGCACCTCGAAGAAGCCCCGGCCATTGACCATCACGTCCAGCGCGCGGCCGGTCTGCTGCTGGCTGCCCTGCTCGAAGTTCTTGGCGGTGGCCACCACGCGCACGCCTGTGCCCAGCTGCAGGCCGGTCGGCAGCTGGGTCTGCGCCGACGATGCGCCGCCCGGCTGGCGGACCTGCTGGTACAACAGATCCTCGAAGCTGGCGCGGTCCTGCTTGAAGCCGGTGGTGTTGGTGTTGGCGAGGTTGTTGGAAACCACCGACATGCGCATCTGCTGCGCATCCAGTCCGGTTTTCGCGATCCACAATGCCTGGTTCATCTTCGGAGTCCTGTCTGCTGAAACCGGCCGCGTGCTGCGGCCCATGGGGTACGGCGTGCAAGCGGTGTGCCAGTGCCGTTACGCGGCGCCGGCGGAATTCCGTCAGCTGCCCAGTCGCAGCAGGCTGTTGGCGCTGCGTGCGTTGTCATCACCGTGCTTGATCACCTGCACCTGCATTTCGTATTGGCGCTGCAGCTGGATCATCTGCACCAGTGCACCGGCGGCATCGACGTTGCTGCCCTCCAGCTGGCCGCTGTGTACGGTGGGCCCGAGGGCCTGGGCGAACGGCTGCAGCGGATCGGTGTTGCGGAACAGGCCATCAAGACCGCGCTCGAGCCGTTCGTCCGGTGCCTGCACCACCTTGATCCGGCCGATCATGGCCATGGTCTGCGGGCCTTCACCCTGCGGAATGATGGAGATCGTGCCGTCGTTGCCGATCTCCATCGCCTGGTATGGCGGAATGGCGATCGGGTTGTTGTTGTCATCCAGTACCGGGCGCCCACCGGAAGTCACCAGCTGACCGTTCGGTGTCACCGACAGTGCCGCGCCGCGCGTATACGCTTCGCTGCCGTCGGTGGACTGCACGGCCAGCCAGGTGCCGGTCTGCAGCGCCAGGTCCAGCGGCTTGCCGGTGATGTGCTGCGCACCGGGCCGGCGGTTGAAGCCGGCGTCGACGTGCAGCGCATCGACCCGCGAGGCAAAGCCCTTGCCCTGGATCGGGAAGGCTTCGGTGTTGGCCAGCGCTTCCTTGAAGCCGGGGGTATCGGAGTTGGCGAGGTTGTGGCTGAGCGTTCCCTGCGCCTGCAGGGAGGCGCGGGCACCGGTCATCGCCACGTAGAGGGCTTTATCCATGCGGGGAGTTCCGTGACAGGGTCAGCAGCTCATCAACGGATGTTGATGACGGTCTGGGTGATCTGGTCCTGGGTGGTGATCATCTGTGCGTTGGCCTGGAAGTTGCGCTGCGCGGTGATCATGTTGACCAGCTGCTCGGTCAGGTCGACGGTGGACGCCTCCAGCGAGCCGGCCTGGATCTTGCCGAGGTTGGAGGTATCGGGCATGCCGGTACGGGCCGTACCCGAGTCGAACGTCTCCGCCCACACGTTGTTGCCCTTCTGCTCCAGGCCCTGCGGGTTGTTGAAGGTGGTCAGCGCAACCTGGCCGAGCGGCTTGTCGTCGCCATTGGAGTAGCGTGCGTAGACCACGCCGGTGTCCGACACCGTGATTTCGTTGAGCTTGCCCGCGGCGTAACCGTCCTGCTGGGTGTTGCGCAGGGCGAACTTCTCGCCGTACTGGGTCGAGCCGCTCACGTCCAGGGTCATGTTCAACTCGCCCGCGCCGGTGGTCGGGGTGAACGTGCCGAGGCTGATCCTGCCGTTGGCCGGTGCGGTCAGCTTGCCGCTGTTGTCGAAGGTGACCGGGGTCGGGGTACCTGCGGGTTCGCCGTCGACGAAGTTGTGCACGGTCCACTGGTTGACGCCGGCTTCCTTGACGAAGTACGACACCTGGATGTGGCTCACGCCCAGCGAGTCATACACGGTAATGCCGCCGCTGGAGTGGTTGTAGCTGTTGGAATTGGTGGCATCGAACGGCTGCACCGTCGGTTCCTTGGCGTTGGCCGGCAGGGTGAAACCAACCTTTACATCGCTGGTCTGCCGGGGCGGGCTGTCGGTGGTCAGCAGCTGCAGGTCGATCATGCGACCGGCATCGAAGTTGGTGCCGTCGGCATTGGGCGCGAACACCTGCAGGCGCGCGCCCTGCGGGTTGGTCACGTAGCCTGCGGCATCGGTCTGGAAGTTGCCGGCACGCGAGTACACCCGCTGGCCGTTCATGTTCATGGTGAAGAAGCCCTCACCGGAAATCGCCATGTCCAGGCTGCGGCCGGTCTGCTCGTTGTTGCCCTGGATGAACTGCTGGGCCACGTTGGAGACGCGCACGCCCGAGCCGACCGCGTTCTTCGACAGGCCGTAGCTGGTGGCGGCGAACAGGTCGGCGAACTCGGCGCGCGACTGCTTGAAGCCGGTGGTGTTGACGTTGGCGACGTTGTTGGCGGTGACGCTCAGGTCGGAGTTGGCGGCATTGATGCCGGACAGCGAGACATTGAAGCCCATGGGATGCTCCTGGTAGATGCGGGTAGGCGGCTCAGCTGACGCGGAGCACGTAGTCGATCGGGGCCGTGCCCAGGCCCTTGAGGTTCAGGTACAGGCCATCGGAACCGACGGTCACGCTTTCCACCGGTGCCTGCACATAGGTGGACAGCTTGGTGCTCTTGCCAGCGGTATCGACATGGTTGGCGACCACGCTGTACTTGCCCGGCTCCATGCGGTTGCCGGCGGCATCCTTGCCATCCCACTGGAATGCGGTTTCGCCTGCGGCCTTGGCTTCGACGCTGATCGAGGTGACCTTGGCACCGTTGGCATCGGTGATGTCCACGGTGATGATGCCGGCGCCGGGCGCGGCCACCGTGCCTTCGACGCTGCCTTCGTTCTCCAGCACCAGCTTCTCGGACGGCACCAGTACCTGGTGTCCCACCAGCGCGGCGCCACGCAGCACCTGGTCGCTGGCCATCGACTGCTGGAAGCCCTGCACCGTGGTGTTCAGATCGGTGATGCCCTGCACGGTCGACATCTGCGCCATCTGCGCGACCATCTGCGTGTTGTCCATGGGCTTGAGCGGGTCCTGGTGCTGCAGCTGCTCGGTCATCAGGCGCAGGAAGTCGGCCTGGTCCAGGGTGTTCTTCTTCTTGGTGGCGTTGCTGTTGGGAGCATTCAGGCCCAGGGCGGAGTAGACGTCCTGGCTGGTCTGGTTGTTGACGGCAGTGGTCATGGCGGTATCCGGTACTGCGGGCCTCAGCGGCCCATGGTCAGGGTGGCCAGGGCCAGTTCCTTGGCGGTGGTCAACATCTCCACGCCGGCCTGGTAGTTGCGCGAGGTCGAGATCAGATTGACCATCTGCGCGACAGGATCGACGTCGGGCTGGTAGATGTAGCCGTCGGCATCGGCGAGCGGGTGGCCGGGCTCGTAGCGCTTGATCGGCGCCGCCTCGCTGCGGGTGATTTCCTTCACCTGCACCGAGGTGATGTTCGGGTCATCCTTGCTCGTGACCGCCTGGAAGATCGGCTCCAGCGGCTTGTAGACGGCCTCGGCCGAGCCGGCAACGGTGTCGGCGTTGGACAGGTTGGAGGCGATGGTGCTCATGCGCACCGACTGCGCCTGCAGCGCGGAGCCGGCGATGTCGAAGATCGGCAGGTTGCTCATGGCTTATTGCCCCGTGATCGCGGTCAGCATGGAACGGACCTTGCTCTCGACGAAGCTGAGCGATGCGCGGTACTCCAGCGCGGCGCGACCGTAGGCGGCGCGCTCTGCATCCGGATCGACGGTATTGCCGTCAAGGCTGGGCTGGACACCCTCGCGCGCGATCTGGAACGGATTCAGGCCGTTGTTGATCGCATAGTGCTGCTCGTGGGTGGTGGCCATCAGGCCGTTGCCATCCTGTCCCTGTGCGCTGCGCAGGGCGGCGTCGAAGTCCAGGTCCTGGGCCTTGTAGCCGGGGGTATCGGCATTGCCGAGATTGCTGGCGATCAGCTTCATCCGCTGTTCGCGCAACGGCATGGCCTGGGCATGTACGCCCAGGTAGTCGGTAATCAGGTTGCGCACAAAGCACTCCCACGGGAACGTTGCCCGGGAAGCTGCAAGCGGTGTGCCAAAAGGAAAGGGCGGGGCGCCGCTACGCTCGCCGGGCACGGCCCGGCGCTACCCAAGGGGCGGCCAACATCCGGTAGCGCCGGGCCATGCCCGGCGGAGAAGCCAGGGGGCGGCCAACATCCGGTAGCGCCGGGCCATGCCCGGCGGAAAACCCAGGCGGCCTCAGGCCGCCATCGCCACCTTGCGCAGGCGGTCCAGCACGAAATCGGCCAGCTCGTGCGGGGAGTACTTGGCGACGAAGGCATTGGCGCCCACGCGCTCGACCATCGCGTTGTTGAATACGCCCGACAGCGAGGTATGCAGCAACACGTACAGCCCCGCCAGCCCCGGATGGCGCCGGATTTCCGTCGTCAGCGTGTAGCCGTCCATCGCCGGCATCTCGATATCGGAGATGACCATGGCGTAGCGGTCGGCGGGATTCTCGCCCGAGGCGTGGATCTGCAGCAGGTGGTCCAGCGCCTGCCGGCCATCGGACAGCAGGGTGGCGCCGACCCCCAGCTGGTCCAGCACGCTGCGGATCTGCTGGCGTGCCACCCGCGAGTCGTCCACCACCAGCACCTGCAGCTGCGGGCCATCGGCGGGCATGGCCATCTGCGGATCGAGCACGGCCTCGCCCCGGATCTGCGCGATGTCGGCCAGCACGCTTTCCACGTCGATCACCTGGATCAGCTCACCCTGGAAGCGGGTAACCGCCGTCAGATAGCTCGATTCAGCGCCCAGTTCCGGTGGCGGATGGATGTCCTCCACTGCGATGTTGACGATGCGCTCCACGCCGCTGACCAGGAAGCCCTGGATCGAGCGGTTGAATTCAGTGACGACCAGGTAGCCGGGCGAGGTATCGGCATCCGGCTCGCGCTCGGGATGGCCGATCGCCAGGCCCAGGTCCAGGACCGGCACCGAGCGTCCGCGTACATCGGCCACGCCGGCGAACTGCCCGGGCAGGCCGGGCACCTGGAACAGCTCCGGGCGCCGCAGCACTTCCTGCACCTTGAATACATTGACGCCAAAAAGCTGACGTCCGCCGAGGCGGAACAGCAGCAGCGCCAGTCGGTTGTGGCCGGCCAGGCGGGTCCGCTGGTCGATCCGGTTGAGCAGGTCATGGGACATGGCTGCTGTATCGGCGTGCAGCGGCGGGAACTTGAGGGTCCGATCCAGCGGCGCCGCAGCGACGTGCCGCGCATCGCACTGGCACGCCGCTTGCACGCGTCCGGGCCAGGTCCCATCGACAGGAGGCGCCATGCGCCCGATCTCCTCCATCCTGGCAGTCGCACTGGCCATTGCCTCGCCCTGGGCACTGGCCGCCGACTGGCAGCCGGTGGCCAGCATCCGTGCGGCGGCGTTGTCGAGCCTGCCCGCCGGCAGCGAAGGCGAGGCCCAGGTGGCTGACGCGCTGCGTCTTCCCCGGTGCGGGGGAGCGCTGCAGGTGCAGCCGACAGCGAACACCACGGTCGAGGTCAGCTGCCCCGATGCGGGCGGCTGGCGCCTGTTCGTACCGGTGAAGGTGCGGCGCAACCAGACGGTGCTGGTGCTTGCACGCGGCATCGCTGCTGGAGAAACGCTGACGGCTGCCGATATCAGTACCGCCCAACGCGATGCCGCACGGATTGCCGGGGCCGTGCTGGCCGATCCCAATGCAGCGATCGGCCGCATCGCCCGGCGCCCGCTGCAGGCTGGAACGCTGCTGTCGAGCAACGATCTGGTCACCCAGCGTCTCATCAAGCGCGGAGACAATGTGGCGCTGGTGTCGCGGCGCGGCTCGGTCGAGGTGCGCATCGCGGGCCGGGCGATGGGCGATGCCGGCGAGAACGAACGCATCTCGGTGGAGAACCTGTCCTCGCGGCGCATCGTGCAGGGCACGGTGGATGCCCGTGGTGACGTAATCGTGGCGCGTTGAATTCCCGCAAGATTTCCCTAAAGATCACGGCCCTGCGGCCGTTATCCCTTGTGAACGGCAACTCCAGGACACCCCATGAGCCAGAAAATCGACGGCAACCTGCAGGTCCCCCAGGCACTGCGCAGCGTGACGAACCCGGCCAGCAAGCCCGGCGTCAGCAGCGACTCGCCGGCACGCCCGGTGGACGCGGCCGACAGCCTGCGCCTGACCGGCGAGGCCACCAATCTGCAGGCCATCGAACGCGAACTGACCACGGCGCCGGCGATCGACGCCCAGCGTGTGGCCGCCGTGCGCGAATCGCTGCAGAACGGCACCTATACGATCAATCCGGACGCGATCGCTTCGCGCATGCTTGAGCTGGACCAGCAGCTGCACGGATGACCGCGGCGATGAGCGAGCCGTTGCAGCGCCTGGCGCTGGCCCTGGACGTCGAACGCCAGGCCCTGGTCGAGCATGACGTGCACGCATTGATCCGCGCCACCGGCGCCAAGCTGGAGGCGCTGCGTGCGCTGGAAGGCGCACCGCCGGTGGGCGAGGGCGAACAGCTGCAGGAGCTGGCCGAGCGCAATCGTGCCAACGGCGTGCTGCTGTCGCGCAGGCGCCGCGAAGTGAACTGGGCGCTGCGCCAGCTGGGCCGCAGCGAAGAGGCCTCGGCCTACGATGCCAAGGGGCAGGCCCACGCAGTCACCGCTGGCCGTCCTCTGGCGGTGGCCTGACGCAACTTCGCGCGGACCTCCCGGCACGCAGGCTGTCGCCTGCGGCACGACCGCGTATATTGGGCGCCTGTTCGAATGCCCCTGAGCCGCCGTGTCCGCTGCCAACGTCCTGGTTACCGCCCCCCTTCCACCACAGCCGGTGCTGCAGGCGTTGCTTGAACGCCTGCGCGAGGGCCTGCTGCTGTTCACCGAAGACGGTCAGGTCGCCTTGGCCAATCCGGCCGCGCAGAACCTGCTGGCCAGCGACGAAGCCCTGCTGCCGGCGCCACAGCGCCTGCGTCAGCTGCTGCCGCCGGACGCGCTGGAGCACGCCCGCCAGAACGGTCACTGGAACGGCAGCCTGCCGCTGGGCGAGGGCGTGGTGATCGCGCATCTGTACCATCACGGTCCGCCCGGGCAGGGCCACTACCTGGCGCTGTTCCGCCACATCGAGGGCCAGGAAGACTACGAGCGCGAGCTGCAGCAGCGCCATGCCGAACTGCGCCAGGCCTACCTTCGATTGAACGGCACGCAGGAAAAGCTGCTGCAGTCGGAGAAGATGGCGTCCATCGGCCAGCTTGCCGCCGGCGTCGCGCACGAGATCAACAACCCGATCGGCTACGTGCACTCCAATCTCGGCAGCCTGCAGGAGTACCTGCGCAGCCTGTTCACCGTGATCGAGGCCTACGAGCGCGCCCTGCGTGCGCCCGACCCGAAGGCGCTCATCCCGGAGATCGACGACATCCGTGACCGGCTGGACATCGACTTCATCAGCCGCGATCTGCCACAGCTGATGGCCGAATCACGCGAAGGCATCGAGCGGGTGACACGCATCGTGCGCGACCTCAAGGACTTCTCGTACTCCGGCCGCGATGAGTCGTGGAAGCTGGTCGACCTGCACGCCGGCCTCGAGTCCACCATCAACATCATCTGGAACGAGCTCAAGTACAAGGTCACCCTGGTGCGTGAGTTCGGCCAGCTGCCGCTGGTCGAGTGCCTGCCGTCCGAACTCAACCAGGTCTACATGAACCTGCTGCTCAACGCCGGCCATGCCATCGCCGAGCGCGGCACCATCACCGTGCGTACCGGCGTGGAGGGCGACCATGTCTGGGTCGAGTTCGAGGACACCGGTGGCGGCATCTCGCCCGAACTGCGCCAGCGCATCTTCGACCCGTTCTTCACCACCAAGCCGGTGGGCAGCGGGACCGGCCTGGGCCTGTCGATCTCCTACAGCATCATCAACAAGCACCACGGTCGCATCGATCTGGACAGCACCCCCGGCGTCGGCTCGCGCTTCCGCGTGGTGCTGCCGGTGAAGCAGCCGCGCTGAGCCGCCGGGCGGCACAGATGCACGGTAGCGCCGGGCCATGCCCGGCGGCCGCCATCATCGCAACGGCGGGCGATCCTCGCCACCGTCACCTGCGTCCATGGCCACCGGGCCGGCGTTGCTGCGGCGCTGTTCCTCGTAGGTGCGGAAGGCCTGGTGGATGTGTTTGCGCAGCTCGTCGTCGTTCCATGGCTTGGTCAGGAAGCGATAGATCGCGCCGCGGTTGATCGCGTCGGTCACCGTGTTCAGATCGGTGTAGCCGGACAGCACGAGGCGGATGGTGTCCGGGTACAGCATTTTCACCCGACCCAGGAACTCGGTGCCGCTCATGTCGCTCATGCGCTGGTCGGACAGGATCACCTGCACATCGTTGATCGCCAGCAGATCGAAGGCGTCGCGCACGTTGCCGGCGGCGAGGATGCGGTAGCCGTCGCGACGGAACAGCCGCACCAGCGAGCGCAGCACGTTCTCTTCATCGTCCAGCAGCAGCAGGGTGCGGTCCGGGCGGGTCTCGGCGAATGCTTCCGGGCGCAGGTAGCGCCGGCGCAGGGTCATGCCCGCGGCATCGGCCGACATCGGTTCGCCGAACAGATAGCCCTGGAACACATCGCAGTCGTTGCGGCGCAGGAAGCCCAGCTGTGCCTGCGATTCCACACCGTTGGCGATCACCGTCATGCCCAGCTGGTGGCCCATGGCGATGATCGCACGGGCGATGGCGGCCTCGCGGTTGCCGGCGGGTGCGCTTTTGATGAAGCTGCGGTCGATCTTCAGCTTGTCCACCGGATAGCGCACCAGCGCGCTCAGGCTGGAGTCGCCGGTGCCGAAGTTGTCCAGGCTCAGGCTGATGCCTTCGTTGCGCAGGTTGGCCAGGGTCTCGTGCACGAAATTGACGTTGTTGGTCAGTGCGCTTTCATTGATCTCCAGCGTCAGCATCTGCGCCGGCACGCCCGCTGCCTGCAGCAGCGACATCACTTCGGCGAAGAAGTTCGGTCGCAGCAGCTGCAGGGTGGAGACATTGACCGCAATGGTGAAGTCGTCGAAACCCTGGTCGCGCCACAGCCGGGCCTGCTTGAGCGCACCCTCCAGCACCCAGGTGCCGATCTGCACGATGATGCCGAGGCGCTCGGCCGTTCGCATGAAGCGCTCCGGTACCAGCATCCCCAGCGTCGGCGACTGCCAGCGCAGCAGGGCTTCCATGCCCACCACATGGCCATCGCGTGCGCTGACCAGGGGCTGGTAGCGCAGCTTCAGCTCGGCATTGGGGATGGCATCGACGATCTGGCGCGCGATGATGCTCTCGCTGTGCGCGCTGGGTGGTGTGTCCACGGCATGGATGCGCACCGCGTTGCCACCCTCGCGGGCGGCCTGGTACAGCGCATCTTCAGCATGATCGAGCAGGCGCGAGGTGCTGCTGGCATGCTCCGGGCACAGGCTGACGCCCAGCTTGCCGGTCATGAACAGGGTATAGGGCAGCACCGACAGCGGCAGTTCCATCTGCTGGCGGATTTCTTCGGCGAAGTCCTCCGCCAGCGGCAGGTCGGCGTCGCGCGGCACGGCGATCAGGAACTCGTCGCTGCCATGGCGCCACAGCTTGCCGCGCCCGCGCAGGTAGGACTGCAGGCGTTGCGCCACCAGTACCAGCGCCTGGTCACCTACTTCCGCGCTCATGTTCTCGTTGACCGACGCGAAGTGGTCGATGTCCACATGCATCAGCATCAGCGGCGTGCCACCCGAAGCGGCTTCGGCCACCATCGCCTGCAGCTCGGGATTGCCGGCGCCAAGGCGGTCAGGGGCATCGTCGATGCTGACCAGTGGCAGATTGGGATTCCACATAGGCTCAGTAATCCGGTGTTTCGACGGCAGCCGCGCAGGCTGCCTGGTAGGGAAGATGGACATCGACCAGGGTGCCGGCGCCGTGCGCCGACTCGATCCGCACGTGGCCGCCCACGCTCTGCGCACGTTCGCGCATGACGATCAGGCCCAGGCCGCGCGGGCCGTCAGGGTCGAAACCCTCGCCGTCGTCGCGGATCTGCAGGTGCAGCCCGCGCCGGCCGACATCGCGCAGCTGCAGCTGTACCTGGCTGGCGCGGGCGTGGCGCAGTACGTTGGTCAGGCTTTCCTGGGCGATGCGGAAGCAGGCCTGCTCGATGCTGTTGTCGGGCCGATGCGGCAGGGGCTCGATTTCGGCCAGCAGTTCCACCGGTGAGGAGCGGAACAGTACCCGTGCCTGCCAGCTCAATGCTGCCTCCAGGCCCAGCGCATCCAGCTGTGGTGGCCGCAGCAGGGTGGAGATGTCACGCAGCTTGGCCACCGTGGTGTCGGCCAGGCTGACGATCTGTGCCAGATCCTCGCTGCGGCGCTTCGGATCGTCTTCGTCCTGCGCGGCATAGGCGGAGAGCTTGATGGCGGTGATGGCCTGCCCGATGTCATCGTGCAGGTCGCGCGAGATCGCGCGGCGCTCGTCCTCCTGCAGCGAGAACAACCGGCCGGCCATGGCCTGCAGTTCGCGGTTGCTGGTCTCCAGCGCACTGCGGGTGCGCTCTGAGTCGCTCAGGTCACGCACGATCAGCAGCTTGCAGTCGCGGCCGCCATAGCGCACCTCGCCCACGGCCAGGCCGGCGTGGAAGCTGCGGCCATCGGCACGCTGCATCGCCACCACGCTGCTGTGGCCGGGGCCATGCTGGGGCTGGCCGGCCCGGAGCTGCACACGTACCCGCGCCAGATCGCTGTCGGCGACCAGAGCCGCCAGCGGCTCGCCGAGCAGGGCATGGCCGCCATAGCCGAACAGGCTCGCGGCCCAGGCGTTGGCGTACAGCACGTGCTCCTCGAAGAGGATGACCACGCCGTCCGGCAGTACGCGCACCAGTTCGCGGAACTGTTCCTCGCGTTCGCGCAGCAGCCGCCGGGACTGCTCGCGCTCGGTCACGTCCTGCAGCGTGCCGAGCACACGGTCGCGGCCGGCCTCGTCAACGCCGCTGGCCGCGCGCAGGTGCACCATCAATGCGCGGCCATCCATCGACAGCAGCGGCAGCAGCACGTCCACCTGCACCGGTTCGCCGGAACACAGTTCGGCCAGCAGCTGGTCGGCCTGCGCGGCCGTGGCCGGATCGGCCGCCACCAGCAGTTCGTCGAAGCGATGCCAGCGGCGGGCTTCCGGCGGGCGCCGGCCGAGCAGGCGATAGACCTGGCTGGAGTACCGGCCCAGCCCGCTGGAGGGGTCCAGTTCCCAGGCGCCGATCTTCGCCAGCTCATGCGCTTCCTCCACCCGTGCCAGTGCCTGGTCCCGGCGCAGCTGCGCCAGGTCCTCGGCGGTGCGATCGATGGCAATCAGCAGGCGTGCGTTGTGGCCGTCGTAACCGATTGCGTTCGAGCGCAGCTCCATCTGCCGCAGGCTGCCATCGCGCAGCTGCAGCTGTGCCCGCAGGATGCACAGCTGCTCGGGCGCCTCCCGGATGGCTTCGAGCTTGGTCTGCAGCGCCTGGTCCTGGCCGGGCGGCCAGAGGACGTCGATGGTGCGCTCAAGCAGTTCCTCGCGCTCCCAGCCGAAGGCGCTGCAGGCCGCGGGATTGGCATCGAGAATGGCCAGGCTGTCCAGATCGTAGACCAGGATCGGCCCGGGATTGCCCTCGAACATCTGCCGCAGGCGCAGCTCGGAGGCCTGCAGGCGGGCATGGGTGAGCAGCACGTGCTCGGCCAGCGGCCGCAGCAGCAGGTACAGCAGCCCGGCGCTGGCCAGGGCGAAGAACGACCCTTTCAGGCTCTGCCACAGCGAGGCCTGGTACGGATCGGGTACCAGCAGCTGCACGGCGCTGTCGGTGGCGATCATCCAGGCCAGGGCCATCGCCAGGTAACTCAGCACGATCCGCCGACGATCGCGGCCCAGCGATTGGGCCATCCGCGGGTCGGGAACAGGGGCGGTGCCGGTCGGTTCTGCGGGCATGGACAGGGCAGCAGGTAGGGGCGCCGGCCATCTTACCGCGCAGGTGCCCCGTAGCCACTCAATTATCCGCCGCAGGCGCCGTTAACCACTGCGTGCCCCGCTGTCGGGCGTTTCATCCGGAGCAAGATCGCGTGGACCAAGGGATCATCGCCAGCCTGCTGCAGCATCCGCTCGCGTCGGCGCTGGTCATCGTCGACCGCACTGGCCGTCCGCTGGCGGCCAATCCGGCGGCGCGCGAGCATGGCCTGCCGGCGACGGTCGCGGCCTACGCGCCCATGCTGGAGGACCTGCGTCTGCTGGCGGCCGACGGTGGCATTGTTGCGTGCAGCCTGCCGGGAGGGCCGCGCGGGCATTACGACGGCCACCTGCGCGCCGTGCATGACGGCGCCGGCAATCTGCTGGCCTTCACCCTGAGCGTGCCGGAACCGGTGCCGCTGGCGGGTGGCGGACGCTGGGAACTGGCGCTGGACAGCGCTGGCCACAGCCTGTGGGACTGGGATATTCCCAGCGATCGCGTCACCCGCACCCCTGGCCTGGGTGAAGAGACCGCCAGCGGAATGCTGGCGCGCGTGCACGGCGAGGACATCGTCCACGTGCGCGCCGCGCTGGATCAGCACCTGCGTGGAACCAGCGACCAGTACAGCGCACAGTTCCGCTTCCGCCAGCCCGACGGGCAGTGGCGCTGGGTGCTTGATCGTGGCCGCGTGGTCGCGCGCACTGCCGACGGCCAGCCGCTGCGGATGGTCGGCACCCACACCGACATCGAACAGCAGAAGCAGCTGGAGGCGTTGCTGCACGAACAGCAGGTGCACCTGAGCGAGGCGCAGCGCATCGCCAGCATGGGCAGCTGGTCGTTCGATCCAGGCACGGGCTCCTTCTGGTGGTCGCCCGAACTGCGTTCGCTGCTCGCACTTGAGCCCGGCAACGTGCCAGGCCAGCGACGCTGGCTCAAGCAGCTGCATCCGCGTTCACGCGGAGCGCTGCGGGCAGCCTGGCGCCGCTTGTGGCGCGATGGCCGCTCCGCCAGCCTCGAGCTGGAGCTGGCCCGCGGCAGCGGCGAACCATCGCTGCATCTGCGGCTGTGGATGCAGCCGCTGCTGGACGGCGAGGGCCAGCCCAAGCGGCTGCTGGGCCAGGTGCAGAACATCACCGAACAGCACCAGACCGATGCGCTGATCCGCTGGCGTACCGAACTGCTCAACCGCGTTTCGGCGCTGGGCCGCATCGGCGGGTGCGAGATCGAGGTGCAGACCCGGCACATGCAATGGACCGAAGAGTGCTATCGCATCCACGGACTGCGCAAGGAGCCGATCACCCTGGACCAGGCGTTGGCGCTGTACACCGAGGACTCGCGCAGTGCGTTCGAGGCGGCGCTGGGCCGGATTGCCGGTGGCGGGCTGCCCGAGCAGCTGGATCTCTGCTTCTATCGTCAATCCGGCCTGCGCGTATGGGTGCAGGTGCTGATCGAGCTGGATCGGCGCGATGGCCTGCCGCCACGCTTCGTGGTGCTTTTCCGTGACATCACGCGTGAGCGCGAGGCCAACGAGCGCATCGAGCTGCTGGCCCATTACGACCTGCTGACCGGCCTGCCGAACCGGGTGCTGCTGGGCGAGCAGACGGCCGAAGCAATCGAGGAAGCGCGTGATCGCGGCACCTCACTGGCGATGCTGTTCATCGACCTGGATGGCTTCAAGACCATCAACGACAGCTTCGGCCATGCCACCGGTGATGCGCTGCTGAAGGCGGCGGCCACCCGGCTGCACCAGAACCTGCGCAACAACGATCTGTTCGGCCGCTTCAGCGGTGACGAATTCATCGTGGTGCTGCGCGACCTGGCCGAACCGGAAGACGCTGGCCACGTGGCGCGCAAGCTGATCGGCTCGCTGGCCGAGCCGCTGCGCCGCGGCGATACCACGCTGAAGGTGGGGGCCAGCGTGGGCATCGCCATGCTGGGCGATACCCAGACCGATTTCGATTCACTGCTGCGCGCCGCCGATGCCGCGATGTATGCGGCCAAGGAAGCCGGTCGCAACACATACCAGTACTACAGCCAGGACGCACTGGCCCGCATCCAGCGCCGGCTTGAGCTGGAGCATGCACTCCATGGCGCGATCGAGCGCGAGGAGTTCAGCCTGGCCTATCAGCCGCTGCTGCACGCCCACCTTGGCGAGCCGCCGGCCATCGAAGCACTGCTGCGCTGGCATCGACCCGGCATCGGCTACTGCAGCCCGGCCGAGTTCATTCCCATCGCCGAGAAGTGCGGTGAAATCGTGCGCATCGGCGACTGGGTACTGAACGAAGCCTGCCGTCAGGCCACTGCGTGGGACAGAGCCGGTCTTCACTTCGACCGCATCGCGGTGAACGTCTCGGCCGTGCAGCTGCGTGATCGCGGATTCGCCGAGCGGGTGATCGAGATCTGCCATGCCCATGGCTGGCCGCCACAGCGCCTGGAACTGGAGCTGACCGAGTCGGCGCTGATCCGTGACACCGACATCCTGCGTCATTGCTTCGACGTGCTGGAACGGCATGGTGTGCCGCTGGCGGTGGACGATTTCGGAACAGGATTCTCCAACCTCAACTACCTCAACCGGTTCCCGGTGGGCCGCCTGAAGATCGACCGCAGCTTCGTGCAGGGCATGCTGCACGACTCGGGTACAGCCGAGGTGACCCAGGCCATCGTGCACCTGGGCCACGCGCTGGGCATGAAGGTCGTGGCCGAAGGCGTGGAAACGCACCAGGAAGAAGACATGCTGCGCCGCCAGGGCTGCGACGAGATTCAGGGCTACCTGTACTCGCGGCCGCTGAGCCCGCGCGACCTGGCGCAGTGGCTGCGCCAGCAGCATCAGTCACCGTCGCGCACGGACGCCGGCAACGAAGCACTGCTGGTGCGTTGACGATTTGTGACCGCGTACCCGCGGTCTCCAGGCCTGTCCGGTTGAGATGAACCTGCGGCGCACATGAGCCGAGCCTGGGCTCGGCGGCGCTTTCTGGTCGGGGCGATGGATATCCCTGCGCCTCAGCCAAGCATGGGCCTGGTTCCACCGTAGAGCCGAGCCGACGCTCGGCTCTTTCATGTTCGGGCCGCGATAGACCCGGCAGACGCCCGGCACTACTTCAGGGCATCTCCATCCAACCCCAGGTCCCAAGCCATGCCCAGCAGTTCGCTGGTGGTACCGGGCGAGGGCGGGCGCGCATCGGCGAGCTGCTGCAGCTCGCGGATCTCCTCATGCGCGACCTCTTCCAGCTGCTGCAGCTGTTCGCGCACGCTCGCGTTGCGCGGGCGTTCGATGTCGGTGAGGGAGGAGAGCGGGGCGCTGATCAGGGCCATGGGGCGCGTACAGGGTGCATTCGGCGGTGGATCACAGGCAAAGGCCCCGGTCGAGCCGGGGCCTTGCAGACTGCCGGAGAGGGCAGCGGGCACGCGTGTCAGAACAGTTCGACGGTACCGGCGCCCATGTTCTGCTGGGCGACCGGCTTGTGCGGCGGGCGCTCCCATTCGTTGCGCAGTTCGCGCAGACGGTTGCCGGTGCGCTGCAGCGCGCTGGCGATCTCTTCGTCGAACACGCCGCCATTGCGGTGCAGGAGTTCCTGCAGGGCCACCGCTTCGCGGTTGATCGCGGTCAGGCGGTCGAGGTGGGTATGCACGCCACCCAGCGCCTGCGTGGCGATATCTTCGAACTGCAGCGCGCGCACGGCCTCGGCGACGCTGCCGTCGATGGCACGCGCGCACTCGGACACCTCGCGCATGCCTTCGCCCAGCGAAGCATTGATCTGCGCCACGTTGTCCAGCATGGCTGCTGCTTCCTGGCGTGCTTCGCGGGAGCGGTCCATGTCGCGCGATGCCATGTGCGAGACCGTCTCGCGGACCTTGGCGATGGCGTCCTTGGAGCTGTGCGCCAGCTTGCGGATCTGTTCGTTGAAGGTGGTCGAGCGCTCGGACAGGTTGCGCACTTCGTCGGCGACCACCGCGAAGCCGCGGCCGGCCTCGCCGGCACGGGCCGCTTCGATGGCGGCATTCAGCGCCAGCAGGTTGGTCTGGTCGGCAATCGACTTGACGTCTTCCAGCAGCGCGAAGATGCCGTCCAGGTGCTGTGCCATCTGGTCGATGTGCTGCACGGTGGTCGAACTCTGGCCGCTGACCTGTTCCAGCGCTTCCACCAGCTGCTCCATGCGATGGCTGGCATGCTGGGCGAACCGCGCAACGTCGAGGCCCGCACTGCCTTCATCGCCGGCACGGTCGACGATGCGCGACAGCGCCTGGCTCTGCTGGCGCGACTTGCGGTTCATTGCATCGAAGCTGCCGCCCAGGCTCGATACCGCCTGGCGGATCAGGTCGCGGGCGCGTTCCACTTCACCGCGCGAACCGTCGATTTCGTTGCCGACGAAGCTGCGCAGCTCGGTCAGCAGCTGGTCCTGTTCACGCAGGACGCGGGCCTGTTCCGGTGAGCGGTGCGCCTGGGCGCGCGCGGTCCACCACGCAAAGCCCAGCCAGCTCAGCGTCATCGTGGTCAGGATCGCCCAGCGCAGGGCGGCCGGCCATTCGAAACCGATGGCGAAGGGGAGCAGCAGGGTCAGGGCCAGGGGGGCGGCCAGACGGATGAAAATGCGTGAGTACATGGACGTTCTCGGGAGGTGCACGGAGGATGTATCGGCCGTGCGCCCTTTCTCTTTAACGTCGATGCGCTTTCTGAATGCGCCGGATTTCCGGCGCCTCACGCCCGCCGGGCATGGCCCGGCGCTACCCTGGGAGCGCCCCGACGGTCAGGCCATGCGGTAGCGCCGGGCCATGCCCGGCGGATGCAACGGTCAGGCCAGCAGGCGGTCCACGGCCTCGACCATCGCCTTGCGGCCAAAGAGGAAGTCCCAGTAGCTGCCGCCCACCTGCCGCCACAGCACCGCGGCGCGGACGGCGGCCAGCAGCAGGGCACGGATCTCGGAGACCACACCGGCCTGGCCCAGGTAGTGCGGGTTGCCCTGCACCATCACCCGCGGCTTGAGATGGCTGATGGTGTCCGCATAGACGCCGCCGAGGCTGGCCAGCACATCCGGGTGACCGCTGTCGCCCAGTTCGGCGGCCTTGCGCTGCGCCTGCTCGATGCCCGAGGCCACCTTGTTGACGGTCGCGCCGTCCTGCACGAAACGGCGCTCCAGCTGCAGCACCGACAACGCCAGCTTGGGCAGGATCGGATCCTGGCCCTGGTTGCGGAAGTAGTTGTGCAGCAGGCGCAGGCCCGACTTCAGCGCGTGGCGGTCGCCGAACACCTCCTGCGGAGAGGACGCGTCGACGCGGAACACGCTGTCCACCGCGGTACGTACAGCGGCGGCGTCGGAATGGCCGGTATCGGCGATGCGGCGCACCTGCTGCAGGGCCTGGGCAATGCCGGCCAGGGCCAGGACGCGGTCGTCGACAGTGAAACTCATGCAGCGATTACCTCAAAAGGAGAAGGGGTGGTGCGCAGGCGCTGTTCCAGCGGCGCATCGGTGGCGGCGATCACCGCACCGCCCAGGCAGATCTCGCCGTCATACAGCACCAGCGACTGGCCGGGCGTGACAGCCCGCTGCGGGCGGGCAAAGGTGACCAGCACGCTGCCATCGTCCAGCACATCGACCGTACACGGCTCGTCGGGCTGGCGGTAGCGGGTCTGGGCGGTGCATTCGAAACGCCGGGCCGGTGGTGCGCCGGCGATCCAGTGCGCGGTTTCCGAACGCAGGCGCTCGGACAGCATCCACGGGCTGTCGCGGTCCTGGTCGACATACAGCACGTTGCTGGCCACGTCCTTGCCGACCACGTACCACGGCGCGGCCGGGCGGCCACGCACGCCGCCGATGTTCAGGCCCTCGCGCTGGCCGAGCGTGAAATAGAACACGCCCGGATGCTCGGCAATCACGCTGCCGTCGGCCGGGTCGAGGATCTGTCCCGGCCGGGCCGGCAGGTAGCGGCCGAGGAACTCGCGGAAGTCGCGCTCGCCGATGAAGCAGATGCCGGTGGAGTCCTTCTTGGCATGGGTCGGCAGGCTGACGTCTCGGGCGATCCGGCGCAGGTCGCTCTTTTCCAGGTCGCCGATCGGGAACAGGGTGGCGGCCAGCTGCGCCTGCCCCAGCTGGTGCAGGAAGTAGCTCTGGTCCTTGGAGCGGTCGGCGCCGCGCAGCAGCAGCCACTGGTGGCCGCGCTGGGTCACCCGCGCGTAATGGCCGGTGGCGATGCGCTCGGCGCCCAGTTCACGCGCCGCATCCAGGAAGTGCTTGAACTTCACCTCGCGGTTGCACAGCACGTCCGGATTGGGGGTGCGGCCGGCGGCGTACTCGGCCAGGAAATGCTCGAACACGCCTTGCCAGTACTCGCTGGAGAAGTCGCGGAAATGGAAGGGAATGCCCAGCAGACCGCAGACCGCCACCGCATCGCGGCGATCATCCTCAGCGCGGCAGTCGCCGCTGCCGTCGTCGGCCCAGTTCTGCATGAACAGGCCGGCCACGGCCTCGCCCTGCTGCACCAGCCGCCAGGCGGCGACCGACGAATCGACGCCACCGGAAACGCCCACCATCACGCGCGGGGTGCTCATGCGACCTCCCGGACCAGCGTAAGCGGGTGGCGCTGGCCACCCAGATAGTCCGCCACGACCTGCCATACCAGCGGGCTGCGCTGGCGCTGCCCGGCGGCCTGCAGCTCGGCCGGGGTCATCCACAGCGCGCGGTCGATGCCGGTGTCGAGCGGCTGCGCCGGATCATGCGAGACCGGGCGCGCCGCGTAGCAGAAGCGAAGGAACGTCGTACCGTCGCCCGCCGTCCATTGGTAACAGCCGATGAAGTCGGTCAGCTGAACCGTCCAGCCGGTCTCCTCGCGGGTCTCGCGCAGCGCCGCCTCGGCCAGGCTCTCGCCGGGTTCGAGGTGCCCGGCAGGCTGGTTGAGCACGGCGCGGCCATCGATGGTCTCCTCGACCAGCAGCACGCGACCGCCGTCGACCACGATGGTGGCGACGGTGGCGTGCGGTGCCCAGCGCGGGTCCGGCGTGGCGTTCACCTCAGAGATCGTCCTTCTTGGTCAGTTCCAGTTCCATCGCGTCGGCGGTGCGGATCGCGGCATCGATGGCGTCGCTGAGCTGGTCGGCGGTGGCATCGGCGTCGATCTTCACCACGAACATCGCGGTCGCCTCCTGTTTCACCCAGCCGCCCATCTTGGCGTCCTGCGAGTCCTCCAGCAGGCGGTTGGCGACCGCGACCGGGAACTGCTTGGTCTTGGACGTGTAGCCCGGCGACCAGATCTCACGGATGTTGTGGCTGCCGAAGTCTTCCACCGCCGAGCGCACGTACACCATCTGGGTGCGGTCGCCCTCGACGTCGAACACCAGCCGGTAGTCGCCATCCTCGTCGACCTCGTAGTTGTAGCCCAGCTTGTCCAGCTGGCGACCGACGGCAGCGTCGGCATCGGCTGCGCTCGCCGGACCGGCACAGGCCAGGGCGATCAACAGGGCAGGCAGAAGGGTCCTTTTCATGAAAATCCTGTGAAACCGGGGTGGGAAGGACAATTGTGACGGCGGCCGTCCGTGCCGTCCATTCCGGGAGGGCCGACGCGGGCGCGCGGCAACCTCTATAATGACCGGATGCCCCGCGAGTCTTCCCCCGATTCCCACCACGAGCACGGCATCGCCGTGGAGCCCGCGCGCCCGGAAGTGGCGCCGCCGCCGTTCTACCAGGTCATGCTGCTCAACGACGACTACACCCCGATGGATTTCGTGGTGGACGTGCTGCAGCAGTTCTTCAACATGGACCTGGACAAGGCGACGCAGGTGATGCTGCATGTCCATACCCGCGGTCGCGGCGTCTGTGGCGTATTCACCCGCGAAGTGGCCGAGACCAAGGTCGGCCAGGTCAACGAGTATTCACGGATGAACCAGCATCCGCTGCTGTGCACGATGGAAAAGGCCTGACCGGCTTTTGGTGCGGGCCTAACTGCGCCTGGCGCGGCGTGCCCACCAAGGTGGGCACCTACCAGGGCGGAAGCCTGTAGAGCCGAGCCCGCGCTCGGCTGCTGTTCGCCCAGGCATCCAGATTTCAGCCAGAAGCAGCCGAGCGCAGGCTCGGCTCTACAGCTGGGTCACGCTTCCGCGAGTGCCTCCAGCGCCATCCGCGCCACCGTCTCATCGACGTCGGCGGTATCGCCATCATTGCGGAACCATACGGCCGACAGCCCGGCGCTGGCAGCGATCCAGCGCAGCAGGCGCGTGCGATCCAGCTCCGCCAGGGCGCAGACCTGGGTCACCCGGGCCGCAAAGCGCTCCGGCCGGGTGGCCACGTGGATGCCGGGACCGCACAGGTCGGGATTGCTGAACAGCGTGGTGTAGTCGAACGCGCGATCACCGAGCAGCCGTTTCGGGTCGATCGCCAGCCAGCCGCGCGTGCCGAAGTCGAGCACGTTGTCGTGGTGCAGGTCACCGTGCAGCGGCCGGACCTCCTGTTCGGCCGCCAGCAGCGCATCCGCCAGCGATCTGCACTGTTCCAGCAGTGGCGGCAGCGGGCCCCTTGGCTGCAGCAGGTCGGCGAACCATGTAGGCAGGCAGACCAGCTCCGCTGGCGGTGCGCTCCGTGGCCGGTGCAGCCGCTGCAGGACCTGGCACAGGATCGTGGTACAGGTGCTGTCATCGCCGCCGATCGAGCGCTCCCGCAGCGATTGGCCGTCGGCGCGCTCGATCAGGATGGCCGGCCCCTCGTGCGCCAGCAGGCGCGCGGCACCGTCGCCGTCCCACCAGCGCAGCAGGCGATGGCTGTTCTGTTCTTCGCTTTCACTGCTGATCTTCAGCATTGCCGGCATGTCGTCGGCGGTCAGTACCGGCCAGAGCCGGGCGTGCGGGGTACGGATGGCGGGACCATCACGTCGCAATCGCCAGCGGCTCAGGTAGGGTTCGCTAATGGTGAGTGGGCTTCCGGGAGTGAATGAAGATCAAGCAATCCGCACTGCTAACGCCATCTGAACGCAGCAATCCGCTAGGGTGATGGAAATCGCGTAGTCAGGCCGCATATTGTCCCCATCTGCCGCCGGAGTAATCCATGTTCAGCAAAGACCTCGAACACACCATCGGCCAGTGCTACAAGCGCGCCCGTGAGGCCCGGCATGAGTTCATGACGGTCGAACACCTGCTGCTGGCACTGCTCGACAACCCGTCCGCCCAGGCCGTACTGAAGGCCTGTGGTGCCGATGCCGACCGCCTGCGCCAGGAGCTGGAGCAGGCCATCGAGGCCTCCGTGTCCCGCCTGGCGGAAGACGATGGCCGCGACACCCAGCCGACGCTGGGCTTCCAGCGCGTACTGCAGCGGGCCGTGTACCACGTGCAGTCCTCGGGCAAGAAGGAGGTCACCGGCGCCAATGTGCTGGTCGCCATCTTCGGCGAGAAGGACTCCCATGCCGTCTACTACCTCAACCAGCAGGACGTGACCCGCCTGGACGTGGTCAATTACCTGTCCCATGGCATTGCCAAGCTGGGCGAGGAGGGCGAACAGCCTTCCTCCGAAGGCGAGAGCCGGGCCGAGGGCGGGGAGGGCGAGCCGAAGGGGGATGCCCTGACCGAGTTCGCCAGCAACCTCAACGAGCAGGCCCGGGCCGGACGCATCGACCCGCTGGTCGGGCGTGCCGACGAGATCGAGCGGACCATCCAGGTCCTGTGCCGTCGTCGCAAGAACAACCCGCTCTACGTGGGCGAGGCCGGCGTCGGCAAGACCGCGATCGCCGAAGGCCTGGCCCGGCGTATCGTCGAGGGCTCGGTGCCGGAGGTGCTGGCCGATGCCGTCATCTATTCGCTCGACCTGGGCGCACTGGTGGCTGGCACCAAGTACCGTGGCGACTTCGAGAAGCGCCTGAAGAGCGTGCTGACGGCCCTGAAGAAGGTGACCAACGCCGTGCTGTTCATCGACGAGATCCACACCATCATCGGTGCCGGTTCGGCGTCGGGCGGCACCATGGATGCGTCCAACCTGATCAAGCCGGCGCTGGCGTCGGGCGAGCTGCGCTGCATCGGCTCGACCACGTTCCAGGAGTACCGCGGCATCTTCGAGAAGGATCGCGCCCTGGCGCGCCGCTTCCAGAAGATCGACATCGTCGAGCCGACCGTGGGTGAGACCTACGAGATCCTGCAGGGCCTGAAGGGCAAGTACGAAGCCCACCACGGCGTGACGTACTCCGACGAGGCGCTGCAGGCCGCGGTGGACCTGTCGGTCAAGCATATCGGTGACCGCCTGCTGCCGGACAAGGCCATCGACGTGATCGACGAGGCAGGTGCGCGCCAGCGGCTGCTGCCGGAGGACCAGCGCAAGGAACTGATCGACGTGGAGGAAGTGGAGGCCATCATTGCCAAGATGGCGCGCATCCCGACCAAGCAGGTCAGCGCCACCGACAAGGATGTGCTGCAGCACCTGGAGCGCAACCTGAAGATGGTGATCTTCGGCCAGGACCCGGCCATCGAGACCCTGTCGTCGGCGATCAAGCTGGCGCGCTCGGGCCTGGGCAATCCGGAAAAGCCGATCGGCAACTTCCTGTTCGCCGGCCCGACCGGTGTCGGCAAGACCGAAGTGACCAAGCAGCTGGCCCTTCAGCTGGGCATCGAGCTGGTCCGCTTCGACATGTCCGAGTACATGGAGCCGCATTCGATCAGCCGTCTGATCGGTGCGCCCCCGGGATACGTCGGCTTCGATCAGGGTGGCCTGCTGACCGAGAAGATCGTCAAGACGCCGCATTGCGTGCTGCTGCTGGACGAAATCGAGAAGGCGCACCCGGACATCTTCAACATCCTGCTGCAGGTCATGGACCGTGGCGTGCTGACCGACACCAACGGACGTGAAGCGAACTTCAAGAACGTGGTGCTGGTGATGACCACCAATGCCGGCGCGGCCCAGGCCTCGCGGCGTTCGATCGGCTTCACCAAGCAGGACCACGCCACCGACGCGATGGAGACCATCCGCCGCAGCTTCACGCCGGAATTCCGCAACCGCCTCGATGCGGTGGTGCAGTTCCAGGCGCTGGGCTTCGAGCACATCCTGCGTGTGGTGGACAAGTTCCTGATCGAGCTGGAGATGCTGCTGCAGGAGAAGCATGTCAGCCTGTCGGCCACGCCGACCGCGCGCGACTGGCTGGCTCACCATGGCTTCGACCCGCTGATGGGCGCCCGTCCGATGGCCCGCGTGATCCAGGACAAGATCAAGCGTCCGCTGGCCGACGAGCTGTTGTTCGGCAAGCTGGTCAACGGCGGCAAGGTCAGCATCGATGTCCGCGACGACGAGCTGGTGGTCGAGACCCAGGCCGAGCCGGAGCGGCTGCTGCCGGCCACGGTGGAGTGAGCTGACGCCACGGGCTGTGGCGGGAAGGACTGGAAAGGGCAAGGGCGGCTTCGGCCGCCCTTGTCGATTACGGGGGGTGTTCAGGGTGCAGGTGGGATCTGCCACGCCCCTGTGGCGCGCAGTTCGCACAGAGCGTCGGATGGAACGACCTCGACCTTCCAGTCGAGGCGATCGGCCGATGCTGCCTGCAAGACGAAGGAGGCCAGGCGGGCGCGCGAGCAGTCTGTCCATAGCCAGTTGACAATGAGCCGGGTACGCCCGGCCGCGTCCAGCTGGAACAGTTGAGCGTTGGCGGCAGGATTTCCTGTGTCCGGAGCCTGTCCGGCAGGAGGATTGGCCAGGTCGATCGTCCAGGCCAGGACGGTGCCATCGGCCGCATTCCGTGCGTGGCTGGCCAGCATGGCGTCGAGGATGGGCGCGACGGATGAGGTGGTCGCGTCTGCCGTCGCGTCGTCCAGGCGACGCCGACAGCGTTCCGGCGTGGCTTCCAGTACCACATATCGACCATGGAAATGGGCGAGCCAATCGTCTGCTGCGTGCAGGTGGTCTGCCGCCGGCAACGACAGTGTCCAGCGCCGCCGCCCGTCCGTACCGGTCACGAAGCTGGCGCCGCGCTCGCTCCAGCGTTGCTCCAGGGTCTCCGGTGCAACTGTGGTGGAGACCACCAGCAAGGTGTCGCAGCGGTCGCGCCGCTCCAGCAGGGTCATGCTTTTGATCGGTCCGGCGAAGGCTGCGTCCTTGCCGCTTGTCCAGCTTCGCAGCGGGTTGGTGTCCGGGTTCTGCTCGGAGAACGACCGGTAGTGCAGCTCGTCCAGGCTGTCGACCGGTGCGATTGCGGCGGTTGCCGCGAGCATTGCCGGCAGCTCCGCAAGTGTGCCTGCAGGTGGTGTGGGGGCGGCGGCCAGGGAGGCGGCAAGGCCCAGGATGAGGAGGGCAGGCGGCGTGGGCATGTTGATCACACATCAATGCCGCATGGAGCGGCGGGCGTGCCATGCTGCGGGCGGGGCACGGGGCGGGCCATGCAATGAGTTGCAAACGTGCGCCACCGATGTCAGTCGGAATTTCCAGCGCCCACGACAAAGCGCCAGCAGCAAGGCCGGCCCTGTCTGAGTCAGGAGAAGCATGTCGGCCTGCCGGCCACGGTGGAGTGAGCTGACGCCACGGGCTGTGGCGTGAAGGACTGGAAAGGGCAAGGGCGGCTTCGGCCGCCCTTGTGCTGTCGGGTGTCAGCGGCTGCGACGGCGCGCTTCGCGCGTGAACCGCTCGGCATCGATCGGCTCGATGCGCGCCACCTCGCAGGAGCCGCGACCGGTGTCCAGCTTGCTTCGGCCCTCGCTGCACAGCGTGTCAGCCTCCTTGCCGTCGGTCGTGAAGCCGAGGCGGGTGGCCCGCACGGCGGAAGGGCAGCTGTTGCGGAAATGCACGACATAGTGCGCTTCGCCGGAGCGGAGCAGGATGTTCCTGTCGGCACTGGCGCGAACGATCTGCTGTTCGCCGGACAGCGGCACGCACTGCGCCGCCGGGGTATCGGCCGCATGGGCGGGCGAGGCCAGCAGGGCGATGGCGGACAAGGACAAGGGGACGAGCAGGGAAGTCAGCTTCATGGCGGGGCAGGGGTGGCGATCCGGAGTGGATCGGATCCCAGAATGCTGCCGCTGTCGCAACTGCGAATCTGCCGCAAGCAGGGCTGACTGACGCCATGGTGAGATCGGTCACGATGACCTCCGGCAGGGCCGGAGAGCAGGCATGACAAAAGGCCAGCAACCCAGGCTGGCCTTGTCGAAGTGGCGCGACGCGCCGACCGCTTACTTCATGCGGTAGGTGATGCGACCCTTGGTCAGGTCGTACGGGGTCATTTCAACCTTGACCCGGTCACCGGTGAGGATGCGGATGTAGTTCTTGCGCATGCGGCCGGAGATGTGGGCGATGATCTCGTGCCCATTTTCCAGACGAACGCGGAAAGTGGTGTTCGGCAGCGTCTCGCTGACGGTGCCCTCGAACTCGATGGAATCGTCTTTCGACATGTAGTCCTGTGCGGTTCAGAAAACGGCCACGCTGGGCCTAAGGCGCAGTATTTTACGCGGGACGCGGCCAGCTTGCAAAGTTTATGTTAACCCCCGGCCAGGACGCGGGCCGGCAGGCGGCCCATGTGCCGGGTCCACGGGCCTTCACGCCCCGGGCGGCGCACGGCCTGGCGCACATGGTCCAGAAACGCGGCGCGTGGCAGGTGCACCGCACCCATCCGCAGCAGATGCGGATTCTCCACCTGTGCATCGATCAGTTCCCAGCCCCAGCCATGCAGGGTGGCCGCCAGCGCGGCCAGCGCGATCTTGGAGCCGCCGCTGGCGCCGCTGAACATGCTTTCGCCGAAGAACATCGTGCCGATGGCCACGCCATAGATGCCACCGACCAGGGTCTGCC
This sequence comes from Stenotrophomonas sp. STEN147, assembly GCF_056757995.1. NCBI lineage: Bacteria > Pseudomonadati > Pseudomonadota > Gammaproteobacteria > Lysobacterales > Lysobacteraceae > Stenotrophomonas > Stenotrophomonas sp. STEN147. The sequence goes on from NZ_JBRRCG010000002.1 coordinate 85,615, forward strand.
GGTCCCAGACCTCGACGGAATGGGCGAACCCGAGGTCGTGCAGCCGGCTGTAGGCCTCGACCATTGCCGCGCTGATCCAGGTGCCGTCCTGTCCGGGGCGCGGCGCGGCAGCGCAGGCGCGCATCACCTGGCTGAAGGCGGTGTCGGCCTTCACCTCCCAGTGGCTGCCGCGCAGCTGGCGGCGGAAGCGGCTGGACAGGTGTACGCCGGAGGTGCGGAACACCATGCGGGGGTCCGGTGACCACCACAGGATCGGCTCGCCGTCGCTGAACCACGGGAAGATGCCGCCGGCATAGGCATTCAACAGGCGTGCCGGATGCAGGTCGCCGCCTACGGCCAGCAGGCCGTCAGGACTGCGCAGCGCGGTTTCAGCGGGCGGGAAGGGGGCGTCCGGCGCATCGTCCAGGCGCCAGGGCAATTGACGGGTCATGCCGGGAGTGTAGCGATGCCGGCGCATCCATTCTGCGGTGGCGCTATTCCTGCGTGCGGAACGGGCTGTGTTGCTGCAGCGTCTGCTCATAGCGCCGCACGTCCCTGCGCTCCTGCCGGCACCAGTCCTGCAGAGCTTCTGCGAAATCCGCATCGGCCACCCAGTGCCGGCTGCGCACCCGCGTCGGCAGGAAGCCGCGCGCCAGCTTGTGTTCGCCCTGTGCGCCGGGCTCGAAGCGGGTCAGGCCTTCGCGCAGGCAGTACTCGATGCCCTGGTAGTAGCAGGCCTCGAAGTGCAGGCCAGGCAGGGTAGCGCCACCCCAGTAGCGGCCATACAGCGTGTCGCCCCCACGCAGGCACAGGGCGCCGGCAATCGGTTCGCCGTCCTGTTCGGCCAGGAACATCACCAGGCCGCGCCCGAGGCTGCTGGCCAGGTGGCGCAGGAAGGGCTCGGTGAGCGCCGGTGCATTGCCGTACTCGACGAAGGTCTGCAGGTAGAAGCGGTACATCGCCTGCAGGTCGGCACGGCTGGCCTCATCGCCGTGCACGACGCGGAAGCCGATGCCCTGGCGGGTGACCCGGGCGCGCTCCTGGCGGATGTTCTTGCGGTGCTTGTGATCCATGGCGCCGAGGAACTGATCGAACGTCGTCCAGTCACCCGGGTTCTGCCACTGGAACTGGATGTCCTCGCGCAGCAGCCAGTCATCGCCGAACAGCGCTTCGTCCGCCGCAGTGTGGAAGTTGATGTGCGCCGAGGACACGTCCAGCGCGGGCAGCGCCTCGCGCAGGGCCGACAGCACGCCCGCGCGGGCTGCATCGTCCCGGGCCAGCAGCCGCGGCCCGGTGACCGGCGAGTACGGCACGGCGCCGAGCCATTTCGGGTAGTAGTCGCGGCCATGCCGGGCATAGGCATTGGCCCAGGCGTGGTCGAACACGAATTCGCCGTGGGAGTTGGTCTTCAGGTAGCCGGGAATCGCCGCGACCAGGACATCGCCCTCCCACAGGGTGAAATGCCATGCCTGCCAGCCCCAGTCGCCGCGCAGGCAACCGTGGGCTTCGAGTCCGGCCAGGAAGGCGTAGCTGACGAAGGGATTGCGGCCATCATGCAGCGCGTCCCAGTCGGTGGCGGTAACGGACTGCAGCGAGTCGAGGAAACGGGGGGAGGGCATGGGCCAAGGATAGGTCAGAAGAAAACAGAAAGGCCGGCGCTTCCGCGCCGGCCCCCAGGGTCAGTCATGGCGTGAAGCAATCCTCAGCCGGCCTTGCCCTGTGCATCCAGGTAGCGCTCGGCATCCAGTGCGGCCATGCAGCCGAAGCCGGCGGAGGTGATGGCCTGCCGATAGTGCTGGTCGGCCACGTCGCCCGCGGCGAACACGCCTTCCACCGAAGTCTGGGTGGCGTTGCCGCCCAGGCCCGAGCGGATTTCCAGGTAGCCGTTGTTCATCGCCAGCTGGCCGTCGAACAGGGTGGTGTTCGGGTGATGACCGATGGCCACGAAGAAGCCGTGCGCGTCGATGTCGCGGGTGCTGCCGTCCAGGGTGGACTTCACGCGCACACCGGTCACGCCGGCATCGTTGCCCAGCACTTCCTCGACCTGGTGGTGCCAGACGGTTTCGATCTTGCCGGCTGCGACCTTGGCGAACAGCTTGTCCTGCATGATCTTTTCCGCCTTGAGGGTGTCGCGGCGGTGGACCAGGTAGACCTTGCGGGCGATGTTGGACAGGTACAGGGCCTCTTCCACCGCAGTGTTGCCACCACCGACCACGACCACGTCCTGGTCACGGTAGAAGAACCCGTCGCAGGTGGCGCAGGCGGACACGCCGCGGCCCTTGAAGGCCTCTTCGGTCGGGATGCCCAGGTACTTGGCGGTGGCGCCGGTGGCGATGATCAGCGCGTCACAGGTGTATTCGTGACTGTCGCCGATCAGCCGGAACGGGCGCTGGGACAGGTCGGCGGTGTGGATGTGGTCGAAGATGACTTCGGTCTCGAAGCGCTCGGCGTGGGCCTGCATGCGCGCCATCAGGTCCGGGCCCATCAGGCCATGGGCGTCACCCGGCCAGTTGTCGACCTCGGTCGTGGTCATCAGCTGACCGCCCTGCTGCAGGCCGGTGATGACGACCGGCTTCAGGTTGGCGCGGGCGGCGTAGACCGCAGCGGTCCAGCCGGCCGGACCGGAACCGAGGATGACAAGCCGTTGGTGGCGGGAGGGCAGGCTGGTGCTCATGTAAACTCGCGAAAAGGTAAGTGGGACAAGGCGCTGGCGATGTTTGCGCAGCATCCATGGCAGGTCATAGAGTGGCGGCTGGGGCAGGGCGATTCAAGCCGATGAACAGAACGCCGTCACCCATCGACGGTTTCCGGCCCCGGAGGGCGTCTCGCAGCGTCGCATAACTGAAAACTGACGCCGTCTCATTTATTATCAATCACTAACAGCGCATTCCAAAGGTATGGTCTAAGGTGGCGAAGCAGGTCCCCGAACGCTCCAAGTCCGACGACAGCAAGGCCTCACGTCGCACGGCCGCAGCGGCAGCGACGACCGACAACCCCCGCCGCCAGCGCCTCTGGCGCGACCTGGGCCTGATCGCGATCGCGCCGGCCCTGCTGTACCTGGCGGCAAGTCTGTTCACCTACTCGGCGTCGGACCCCGGCTGGTCGCACACCGGCAGCGTGGTCGCGCCGGTGCACAACATGGGCGGCCGCGCCGGTGCCTGGATCGCCGACGTGCTGCTGCAGCTGTTCGGCTACATCGCGTTCCTGCTGCCGGTGGTGCTCGGCGCGCTGGCCTGGATCGCCATGTTCGGCCTCAAGCGGGAAAGCAAGGGCGAGAACGACCTCGATCCGGCCCTGCGCCTGGTCGGTCTGGTCGGCTTCCTGATCGCCGGCACCGGCTTCCTGCATGTGCGCCTGTTCAATGGTGACGTCTCCAGTGCGGGCGGCATCCTTGGCAAGCTGGTGGGCAACTCGCTGACCGTCGGGTTCGGAGCGCTGGGCGCGAACCTGTTCGTGCTGGTGCTGCTGCTGGCCTCGATCACCCTGGCCACCGGCCTGTCGTGGTTCACGGTGATGGAGAAGATCGGCCGTGGGGTGATGTCGCTGGCGCCGCTGCTGGAGCGCAAGAAGGAACAGGCGACCGAGTGGAAGCAGACCCGTGCCCTGCGCGAGGAGCGCCAGGAAGTCCGCAAGGCGGACGCCGAGGTGCGCGCCAAGCGCGAGCCGGTGAAGATCGAACCGCGCCCGGAACCGGTGATCGAGAAGAGCGACCGGGCCAAGCGTGACAACCAGATACCGATGTTCCGCGGCGTCAACGGCGATGGTTCGGACCTGCCGCCGCTGGCCCTGCTCGATGACCCCAAGCCACAGCCCAAGGGTTATGACGAGGAGACGCTGGAGACCCTGTCGCGGCAGATCGAGTTCAAGCTGAAGGATTTCCGCATCGACGCGCAGGTGGTTGGCGCCTATCCGGGCCCTGTCATCACCCGCTTCGAGATCGAGCCGGCGCCGGGCATCAAGGTCAGCCAGATCAGCTCGCTGGACAAGGACATCGCCCGCGGCCTGTCGGTCAAGTCGGTGCGCGTGGTCGATGTGATTCCCGGCAAGTCGGTGATCGGCCTGGAGATTCCCAACGTCACCCGCGAGATGATCTTCCTGTCCGAGCTGCTGCGCTCGAAGGAGTACGACAAGGCCTCCAGCGTGCTGACCCTGGCGCTGGGCAAGGACATCGCCGGCCGCCCGACCGTGGCCGACCTGGCGCGCATGCCCCACCTGCTGGTGGCCGGTACCACCGGCTCGGGCAAGTCCGTGGCCGTCAATGCGATGGTGCTGAGCCTGCTGTACAAGGGCTCGCCGAAAGATCTGCGGATGCTGATGATCGACCCGAAGATGCTCGAACTGAGCGTCTACCAGGGCATCCCGCATCTGCTCGCGCCGGTGGTCACCGACATGAAGGAGGCCGCCAACGGCCTGCGCTGGTGCGTGGCGGAGATGGAGCGCCGCTACAAGCTGATGAGCGCGGTGGGCGTGCGCAACCTGGCCGGCTTCAACAAGAAGGTGAAGGACGCCGAGGACGCCGGCCAGCCGCTGATGGACCCGTTGTTCAAACCGAACCCGGAACTGGGCGAAGCGCCGCGCCCGCTGGAGACGCTGCCGTTCATCGTCATCTTCATCGACGAATTCGCCGACATGATGATGATCGTCGGCAAGAAGGTCGAAGAACTGATCGCACGTCTGGCACAGAAGGCGCGTGCCGCCGGCATCCATCTGATCCTGGCCACCCAGCGTCCGTCGGTGGATGTGATCACCGGCCTGATCAAGGCCAACATTCCCACCCGCATCGCGTTCCAGGTGAGCTCGAAGATCGACTCGCGCACCATTCTCGACCAGTCCGGCGCGGAGACGCTGCTGGGCCACGGCGACATGCTGTACCTGCCGCCGGGCACCGCCATGCCCGAGCGTGTGCACGGCGCGTTCGTCTCCGATGATGAAGTGCATCGCGTGGTCGAGCATCTCAAGGCGATGGGTCCGGCCGATTACATCGAGGGCGTGCTGGACGAGGTTCAGACCCTGGGGGACGGCGTGGTGGTGGGTGCCACCGGCCTGCCGGAAACCAGTGCCGGCGGCGACGAGTCGGATCCGCTGTATGACGAGGCGCTGAGGGTGGTCACGGAGACCCGCCGCGCGTCGATTTCCGGCGTGCAGCGCCGGCTGAAGATCGGCTACAACCGTGCGGCGCGACTGATCGAGGCCATGGAAGCGGCCGGCGTTGTCAGTGCGCCCGAGCACAACGGCGACCGGACGGTGCTGGCACCGCCGCCGCCGAAGTAACGCCCGACGTACCCCCACGACGTCCAAGGATCCGACGAATGCTTCATCCCGTACCACGCGCGCTGGCGCTGGCGCTGGCTGGCCTGATGGCCGCCAGCCCGGCCCTGGCGGAGACCGCCACCCCCGCGCCCGCTACGGCGCCGCCTTCCACCAGCGGCGATACCGAAGCCAGCAACAACTTCAGCATCGTCCGCTATCGCGCCGACTACCAGGTGCGGCCCGACGCAGGCAATGTGCAGACCGAGACCTACGAGGTCCTGCTCAAGACCAAGGCCTCGGTCGAGCAGTTCAGCCAGGTGCGGCTGAGCTACAGCGAGAAGATGGAGACGCTGGAGGTGCTCGACGCCTACACCATCACCGCCGATGGCCAGCGCCGTGACGTTCCGGCAGATCGCATCTACACCCAGGAGAGCTATTCCAGCGCCTCGGCAGCGATGTACGCCGACCGCAAGGTGCGGGTGATCGTGTTCCCGAACCTGGCGCCGGGCACGCGCCTGTATTACCAGGTGCGCCGCACCCAGGCCACGCCGTACTTCCCGGGCTACTTCGGCCTGTGGGAGACCTTCAACGTGTTCACCGAATACGAGGATGCCGAGGTGACGCTGAGCGCACCGGCCAACCTGCCGATGTTCGTCGACAGTCGCGGCGTGCAGGGCAGCGATCGCCCGACGGTGAAGAACGGACAGGCACAGTGGCGCTGGCGCTACCAGCGGCGCGAAGCCATGCCGGCACAGAACTGGTCGGCGGCGGGCTGGGAGTTCGGCCCGAACATCATGGCCAGCACTTATCGTGACTGGTCGCAGATGGGCCGCGCCTACCAGCTCAAGGCCGGCCCGGCGGCCGAGGTGACCCCGGCGCTGCAGGCGCTGGCTGATGAGATCACCGCTGGCATCAGCGACCGGCGCGAGCAGGCCGATGCACTGTACCGCTGGGTGGCGCAGAACATCCGCTATGTGGCGGTGTACCTGGGCAATGGCGGCCTGGAGCCGAACAGTGCGCAGAGCATCCTCGACAACCACTACGGCGACTGCAAGGACCATGTGACGATCCTGGAGGCGCTGCTGGCAGCCAAGGGCATCGCCAGTTCACCGGTGCTGATTGGTGCCGGTGGCGGACCGACGCTGCCGAAGATCCCGGTGCTGGGCCGCTTCAACCACGCCATCACCTACATTCCCGAATTTGATCTGTACCTGGATTCGACTACCGCATGGGCGCGTTTCGGGCAGTTGCCGGAAGGTGACCTGGGTGCGCCGGTGATGCGCACGCGCGATGCCACGCTGGCGCGCACCCCGGCCAACACGCCGCAGCGCAATGCCACCTCGATGGAGGTGCGCTTCACGTTCGACGCCAACGGCAATCTGCGTGGCGAGACGATTCCGCAGCTGGGCGAGAATGCCGAGATTGGTATGCGCGCACAATTCGCCCAGCTCAACGCGCAGAATCGAGCGCGTGCCGAGGAGTCGATCATGGCGGCGTCCGGTTTTGATGGCCGCGGCCAACTGCAGCTGCTGGGCGTCCCGGTCGATCTGACCCGGCCGTTCGGCTACCGCATGGCCTTCCAGGCGGAAGACTACGTGGACTTCAGCGTGGCCGGGGGCATGGCGGTGCCGGATCCGCCGGGCGGCGAGTCGGTGCGCGGGCTGTACGCTACCGCGTCTGCACCGGCCAACGAGACGCCGTTCTACTGCAACGCGAGCCTGCGTGAAGAAACCTATCGCCTGCAGTTCCCGGCCAACGCGCCGATCATCGCCATTCCGGCCAGCCAGCGTTTCGCCAATGCCGCGGGTGAGTACAAGGTGGACTGGAGCCGGCAGGGCCAGGAGGTGATCGTCCACCATCGCCTGCAACAGAATGCCGTGCGTGGACCGGAGGCACTGTGCCAGCCGCAGGACTACACCGCGTTCCGCGCGCTGTATCGCGAAGTGCGTCGCGGCTTCCGCGGGCAGGTTCTGTACGGAAGGCTGCCTGCGCCGGCCAACTGAATCGCCGATGGACGTGCGGGGCGGCATAATGTCGCCCTGATCGCCCATTCATCTTTGCCCGGGCACACTGACATCCACTTTTCCTTGCGCCCGCGCCCACAGGATTCCCGCATGAACGTCCGCCTCCGCCGTATTCTTGCCGCCAGCACTCTCGCCATGGCCTGCGCCGCCGCGGGCAGTGCGTGGGCGGGTGCCCGCGATGACCTGAAGACCTTCACCAGCGGCCTGAAGGGCCTGGATGGCCAGTTCAGCCAGCAGGTGTTCGACAGCCGCGGCAAGGTCAAGGAGTCGACCAGTGGCCGCGTGGCCCTCTCTGCCCCGCGCCTGTTCCGCTGGGAGTACGTGCGGCCGCACGAACAGCTGATCGTGGCCGACGGCAAGAAGGTCTGGATGTACGAGCCGGACCTGGAGCAGGCCACCGTGCGCGAGCAGGGCAAGGAAGAGCAGAACAGCCCTTTGACCGCGCTGATCAACCCGGCGCTGCTGGAGCAGCAGTACGACCTCAGCGAGGAGGCGGCACAACGGGATGGCCTGCAGTGGCTGTCGCTGTCGCCGAAGCGCGATACCGAGGCCAGCTTCCAGTACGCCGCGCTGGGCTTCAACGCCCAGGGGCTGGCGAGGATGGAGATCACCGACGCGGTCGGCCAGCGCACGGTGATCAATTTCAGCGGCTGGAAGCGCAACCCGACGTTCGCGGCCTCGACCTTCCGCTTCAGCCCGCCGGCCGGCACCGACGTCATCGGCAACTGATGGGTGACGCCGGGCATGGCCCGGCGCTACCGATGTGCGCATTTCGCCGATCCGCCGGGCATGGTCCGGCGCGACCGACGGGGGGCGCGGTACAATGAGCGGGTGCCAAGACAACGCTCCACTTCCTTCCCCGGCCCCGATCTGCTGAGTGTCGATCGGGATCATCTGCGCCCGCTCGCCGAGCGCATGCGTCCGCAGACGCTCGACGAAATGGTCGGACAGAAGCGCCTGCTCGCTCCGGACAGCGCACTGCGCCGGGCGGTCGAGTCCGGTCGCGTGCATTCGATGATCCTGTGGGGCCCGCCGGGCTGTGGCAAGACCACGTTGTCGCTGCTGCTGGCCGAGTATTCCGATGCCGAGTTCCGCGCCATCTCCGCCGTGCTGTCCGGCCTGCCGGAGGTGCGTCAGGTCCTGGCCGAAGCGGCGCAGCGTTTCGCCGAAGGCCGGCGTACCGTGCTGTTCGTCGATGAGGTGCATCGCTTCAACAAGGCGCAGCAGGACGCGTTCCTGCCGCATATCGAGCGCGGCACCATCCTGTTCGTGGGTGCCACGACCGAGAACCCGTCCTTCGAGTTGAACTCGGCATTGCTCTCACGCTGCCGCGTGCACGTGCTGGAGGCGGTCTCGCCTACCGACATCGTCGAGGCACTGCAGCGGGCGCTGGGCGATCGCGAGCGCGGCCTGGGCCAGGAGTCCATCGAGGTTGCGCCCGAGCTGCTGCTGGAGATCGCCACCGCTGCCGATGGTGACGTGCGCCGCGCGTTGACCCTGCTGGAAATCGCCGCCGAACTGGCAGGGGGCGAGGGCGGGCACATCACCCCGCAGACGCTCACCCAGGTGCTGGCCGACCGCACCCGTCGTTTCGACAAGGGCGGCGAGCAGTTCTACGACCAGATCTCGGCGTTGCACAAGTCGGTGCGCAGTTCCAATCCCGATGCGGCGCTGTACTGGCTGACCCGCATGCTCGACGGCGGCTGCGATCCGTCGTACCTGGCGCGCCGGCTGACGCGCATGGCGATCGAGGACATCGGCCTGGCTGATCCGCGTGCACAGAGCATGGCGCTGGAAGCGTGGGACATCTACGAACGGTTGGGCAGCCCCGAAGGCGAGCTCGCGTTCGCCCAGCTGGTGCTGTACCTGGCCAGCACCGCCAAGTCGAATGCAGGCTACGCGGCGTTCAACCAGGCCAAGGCCGACGTGCGCCAGAGCGGTACCGAAGAGGTGCCGCTGCACCTGCGCAACGCGCCGACCAAGCTGATGAAGGAACTGGGTTACGGCGCCGAGTACCAGTATGACCACGATGCGGAAGGCGGGATCGCCCTGGATCAGACCGGCTTCCCCGATGCGATGGGCGAGCGCGTGTACTACAACCCGGTGCCGCGCGGACTGGAGATCAAGCTGAAGGAAAAGCTCGACCGTTTGCGCGCCGAGCGCGAGGCGGCGCGGGCGGCGAAGCGGCGTTGATCGCTGTTATGCAACGAATCCCATTGTCGGGTTCACGCTGATTCGGGAGAATCCCCGGCTCACTTCTCAAGGATGGCGTTCATGCAGGACATGACTCTGGCGTTGAAGCGCTACGCCCAGTTCGAAGGTCGGGCCAATCGCCGCGAATACTGGATGTTCCAGCTGTTCCTGTTTCTGGTGGCCTCGGCGGTGTCGCTGCTGGCCGGCGTGCTGGCGGTCCTCATGCGCTCCAGTCCGGATGCACTGAGCGCCATCCTGATCGGCATGATGGTGCTGCTGGGCCTGATGTGGCTGGCGACGATCGTGCCGCTGATCGCCGTCACCGTGCGCCGTCTGCATGACTGCAACCAGTCCGGCTGGCTCTATCTTCTGGCATTGGTGCCGGTGGGCGGCCTGGTGATCCTGGTGTTCGCTCTGCTGCCGGGCACGCCGCAGGAAAACCCGTACGGCCCGGTGCCTGCGGGCCCTTGACGCGGCACCCGGCCGGCAGCGCCCGGTCCTTGGAATCGGCCCTCCCGGCTTGGCGGGAACGAGATGATGCCTCCCATGACGCCGCAATATCGCGCGCGTGATACACAACGTGACGTGTGATCGTTGTGATAATCATTCGCGTTTAAGGTAGACTGCGGTCCCTTGTGAGATGGCGGCCCAGGCCGCTGACGTCGCCCTCCGATGAAGCATTTCGTCCTGCCTCCGCACCGTGGTCCGCTGGCCCGCGGCCTCGCCGTCTTGATGATGGGTCTGCTCCTGGCTACCCCGTATGCGTACGCGCAGCAGCGCAATCCGCTGCAGAAGATCGGCCACACCGTGCTGGATGAGCCGGCCGCCAGCTATCGCTTCGAGCATTTCGTGATCGACAGTGCCGACACGCAGCGCCGCTGGCGGGTGAATCTGGCGATTCCGGTCCGCGCCTCCAGTGCACCTTCGCCGGTGTTGTACGCGCTGGATGGCAATGCGGTGGCGATGGTGCTCGACCAGCCGCTGCTGGCTGAACTTGCAGCGCTCAAGGCGCCTCCGGTGCTGGTGTTGATCGGCTATGACAATGACCTGCGCATCGACTCGAAGGCGCGGACCCGTGACTACACGGCATGGATCGATCGCGCCGACGACGAGAGCGGCGCAACCCAGGCGGTCGGTGGGGGCGCTGCGGCGTTTCTTGATGTGATCGAACGCCGCATCAAGCCCGAGGTGGAGCGTCGCGCGCACGTCGATACCGGGCAGCAGGCGCTGTGGGGGCACTCGCTCGGTGGCCTGTTCGTGCTCAACGCGCTGTACACCCGGCCGGCCGCGTTCCAGGCCTATCTCGCCGCCAGTCCGTCACTGTGGTGGGCGCAGGGCGCGGCGCTGGGCGATCCCGAACAGCAGTTCGTGCAGAACGTGCATGGGCAGCCGGCGAGGGTCTGGTTGATGCTGGGAGGCGCCGAGCGCGTCGGCGACCGCGGCAAGCGTGACCTGAGCAACCCACGGGTGGTCGCGCACCTGCGCCGCATTGGCGGTGCCACGCCGGATGCGGCGATGCAGTTGTCCGAGCGGCTGGCCAAGGTGCCGGGCCTGAGCGTGCAGTACCGCGAGTTTCCTGGCCTGGGTCATGGCCCGATGCTGCCGGCGTCCTTCCACGCGGCGCTGCATGAGCTGTACGGAGTGACCGATCGCAGTGCAGGCGATGGCGCCAGTACAACGGATGGGCCGTCCAGCGAATGAATCCCTTCGCACGGTGTGCCGTGCGACCCCACTACCCAGGCGAGGCTGCCCGCGTGCAGCGGCCCAGGCAACCGATGAATCCCGCGCCACGTGGCGCGGCCTACGTGTGCAAGGAGCCTGTCATGTCGTTCCGTTCCTCCCTTCGTCCTTCGCTTCGCTTCACCACTCTGGCCACCGGCCTGCTGCTGGCCGTCGCGGCCACCGCACAGCCGGTATTCGATCAACCGGCCAACGCCACGTTCAAGGGCCAGGTGGTCTCGCGCGGCGACAATGTGGTGCCGGGCAGCACCGCCGATGTGGTCGGTCGCGGCTTCGTGCCGGGCCAGAAGGTCAGCCTGCTGCGCGGCGACAGCGTGTTGAACGCCCAGCCGGTGGTGGTTGATGCCGATGGCAACTTCAAGACCCAGCTGGCCATTCCCGCCGATGCCGTGCCGGGCACCCATCCGGTCGTGGTGCGGGCGAGCCAGCCGGCCGCCGCGACGGTGCTGAAGCTGCGCGTCTCGCCGCAGCTGCCGCTGTCGGGCCAGGCGCAGTTCACCACCCAGTCCAACAAGCTGGTGCCGGGCCTGTACCAGTCCGCCTACAGCGCCGCCAGCAATGCGCTGTTCGTGACCTCCGCGGTCGGCCGGCCGCCGGTGACCCAGTCGCAGCTGCTGAAGATCGACCCGGCGTCGCTGAAGGTCAGCAAGGCGATCACTCCGGCGCAGGTGCCGGGCAGTACCAACGGCGCGGTCTATGCGGTGTACGGCGTGGGCGTGGATGATGCCAACGGCAACGTGTGGGTGACCAATACCCGTCAGAACAGCGTGGCCGTCTATCGCCAGAAGGATCTGTCGCTGGTGCACCAGTTCCCGGTCGATGCGGTGCCGCATGCGCGCGACGTGGTGATCGATGGTACCCGCGGCAAGGTGTTTGCCTCGGCCACCGGTGAGGATCACCTGTCGGTATTCGATGCGAAGACGTTCAAGGAGCTGCCCGCGGTGACGCTTGAATCGGGCGTGGATGACGGCAAGTTCACGCCGATGAGCCTGGTGCTGGACGAGAAGGGCGGCAAGCTGTTCACCGTCAGCATCGGCACGCCGGAGGCGGCGGTGATCGACGTGGCCAGCGGTGAGGTCGAGAAGGTGATCGACCTGGGCAACTCGATCAGCGCGTCGGGCGTGGCGTTCGACGCGACGCGCAACCGGTTGTACGTGGCGTCGCAGGGCACCGACAACCTGCTGATCGTCGACGTCGCAGCCGGCAAGGTGCTGCACGATGTGCCGGTGGGCGCGGGTGCGCTGAACGTCGCCTTCGATGATGCATCCGGCCTGGCCTATGTCAGCAACCGTGGCGCCGGCACCGTGACCGTGGTCGACCGCGAGGGCAAGGTGGTCGCCAACCTCGACGGCGGCACTTTGCCGAACCACGTCCGTGCCGATGGCAAGGGCAACGTGTTCGCGGTGAACAAGTCGCGCGGCGCTGAAGACCCGAAGGGTGACCGCATCACCCGCATCACCCCGAAGCAGTAAGTCACACGGCAGGGCGGCGTGCGCGTCGCCCTGCCAGCAAGGAGAACGTCCATGAACATCGTGCCCCGTCTGCGCCTGTGCGCACTTCCGTTGGCCGTCTCGCTGGTACTGGCTGCCTGTGGCGGCTCGTCGGCTCCCTCCGATGCGAAGAAGCCTTCCGAACCACCGCCGGCGGCAATGGCGGCCGCCGCGGACACCGCGTTGCCGGCAGGCTGGCAACGCGTGGCCGGTGCCGAGATGCCGGCCGTGCATGACCAGAAGGCCGTGCTGCCGGCCAAGGTGCATTCCGATGACGGCGCCGATATCGCAGTGACCGACACCCGCCGGATCATCGCCGGTGGCGACGACGTCATCGCGGTGATCGAGGCGCTGGGGCTGGGCAAGCAGGTATTTGCCGCCCCGACCAACACCACCACCGAGGCTGGCCGGGCTGCGCCGCACCAGTTCCTGTTCAATCGCACCACGGGTGTGGAGGGTGTGCTGAGCCTGCAGGGTTCGCTGTTCCTGGGCAACAGCCTGCGCCGCCACACCGAGCTGGCGAAGAAGCTGCGCGAGGTGGGGGAGCCGGCGGTGGTCATCGACGATCTGCAGCCGGCGCCGGACAAGGTGCGCAAGGTCGCCGCCGCACTCGGGCTGGCCGAAGCAGGGCAGACGCTTGCCACGCAGGTGCAGCGTCAGCTGGATGAGGCCGCAGCGATCGGCCGGGGCCTGGGCCATGCGCCGCGTGTGATCCATGTGTCGGCCACCGGTGCCGGTGGCGCACCGACCGTTGCGGGCGCCGACAGTGCATCGGCGCAACTGATCGCGCTGGCCGGCGGCGTCAACATCGGCACCGAAGCGGGAGTGAAGAACTACTCGCAGCTGAGCAATGAGGGCGTGGTCGCCGCGGCACCGGAGGTGATTCTGGTGACCGAGCACGATCTGCAGCTGTTCGGCGGTGCCGAGGGTCTGTGGAAGTCGTACCCGACGCTGAAGCAGACGCCGGCCGGGCAGGCCAACCGGGTCTGGGTGATGCCGGATGTGCAGCTGAAGTACACCAGTGTCGGCTCCGGTGCCGGTGCGCTGGCGCTGGCGAAGGCGTTCGCGGCGCTGCCGAAGGCATGAGTCCGGCGGACCGGCGCCGTCGTCGCGGGCGGACGATGTTGATGGTGGTGTTGCTGGCACTGCTGGGGGCAGTGCTGGCGTCGTTCGCCGTGGGCCCGCTGCGGCTGCCGCCGCTGGAGGTGATGCAGGCGCTGGCGGTGAAGATGGGGTTGCTCGATCCGCAGGCGGTGAGCAGCCGCGATCTGGCCGTGGTCTGGCAACTGCGCATTCCGCGTGCCCTGCTGGGTGCGATGGTGGGCGCGTCTCTGGCGATGGCCGGTGCCAGCCTGCAGGGCCTGTTCGGTAACCCGCTGGCCGACCCCGGCATCGTCGGTGTCAGCCAGGGTGCTGCACTGGGTGCGGTGGCCGCCATCGTGCTGGGCGCCGCCGGTGCGGCGGGCTGGCTGGTGCCTGTGGCCGCGTTCGTCGGCGGTGCGCTGGCGATCGGCCTGACCTACGCGCTTGCCCGGCCGGGCAAGGGCAGTGGCAATGCCACCCTGTTGCTGGTCGGCATCGCCATGGCGGCGTTCTGCTCGGCGCTGATCGGTTTCCTGACCTACATTGCCAGCGAGAGCGAACTGCAGTCGCTGGTGTTCTGGCAGATGGGTTCGCTGGCCCGCGCCAGCTGGAGTGATGTCGCCGCCGTGGTGCCGTTGTTCGCCATCGGCGTGTTCGCGCTGCAGCGCCTGTCAACGCCACTGGACATGCTGGCGCTGGGGGAACGCCAGGCCCAGCATCTGGGCCTGGACGTGGCACGGACCCGCCGCCGGCTGGTGGCGTTCAGTGCCCTGCTGGTAGGTGCGGCCGTCGCGTTCGCCGGTTCGATCAGCTTCGTCGGCCTGGTGGTGCCACACGTGGCGCGCCTGCTGGTGGGGCCGGGGCACCGCTGGTTGCTGCCTCTTTCCGGCCTGCTGGGGGCGCTGCTGATCGTGGTGGCCGATACGGCCGCGCGCACGCTCGACCCGCCGGCGGAGATTCCGCTCGGTCTGTTCTCGGCCGCACTGGGCGCACCGTTCTTCCTCTGGCTGGTGCTGCAGCAGCGCCGCAAGGCAGCCCCATGACGGGCCTGCTTCAACTGCGCGATGTCGTGGTGCGGCGCGGACAGCGCGAGATCCTGCACGGCATCAACCTGGCGTTCGAGCCGGCGACGGTCACTGCACTGGTCGGGCCCAACGGCGCTGGCAAATCGACGCTGCTGGCTGTGGCTGCGGGCGATCTGCATGCCGATGCGGGTGAAGTGAGCCTGCTTGGCAAAGCGCTGGCCAGCTACAAGGCCGGACCACTGGCGCGCGAGCGCGCGGTGATGCCGCAGGAGCACGGCGTGCGCTTCGCCTTCAGCGTGGAGGAGGTGGTGGCGATGGGGCGCCTGCCACACCCGCCCGATCCCGTACGCGATGACACGCAGGTGGAAGCCGCGATCGACGCGACCGAACTGCAGGCGCTGCGCCTGCGCGAGGTGCAGCAGTTGTCCGGTGGTGAATCGGCCCGGACCACGTTCGCGCGCGTGCTGGCGCAGGACACGCCGCTGTTGTTGCTTGATGAGCCGACGGCCGCGCTGGATCTGCGCCACCAGGAGCGCACGCTGCGCAGCGTGCGTGCCTGTGCCGAGGCCGGGGCGTGCGTGATCGTGGTGCTGCACGACCTGAATCTGGCCGCCGGCCATGCCGACCGCATCGTGCTGCTGGAGCAGGGCAGGGTGGCCGCCGATGGTTCACCCGCGCAGGTGTTGACCGTGGAGACGCTGCAACGCGTCTATCAGCAGGACGTGGTCGTACTGGAGCATCCGAAGCGGGGCGTGCCGCTGGTGGTGGTCACCTGATCCGGGCGGCGAAAGGAATCCTCATCGTTCCACTGGTGCGCGCAATCAGCGCTTGCGCGCCAGATTCACAGGTCTAGAATGCGCCCCATGAACCGGATGCCGCTCCTGAAGTTTTTCACCCTGACCCGCGCAAGCGCGGAACGGGCGTGTCTGCCTGGAGCTCGACGGGGCCGCTGAACCGGCCACCGTTGGACCATCCACAGAGCGCCCTCCGGGGCGCTCTTTTCGTTTCCGCAGTCCCTTTCATCCACCCGCTGCACCGCAAGGAGAACGTGCCATGCACCAGATCGCCGAGACCGAACGCTAGCCGCGCACCCTGTCGCCAACCGGGGTGCGCGGCCCCCGAAGTTGGCTTGCAGGAACCCATCACATGAACACCCAGATCCTTTCCCGTCGTCGCAACCTCGGCATCATTGCCCACATCGACGCCGGCAAGACCACGCTCACCGAACGACTGCTGTGGAAGAGCGGCGAGATCCACCGCGTCGGTGAGGTCCATGACGGCAACGCCACCACCGATTTCTCGGCGATCGAGCGCGAACGTGGCATCACCATCGGCGCAGCAGCCGTGCAGGCGCAGTGGGCGCCGCGCGATCTGCCGCCGCATCGGCTGACCCTGATCGACACCCCGGGCCACATCGATTTCGCCATTGAAGTCGAGCGTTCGCTGCGGGTGCTCGACGGTGCCGTTGCGGTGTTCTCTGCCGTGGATGGCGTGCAGCCGCAGTCGGAAACGGTGTGGCGCCAGGCGCGCCGGCACCGGGTGCCGTTGATCGCCTTCGTCAACAAGATGGATCGTGTCGGCGCCTCGTTCGAGCGCGTGCTGGAGCAGCTGCAGGACAAGCTGCAGGCGCGGCCGTGGGCGCTGGGTGTGCCGCTGGGCAGCGAAAGCGACTTCAACGGCTGGGTCGATCTGGTGGATGAGCGCGTGCTGCAGTGGCGCGACGGCGGCGTGGTGACCATCACGCCGTGGGATGACGCTGCACGCAGCCAGTGGCAACCGCGGCGCGACGCGCTGGTGGAGGCCGTGGCCGACCATGACGAGGGTCTGGCCGATGCGTGGCTGGAAGGCCGGGTGATCGATGCGGAACTGCTGCGCGCGGCACTCCGGCGGGCGACGCTGGCCGGTGCGGGCGTGCCGGTGCTTGCGGGTGCGGCGTTCAAGGACAAAGGCATCGAGGCGCTGCTGGATGCGGTGGTCGATTACCTGCCTTCGCCGTTGGATCGGCCTGCCGTCACTGCCGAAGGCGAGGCCGGCGACGTGCTGCTGCCGCCGGATCCGGAGGGTCCGCTGGCGGGCCTGCTGTTCAAGATCACCCATCAGCAGCACGGTGCGCTGAGCTTCGTGAGGCTGTATTCGGGGACGCTGAAGGCAGGCGACGCTGTGGCCAGCTCTCAGCATCCGCAGGGTCGGCGTGTGAGCCGTCTGGTGCGGGTGCAGGCGGACCAGACCCATGACATCGAGCAGGCCGTGGCTGGTGACATCGTCGCGGTGATGGGCTGGAAGGATGCAGTCAGCGGTGAAACGCTGAGCGCACGCGACCAGCCGCTGCGCCTGGAGAGCATCCAGGCACAGGCACCGGTGCTGGCGTGGCGCCTGGAACCTGCGCGTGCAGCGGACCTGATCCGCATGGCGCAGGGGCTGGCCAGCCTCGCCCAGGAGGATCCCTCGTTCCGCGTGGAAACCGATCTTGAGAGCGGCGAAACGCTGGTATGGGGCATGGGCGAACTGCACCTGGAGGTGATGGTCGAGCGCCTGCGCAGCGAATGGAAGGTCGATGTCGGCATCGGTTCGCCGCGCGTTGCCTACCAGGAAACGCCGTTGCGCGCGGTCTCCGGCGTTGTCGGCAGGGTCGTCAAGCAGAGCGGCGGCCAGGGCCAGTTCGCCCATGTGGTGCTGGACGTGGCGCCGCGCGAGGACGACCAGGTGGTGTTCAACGACCGCATTGCAGGGGGCGTGATTCCCCGTGGCTTCATCGCAGCGGTGGAGAAGGGTGTGCGTGCGGCGCTGTCGGAAGGGCCGCATGGGCATCCGGTCGTGGGCATCGAAGTGACCCTGGTGGACGGCCAGACCCATGCCAAGGATTCCTCGGACATGGCGTTCCACCGGGCCGGCAGTGAGGCCGTGAGGGCCGCGCTGGCCAGTGCCGGCACGCAGGTGCTGGAGCCGGTGATGGCGGTAACGGTGCATTCGCCGTCGGCGTCGGTGGGGGATGTGGTCGGCGACCTCAACCGTCGCCACGGTCGCGTCGCGCGCATCGAGGACCAGGACGGTCGCGCCGAGGTGAGCGGCTTTGCGCCGCTGGCGCAGCTGGTGGGCTACACCACTGCGTTGCGCTCGCTCAGCCAGGGGCGCGCCAGCAGTGAGGCGCACCTGCACGGTTACGAGCCGGTACGCGCTGCCTGAAGTGTGCAAGGGGCCCGTTCGCGGGCCCCTCTTGCTGCCGGCGAGTGGCAGCAGGGCGCATTGCGGTGCAACAAAAGTGTAGAAAAAGCTGGATTAAAGTGATGCCTCACGATAAATTGCGCACCCGCCGTTGCTTGCCGCTGTCTGCCCCCACTCATGCGTGATGACAAAGACCCCGGAACCCTGGAGCTGACCCTGCCGCGCAAGCGCGGTCGTCCGCCCAAATTCGGGTACGCAATGAGCGATGCGCAGCGGGCCGCGCGTTACCGCGCACGCCGGGCAGGGCAGGCCAACCACGCGGACGTGCGCTCCTGCAGTGACATGGTCCTGCTGGACAAGATCCGCGCCGCGGTCAGTGCGCGCGACACCGAGCTGGCGGGCTTCCTTGTCCACGTCCTGTGGCAGCGCTATCCGCTGCAGCTGAAATAAGTCGGTGCCGGGGTGGTGGTCGTCACCCGGCTTGTTGATAATGCGGGATTCAGGTTGTTCCCGCTGGCGCGCCCGGGATGGCAGGCGCGCATGATGAAACGGTTCCTACGATGACCACCAGCGACACCACCACCGAAGCGGCGCAGGCCGGCACCCCCCTGTTCTACACCCGTCCGGTGCCGCTGCAGGCTGATGTGCACGCCGACCTGCGCATCCTGCCGGGCAAGCTTGATTTTGCCGCCGGCAACAATGCCATTCCGCTGGTGCTCGGCGAGTTCTCGCTGGCACTGCACCATTTCCCGATCCTGTTCGCCGGCCCCGGCGCCGTTCCGATGGCTGCCGTCGGCGTGACCAACGAGAACCTGTTCATCAAGGACGGGCTGTGGGAAGACGAGGCCTACGTTCCGGCCTATCTGCGTCGCCATCCCTTCATCTTCATCGACACCGGCGCGGACAATGACTTCCTGCTCGGCATCGATGAAGCGAGCCCGCGCGTGGTCAAGGGAGGCGAAGAAGGTCAGGCGCTGTTCGCCGACGGCAAGGCCACCGACATGGTGCAGCAGGCGCTGGAGTTCTGCGGGCAGTACACCCGCGAGCACGAGCAGACCCAGGCCTTCTCCAAGGCGCTCATCGAAAAGGGACTGCTGGTCGAGCGCAACGCGACCGTACGCGCTCCGAACGGCCAGGAGTTCAACCTCAACGGCTTCCAGGTGGTCGACGTCGAGAAGTTCGTCGCGCTGCCGGAGGAAACCGTGATCGAATGGCACCGCAGCGGCTGGCTGGCCCTGATCCATCAGCACCTGATGTCGCTGGGCCGCTTCAACGACCTGACCCGTCGCCAGGTCGAACGCCTGGCAGCCTGAGCGGGCTGAAGGGCCGGGCTCCCGCGCAGCGGGGCCCGGTCTGCGCGCTTTGTGTGGCACCTGGCGCGAGCAACATCGGGCGCTTGGGTGTTGGTTGCCGGAGTGCTAGGCTGGGTAGGAGGAGCAGTCTCCCTAGGGGCGTTGAAGGGGGCTAAGGCGCTGTCGGCAGGTCCGGAGATGACGTGCATGGGGATGAACAAGGCAATGGTCATCATCGCCGTATCCCGTTACATGGGAGCGTACGGCGACCTGCCGGGGACGGTGAATTCAGCGCGCCGCCTGCAGGATTGGGCGTTGCAGGAGAGCTATGCCGTTCTCTATCTGGGAGACGATGACGAGAGCCCGGAGATCGCGCAGGATGGCATCACCGTGGACCTGTTGCGGCGCCGGATCGGGCAGTTTCTTGCCACGAATTTCATCGACCGCCTGGTGGTGTACTTCGCCGGACACGGCGCGATTGCTTCGGATGTCAACGAGTTCTGGCTGCTGACCAATGCTGGCAACGACCGGCGGGAAGCGATCGACGTGGAAGCGCTGCGCCGCAGCCTGGCGGAGTACAACATCGGCGGCAGCAACCCGCAGGCGCGCGCGGGTCAGTTGTGCCTGGTCGGTGACGCCTGCCGCGTGGTCGGCAGTGACTCATTGAAGCTGACCGGCGACTCGATCGTGAGCAAGAAGGGGACTGCACGCCCGCTGCAGGTGGACCGTTTCCTGTCCTGCCAACAGGGCCAGGCGGCTTTCCACATCGATGCTACCGGTGAAGCGCCTGCCTATTGTCTTTTCTCAGACGTGCTGATCGATGCGTTGTCCGGCAATGTCGCCGAAGCCGTCGAGCACGACAACCACGAGTTCAGGCCGGTCGTGACCAACCATCGGCTTGCAGACTATCTGGAGTTCGAAGTACCTCGCCGGGCCGAGCTGCTCGGCGAGGCATGTTCCCCGACAATCGACACGCAGATCCGGCCGCCTCACAATGACTACAAGCGGCTGCAGGGTCTCGCGCCAGTGACGGCTCTCCCCGTTGCGGCAGGTCGCTACGGGCCTCCAGCGGACAATCGCCCGGGAGTGGAGCCTCCATCGAGGAATGCCCTCGAGCTCGCGGCGCGACGTTCGCAGATGATGGTCGCGCACATGCAGTTTTCGTTGCAGATGCCCCTTGCGTCTCGTAGTGGGTTGGAGCGGGGTGTGAGGCCGTCCTGGCGGCGCGATGGCTTCGTGGATCGATCACGGGATGATGAACCTTTGGCTGTTTTCTGCGATCACCTGCCGGCATTCGTGGCCGTCGGGACGAGCAGTCGCGTGGATACCCTGCGCGTCGCCGGTATGCGCGCGATCCGTACCTCGCAGTTTGATGGCATGCCGATGCTTATGCCTGCAGGAGACGACTTCCTGCTGCTGTCCAGCTACCCGGGCGTGGCTACGGCAGTCCTGGGAGAGGAGCCGAAGCAGGCCGTTCTCTACCGGCCCGACACCAACCAATGGCAGCCCGGCCTGAACGAGTCGAGCCAGGGCGAGAGGCGTGCGCGCCGCCCCCTGGCGCGCGCCGATGCATTGGCAGCGGCCTTTGCCAGGGATGGAGAGGCATTCCCGCACCTGGCGGTGCTGGCAGGCTACCTCTACGAGTATTCGGGACGGCGCGATCGGGTCATCCAGCTCGCGCAACGTCTGGCACGACGGGGGCTGGACGCAGGAACAGGGCAGCCCGTTCTTCCATTCGATCTGGCCCTGCTGTGTGCCGACAAGATCGAATGGGTGCAGGAGGGTTCACGAAAAATCGCGTTTGCGGCTCTGCCTGCGGTGGAGGGAGAGCGCGATGGCGATGGATTCAAAGCTGTTTCGCCGCACATAGGCTGGCGCGGCTACAGCGGCTTGAGAGGGGTGCCGCTTTGGGGGACGCTGCCAGCCCATCGCTCGGGCTGGAGCCTGTTGCGCTCAGCGGATTCCTACGTGCCACGCGATATCCGGGTCATCGCCGAACACATCCATGGCGGCGCTACGCCCCGCCTTTTCGGCAAGGGTGTGCCCGTCTTCCTCAAGGCCTTCAACTATCGCTTTGTCGAGCTGGGGCAGGGTGGCGGTGATGACGTGCTGATCGATGTCCCAACCGAGGTTCTGCTGTGACCAAGATTCTGCTGATCCATGGAATCAACAACCAGGGAAAGTCCGAGGAGATCATCCGCAGCAGCTGGGGCGATGCCCTGCGCAAGGGGGCGGTGGCGGCGGGCATGAGCATTCCCGACCACGTGACCTTCCACGCGGCCTTCTACGGCGATCTGCTGCATGAGGAGACCGAGTCGTGGGGCAAGAGTGGGCCGGCAGTCACGCCGATGGGGCCGGATGCACTGGACTCGGACTATGTGGATGATCGGATCGCCGAACTCTATATCGAATATCAGCGGGGCAATGGCATTTCTGATGCGCAGGTTGCGCTGGCCCTTGATCCCGGCGATGAACCTTTGTCCGCAAAGCGCATGGCAAAAGGAATCCACAAAAAGTGGCTGAAAGCGATCGCACGCGCTTTGGAAAGCATCCTGCCTGATCGAGGAAAGGCGGTTGCGCGTCAGTTCCTGCGGCAGGCGTCGGCGTACCTGCAGAAGCCCGGATTGAAGGCGCGCATCGACGCAAAGGTCCGTGAACAGTTGTTCGATTCACTCCGGACAGATGAAGAGGTGGTGGTGATCGGGCATTCGCTCGGATCGGTCATCGCCTATGACCTTCTGCGTCGCTTGCATTCCGTGGTCGGCTGCCGGCTCCTGCTGACCTGCGGTTCGCCGCTTGGGGTGAATGTGGTCAAGGTCGGAATTGGCCCGCCGCTTCGATGCCTTCCGAATGTGAAGCATTGGTTGAACGTTTCCGATGAGGAGGACTTCGTCGCCCTGCACCCGGAACTGACCGTCAAGAGCTTTGGCTGCGACCAAGTGCACAACATGGCGGACGTCGACAACGGTGTTGAGGATGCACACGACGTGCTTCGATACCTGGCACATCCAGCTGTGTTCCGGGAGCTGCGGAAGGCTCTCTAGCAGGTGATGGAGCCTCCGCTGAGTCGTTGGACTAGCGCAGTGACTGCGGCACGCGCCGCAGTTCGCGGGTGTCGTATCCCATCTCGGCGATGCGCTTCACTGCCTGCGCATAGTCCTCCGCGGAGACCTGCGGGGTGCGGGCCATGTACCACACGTAGTCGCGCTTGCTACGCGCAACGATGGTCTGCTGGTAGTCGCTATCGATCCAGGCAATGACGTACTCGGCCTGAATGGGCCATACGAACTGCATGCCCCAGATGGCGCCGTTGCCTTCCTTCTCGACCCTGCCGATCGGGTGCATCGATCGCTGTGGTGCGTCGAAACTGCCCTTGCGATAGGTGAAGGTGGTCTGGATGCGGCCGTCCGGCCGCGGCGCGTAGCTTTCAATGGCGTCAAACGCTTCGCGTTCCGGCCAGGACGGGATATGGGCGATGACGTACCAGTCGCCCATGAAGCGGGGAACGTCGACCGCCTGCGGCCGCGGCAGGGGGCGCAGGTCACTTGAACTGCAGCCGGTGCCGAACAGGGCGATCGCCAGGAACGAGAGCAGCGGAAGGGGGCGCATGGTGACCTCAACGTGGCCGGAACAGGTAATGGGCAACCAGCCACTGCTGGCCGTTGTCGTAGCCGAACAACTCGGCGCAGGCCATCCAGAACATGCGCCAGCGGTTCCACCACTGCTTTGCCGCCGGCCTGCCATAGGTTGCCTCCAGGATCGGCATGATGCGTTCACGCGCGGCATCCTGGTTCGCCAGCCAGTGGTCAGCCGTGCGCTGGTAATGCGTGCCATCCAGCAGCCAGCGCCGCTGCAGGCGCAGGTCCTGCTGGAAGTGCAGCAGGGTGTCAGCGGCAGGCATTAGCCCGCCCGTGAAGAAGTGCCGCCCCATCCAGTTGTCGCCGCCTTCGGTTTCAAAGGGGTACATCAGGGTGCGGTGGGCGAAGATGTGCACGAACAGCGCGCCGTCGGGCTTCAGCCACTGCGCGATGCGTGACATCAGCTGCGCATGGTTGCGGACGTGCTCGAACATCTCCACCGAAACGCAGCGGTCGAAACGGCCGGCGGGCAGCTCCAGCCGGTTCACATCGCAGGTGATCACCTCGACATTGCCCAGCCCGCGCAGCCTGCACTGTTCAAGGATGTGCTGGCGCTGGCTGTGCGAATTGGACACCGCCGTGATGCGCGCCCCCGGGAAGCGCTCGGCCATCCACAGGGTCAGCGAGCCCCAGCCACACCCCAGTTCAAGGATGTGCTGCCCGTCAGCCAGGCTGGCACGCTCGCCGTAGAGCTCGAGCATGGCGACTTCGGCTTCGTCCAGGGTCTCGCGACCGCTCGGGTAATAGCAGCTGCTGTATTTCAGGCGCTTGCCCAGGCAGGCCTGGAAGAATGCGGCGGGGACTTCATAGTGTTGCCGGTTGGCGGCATCGACATGAAGCGCGACCGGGCTGCCGGCCAACTGCTCAAGGCACTGGTTGAAGCGCGCGGACTGCGCCTCGATGCCCCCGGCACTCTCTTCCTGGAGGCGTTGGGCGCACAGCCGGCGGATACCGGAGCGCAGGGCCACATCCGGAATGAGGCCGCGCTCGGCCCAGGCGATCAGCCCGGTTTCCGGATCGGCAGGCGTTGCGAGTGATGTGGCGACAGTCATGGCAGGTGCTCCTTGGACGAACGCGGGAACCACGGGAAGAACATCGGCGTGCTGCGCTGGTAGTCGCGGTAGTCCTCACCACGGCTGCGCAACGCCTGCTTTTCGGTGAAGGGAATGCCGCTGAGATAGCGCAGGAACAGGTACATCAGCACCGGTCCTGTCCAGGCAAGCCAGCCCAATGGCGAGCCGGCCGCGAGCAGGACGTAGGTGAACCAGTGCAGCCATTCGAAGAAGTAGTTGGGGTGCCGCGAGTACCGCCAGAGGCCGGTGCGGCAGGTGCGCCCCTTGTTGGCCGGGTCGGCGCGGAACCGTGCGAGCTGATGGTCGGCCAGCGCCTCGCCGCCGACGCTCAACAGCCAGACCGCGGCAGCGGCGGCAACCCAGCCCGCCGTGGCGGGCGAGTCGTTGCTGGCGACGGCCACGAATGGCAGGGAGAACAGCACGATCAGCAGCGCCTGGGCGATGAAGAAGCCGAAGATCTTGCCCTGGTGGCTCTGCCAGTGATCTCGCAGGTATCGGTAACGCCCATCCTCGGCCTCGCGCCGCACGCGGCCCCACAGGTGCAGTGCGAGTCGGCCGCCCCACAGGCCGCCCAGCACCGCAAGGGCCACGCGCGGCAGCGTGGCGCCGTCACCGAGCAGGGCCAGTATCAGCGCTGACGCACCTACGCCCTTCGCCCACAGCACATCGACGATGCCGATGTTGCGGTGGCGACGTTGCCATGCCCATCCCCAGGCCAAGATGAGCAGGGCATACAGGGCAACCCAGGGCAGGGCGTTCATGGTCGGGCTCCGGCAAAGGGTGGGTGGATGGCCGCCCTCGACCAGCGACGCGCGGCGATGCACAGCAGCGGCAGGGCGATGCTCCAGCCGATACCCAGCGTCAGCAGGCCTTTCCAGGCCGGGGACGAAAGCTCCACGGCGTCGAAGCCGCGGCTGGCGGACAGGTACGCCAGCGGGGCAAGCAGCAGGCCAAAGCACACGGGGAGCACCGTGTGCCGCTGCAGGAAGGCCATCGATGCATTGATCGTCATCGCGAAGGACGCCCAGAGTGCGAGGATCCAGGGCGGTGGTACCCAGCCCAGGGGCGCAGCGGCATAACGCACCACGCCCGCGGCGGCAGCGACGCCATCGACCAGCCACGCACAGGCCAGGGCCAGGACCAGCAGGCGGAGCTCGACCCGGGGCAGGGGACTGGTGCTGAGCTGGCTGGCCACGAACAGTGTGGCGGCCAGCAGTGCTGGCCATTGCAGCCCGTGCCCGGCGCCGGCGACCGCGCACAGCCAGACCGCCTGATTGCCGAGCAGATTGAGCCAGGTGCGGCGCATGTCAGTGTGCACCCGTGGCGTGCGCGCTGCCCCGATGGCCGGGGCGTGCCAGCAGCAGGTGTGAAACGCCGATCGAACGTTCCAGGAAGCCGCCCTCGCAGTAGGCCAGGTAGAACTCCCACAGACGGCAGAACCGCGCGTCGAACCCCTGCGCATGCACTGCGGGAAGCTGTGCGAGGAATCGCTGGCGCCACGCCCGCAGCGTGAGCGCATAGGAATGACCGAAGTCCTGCTGCGCCAGCAGCTGCAGATCGCTGGCACGGGTCTTGGCGGCCATGATCGCGTTGATGGAAGGGATGAAGCTGCCGGGGAACACGTGGCGTTTGATGTAGTCCACGCTTCGGCGCGCCTGCTCGTAGCGGTGGTCTTCAATGGTGATCGCCTGCAGCAGGGCCAGCCCGTCCGGCGTGAGCAGCCGTTGCAGGGTGGCCATGTAGGTGTCCAGATACTGGGCGCCGATCGCTTCGATCATCTCGATCGAGACCAGCTTGTCGTACTGCCCGTCCAGGTCGCGATAGTCCTTCATCAGCAGGGTGATGCGATCCTCCAGGCCCGCGGCGCGCACCCGCGCCGTGGCGAGCGCATGCTGCTCGGCGGAGATCGTGGTGGTAGTGACATGGCAGCCGTAATGCTGCGCGGCATGCAGTGCGAATCCGCCCCAGCCCGTGCCGATCTCGACCACCCGGTCTCCGGGTGCCAGGCGCAGCTGCTGGCAGATGCGATCGAGCTTGCGTCGCGAGGCGTCCTCGAGCGTGTCCTGCTCGCTGGCGAACAGCGCCGATGAATACATCAGGTCCGTTGACAGGAACAGGGCGAAGAAGTCGTTGCCGAGATCGTAATGAGCCGCGATGTTGCGCCGGCTGCCTTCGCGGCTGTTGCGGCGCAGCCGGTTCCAGCCGCGCAGCAGCCAGCCGCCGATGCGTGCAGGGCCACGTTCCATGCCGTCCAGCAGGTCGCGGTTGCGCACCAGCAGGCGTACCAGCGCAACCAGGTCGTCGCACTGCCAGTCGCCATGGATGTAGCTCTCGCCGGCGCCTACGCTGCCTTGTGCGGCGACTTTGCGGTAGAACGCCGGGTCATCGATGGTCACAGTGACATGCATTTCCCCCGCAGCGTCGCCCAGCAGTGTTTCGCCGAGGGCATCCCGTACCCGCAGCTGGCCTTCGCGCAGCGGCGCAAGCTGGGACAGCAGGCGTTGGCGCAGGTATGCGTCGAGCGCGCCGGCCCGGGGCATGGCTGCCGATGGAGTCATCTCGTTCATCGCGGTTTTCCGGCAAGTGAGGGGTGGTCATGGACAGGGTTGCGCTTGAGCCACAACCGCAGCGCATGCCAGTGAATCGCTGCAACGACCTGTACGGTCATCAATGGATACAGGGTGAGCACCTTCGCCAGGCCGCGCGCGTCCAGCGGTCGTCGCTGCATGTGCTGCGTGGCGTCGAACTGGCGCACGCCCTCCTGCAGAACCTGCATGTGAATCCTGAGGTCCTCGCCGGGCGTGCTGAACCGCCAGTCGTAGGTGCAGTCCATCGCCATGAAGGGCGACACATGGAAGCGCTTCTGGAACTGCCAGCGCAGTGAGCCCGGCTCGCTGGCCGCTTCTGCTACTGACAGGACGTAGGCGTGGCGCTCTTTCCAGGGCGTATTGGTGATGTCGGCCACGATGCAGTCCAGTGTGCTGCCGTCAGGCTGGTAGCAGTAATAGAAACTGACCGGATTGAAGACGTGGCCGCCGAAGCGCAGATGGGTCAGCAGGCGGATGGGACCCGCCGGGCGATGACCCCGCACGCCTGCGACATGGCGGCGGACCGCCTCGGCAAGCGGCATCGAGGGGTCGCCGAAGTAGTCGCTGCGCCGGAACTCCGCCAGATTGCGACGGTTTACGGACCACAGCCATCGTCCGGCAAAGATCGTGTCCAGCTCGTCGAGATCAAGCAGCAGTTGCGCGACCGGGTAGCGGAAGGCGTGCGCGTGCGGCTGGTGCCTGCGGTGTATCACGTGGCCGAAGTAGAGGGCGCTGGCGCTCATGCGGCGGCCTCGTCCTGCGTCATGGGACGTGGCTGCGGGGAACAGGTCCGCATCGCGTCGACGACACGACGGGCACTGCGGATGCCATCTTCGTGGAAACCCCACCCCCAGTAGGCACCGGCGAACCAGGTATGGCGGCGGCCCTGTACGTCGGCCCAGCGCTGCTGGGCTCGGACCGCAGCATGATCGTGCACCGGGTGTGCATAGCTCATGCGGCGCAGTATGCGGCGTGGGTCGATCGCCTCGGTGCGGTTGAGCGTCACGACCAGCGGGATGTCGCCGGGCAGTCCCTGCAGCAGGTTCATGCAGTAGCTGACGGTGCAGGGGGCGGCGGGATCGCGTGGCACATGCGCGTTCCATGCAGCCCATGCCTTGCGGTTGCGGGGCAGCAGGGATGCATCGGTGTGCAGTACGACGTCGTTGGGCTGGTAGCGGATGGCACCGAGTACGTCACGCTCGATCGGATCGGCATCGGCCAGCAGTGCCAGCGCCTGGTTGCTGTGGCAGGCGAGAATCACTTCATCGAATCCTTCCACGCCGGCAGCGCTGTGCACGCGCGCGCCCCAGGGCATCCGCTCGACGGCGAGGACGGGACACTCCAGGCGCTCGTGCACCCGCCAGCGGCGGCGCAGGGCGTCCACGTAGCGCGCCGAACCACCTTCCACCACCCGCCACGGCGCGCGGCCGGTCATCTGCAGCATCTGGTGGTTGGCCATGAACTGGGCCAGGTAGCGTGCGGGGAAGTCCAGGACGGTCGCCGTCGGCGACGACCACAACGCCGACGCCATCGGCAGCAGATGCTCGTCGACGAAGGCTTGGCCATAGCGCTGGCTGCGCAGGTAGTCGCCCAGCGTTGGACCTTCCTGCTCGGCCAGCAGCAGCGGCGCATCGCGATAGAAGCGCCGCAGGTCGGAGAGCATTCCCCAGAAGCGCGGCGAAACGAGGTTGCGTCGCTGGCAGAACAGGCCGTCCAGCGAGGTGGCGTTGTACTCCACGCCCGAACGCTCGCTGTGCATGGAGAAACTCATGGTGGTGGGCCGCGAGGTGACCCCCAGCTCGTCGAACAGCGCGCTCAGCAGCGGATAGTGCAGCGGATTGAACACGATGAACCCGGTGTCCACAGCCATCCGCGTCCCGCCCAGCTCGATGTCGTGGGTGTGGGTGTGTCCGCCGAGATAGTCGTTGGCCTCGAACAACGTGACGTCATGTTCGCCGTCCAGCCACCATGCACTGGCCAGGCCAGAGATTCCCGAGCCGATGACTGCGATGCGCATGTCAGTATCTCGCCTTGTCCAGGACCCACGCTGGGATGGGTTTGAGTCCGCTGACCAGCCGCAGGGCGGCCATTGCGCGCAGCCCGTACCAGGTCATGTCCACCTCCCACCAGCGGAAGCCCTGCCTGACCGAGCCGGGAAAGAAGTGATGATTGTTGTGCCACCCCTCGCCGAAGGTCAGCAGTGCCAGCCACAGATTGTTGCGGCTGTCGTCACGGGTATCGAAGCGGCGCCGGCCGAAGCGATGCGCCAGCGAGTTGATGGTGACCGTGGCATGGAACAGGACGACGGTGGAAACGAAGAAGCCCCAGACCAGAAGCTGCGGCCCGGACGTGTGCAGGCCGGGCGCTGCTCGTTCCAGCAGCTCACCCAGTGCATAAAGGCCTGCCGCCAGCAGTGCCGGCACTGCGATGTCGAAGCGGTCCAGCCAGCGCAGTTCCGGGAACCGAGCCAGATCAGGCACCCGGGCAAGGTCGGTGGTGAACGCCTCGCGGGTCAGGAACCAGCCCATGTGACTGCGCCAGAATCCACGCTGGCGTGGGGAATGGGGGTCCTGCGGCTGGTCGGCGTGGCGGTGGTGATGCCGGTGGTGCGCGGCCCACCACAGCGGGCCCCGCTGCACGCTGGAAGCGCCGATCACCGCGAATACGAACTGCACCCAGCGCGGCGCCTGGAAGGTTCGATGCGAGAAGTAGCGGTGATAGAACGCGGTGATCGCAAACATCCTGATCGCGTAGAGCGCAGCTGCCACGGCCACGGCGATCCAGGACACCCCCACCCAGATCACGCCGAGGCAGGCCAGGTGCATCAGTGCGAATGGCACCGCGCGCAGCCAGTCGATCCGATCCGCACGCCCACTGTCGGTGTCCATTGCAGTGCCGGCGTCGAACCAGCGCCGGAGGGTGCTCAGAAGGCGTTCGCGTCGGCTGCGGAGGGGCGCTGCGGAAGCCATGGGGCGGATCTCGAGGGAGGCGTGTGTTTCTCTACGCGGCAGGGCGGGAAATGGATGCGCCTCGTTGCAGATTCTTCGTCTTCCTGTTTGTCTTCACTTCGCCGTAACGGCGCACCCGGCGACCAGAGGCCGCGCCCACGCCTGCTGCCACTGGCTGTCCGGCTGGGGCGCAGGCGGGCTGTCGAAGCGCACCACCACGGCGGGGTAAGTGCCACGTGCATCGCGCAGGTTGCTGGTGCCGCGGAACTCCAGCAGGCGACGATCGGCCTCGGCGTAGACCAGTGACAGGCGTGGGGCCACGCCGCCATACCAGGTGTCCAGCTGGACCTCGAATGACTGTGCAGCCAGCCCGCGCCAGCGGTTCGCACCACGCCAGCTGACCTTGACCGGATAGAAGCGCTGGCGCCCGGGGACGAGAAAGGGCAGGGAGACCTCGGTTCCCTGCAGCAGCGGTGTCCAGTGCTGGCGCACGGCCGCATCGAAGCCGGCATCGACGACTGCACCGGCAGGCGCTGGCAGGCGTGCCTGCCGCGATGTGGACGAGGCACTCTCCTTCCACGAGATGCGGACTGCATCGCCGGACATCGCCACGTCAGCCTGCTGGCCGGAGCGCTGGTCGAACAGCTGGTAGCCGCGTGCCAGCGGTCGATCCGTGGCCGCCATGTGCTTTCGTGCAAAGGGCTGGCCGTCCGGGCACAGGTACTGGACCCAGCGCTCGGCGCCTTCCGTGGCGCCCCGCTGCCAATGCATCTCGCGGTAGGCCACCCGGCCATCCGGCAGGGTGGCGACGCCCTCGTTGTGCAGCAGGGTGGCCGCCAGCCCGGGGCAGGGCAGGCACAGCAGCAGGAAGGTGAGGCGCATCGAAGGCGCTCCGGCAGGATGTGTTCTGGCATACGCGGCAGGGCCGTTGCTGGATGCAGGTCGGTGCTGCATCCAAACGGGGCCGTGGCCCGTACTCAGGACAGACCTTCACCAGCCCGCCGCGACCGCAGATGTACCCTGACGCCGCCAGCCCTCCCGTTCCCTTCGACACCGCCCGCCTCGTGTCCAGTTCCCAGCAGCCCACCACTGACGCACTGAACTGGACCGGCGACATGGACGCGGTGGCGCGGTTGCGCGACCGCGACTGCTTCATGCGCATCTATGACCACTTCATGCCCAGGTTGTGCGTCTATCTGCGCGGACTCGGCGTGCCGGATGCCGTAGCGGAAGAGCTTGCGCAGGAATGCCTGTTGAAGGTGTGGCTGCGCGCTGGAGACTACGATCCGGCGCAGGCGGCACTGAGTACATGGCTCTATCGGATCGCCCGCAACCTGCATATCGACCGGGTCCGGCGCGAGCGCAGCTGGATGCAGGTCCAGGCGGCCGTCGAAGAGGCCGCTGCCGCGGACCTGGTCGAGCGCAGCAGCGCCGAGCAGTTTGCCGACCATGCACGGCTGCGCCAGCGCATCAACGAACTGCCGGCCGTGCAGGCGCGCATGGTCCGGATGTCGTACTTCGAGGCCAAGAGCCACGGTGAGATCGCCTCCATTCTGGGCATGCCGCTGGGGACCGTGAAGTCGCATCTCCGCCGCGCATTCCTGCGCCTGCAGTCGCGGATCGGAGGTGCGCAATGAGCCCGCACCACCATCTGCACGAATCGACGTTGATGAGTTATGCGGCCGGCGCACTGCCGGCGCCACTGAGTATCGTCGCCGGCACGCATCTCGAGCGCTGCCCGGTGTGCCGGCAGCGCCTGCGGGAGGCTGAGGCGATCGGTTCGGCGCTGCTGGAACACACCCAGCCTGCGCTTGCCGAAGACCGCCGGGACGCCCTGCGCGATGCCATGCTGGCCCGCCTGTCCTCGCCAGCGGTCTCGGCAGCGAGCGAGCCATCATCGCCGCGGGAGGTCCCGCGCGAACGGCCGGAGGCCGATCCGGACCACCTGCCGGCATCGCTGCACCCGTATTTCGGCAGGTCACTGGCAGCGCTGCGTTGGCGCTGGATCGCGCCTGGCGTGCACTGCATCCGGGCCGAACAGATGCCATCGTTGATCATGCTGAAGATCGCCCCCGGAAAGTGCCTGCCGATGCACAGCCACGGACAGAGCGAACTGACGCAGATCCTGCGCGGTTCCTACAACGATGCGTTGGGCCTGTTCGCGCCTGGCGATGTCGCGGATCTTGACGAGGACGTCGAGCACCAGCCGGTGACGGCGCCGGGCGTGCCATGCATCTGTGTATCCGCGCTGGATGCCCCGCTGGTGTTCAGTGGTTGGCTGGCGCGCCGCATCCAGCGTTTCGTGAAACTCTGAGCCGCGTGGACAGTCACGCCGCCCCTGGCCGCATGAAGCTGCTCGTTGCCGGCGCAACAGGGCTGGTGGGGCAGGGCGTTGTCCTGGCCTGCCTGGAATCGCCCCGGGTGCAGCGTGTCACGGCACTGGTCCGCAGGCCGGGCAGCCGGCCGGGGCAGCAGGTCGCCGAACTGCTGCTCGCCGATTTCCGGCAGGCCGCCGGCAGTGTTGACCTGTTTTCGGGATTCGACGCCTGCCTTTACTGCGCCGGAGCGCCGCCGGTGGGAATCCGCGAAGCCGAGTACCGCGCGGTCACCTTCGATGCCACGCTTGCCGTGGCTTCGGCGTTCGCCCAGGCATGTCCGCAGGGGCGCTTCCTGTACGTGTCCGGGGCTCATGCTGATCCGCAGAGCCGCATCATGCCATTGCGGGTGAAGGGGCAGACCGAACAGGCGCTGGCCCGCTTGCCGATCCGTACGGTGATGTTGCGACCAGGCGGTGTACAGCCTGTTGCAGGTACAGGCACGGTGCATTCGTGGATGAAGCCACTCTATGGTGTCGGCGCCCCGCTGCTGGGGCTGATTGCACGCATGGCCCCTTCCATCGCGACCAGCAATCTGGCCCTGGGGCGGGCCATGGTTGCACTGGCCGACATGCCACAGCCGCCGGGCGTCGTTGAGTGCGCGCAGATCAACCGGCTCGGAACCCGACAAGGCCCCTGAGCCGGCGCGCGCCCCGGTCCATCAGCGGGAGGACGCCAGCACGCCGCGGATCGATTCGGCCAGATCGGCGCGCGTGAATGGCTTGCTCAACAGCGCCGCAGAGCGGCCCGCGCCCCCCGGCGCGTCATGATCGCGCGGATAGCCGGATGTGAACAGAATCGCCACCTCAGGCCAGCGCTCCCTGACTTCGCGACCCAGTTCCCAGCCGGACATGCCGGGCATCACGATATCGGAGAACAGCAGATCGATGCGCGCGTCCGGGCGTTCCAGCAGCCGCAGCGCGGACGGCCCGTCATGTGCCTCCAGGACGCGGTAGCCCAGCTGGCGCAGAGCGTCGACGGTGTATGCGCGGACATCGTCATTGTCTTCGGCGACGAGGATGGTCTCGCCGCGCTGTTCATAGCCGGCCAGGCCCGCTGCCGGCGCGGGAGATTCACAGGGCAGTGGCAGCGGCGAGCGCGGGAACATCATGGTGATGCTGGTTCCTCCGCCCTCCACGGAGTCGATCAGGACGTGGCCGCCGGACTGCTTGACGAAACCATGCACCATGGAGAGCCCCAACCCCGTGCCACGCCCCACCTGTTTCGTGGTGAAGAACGGCTCGAACACCCGCGCCAGCGTGTCGGCCGGCATGCCGTGGCCGTTGTCGCGGACACGCAGCATCACATACTCGCCCGGTACTGCATCGGGGAACAGCGCGGCGTAGTCGCCGTCGAGATGGCTGTTGTCGATCTCGACCTTCAGCCGGCCGCCGCTGGGCATCGCATCGCGTGCATTCACCGCGAGGTTGAGCACGGATGCCTCCAGCTGCGCGACGTCCAGTTCCACGCACCAGATGCCGGCAGCCGTGCTGATCTCCAGTCGCACCAGCTCGCCCAGCGCCCGCTGCAGCATGTCCTGCATTCCGAGCATGCAGTCGTTGAGATTGACGGCCTGGCTGCGCAGGGGCTGGCGGCGTGCGAAGGCCAGCAGCCGCTGGGTCAGGCTTGCCGCGCGTGAGACGCCCTTCAGGGCATTGTCCAGTGCGCGTGTGGTCGCCTCGGCCGACGCTCCGGGATGGCCGCTCAACAGCATCGCGTGCTCGACGTTGCCGGAGATGACCGTCAGGATGTTGTTGAAGTCATGGGCGATGCCGCCGGTCAGCTGCCCGACCGCCTCGATCTTCTGCGCCTGCCGGAGTGCATGCTCTGCCTGCAGTCGTGCGGTGGTCTCCACGGATTCGGACACCACCGCGGTGACCTCGCCGGCGCCGTCCTGCAACGGACGGAATGAAACGTCGAAACTTCGCCGGCCGGTGGGCAGCTCCAGTTCGAGCGAGTGCAGGGAACTGCGCCCACGTACGGCATCGGCAACCGCCTTGTCGATCACCTCGCTCATTCCGGGCGTGGTGGTGAACCAGGGCGTCTGCCAGTAGGGGGTATCCACAACATGCGCCTTCTCGGCCAGCACCGCGGCCAGCGAGGCAACGTTGGCGTCGACGACACGCCCGGACAGGTCAAGCAGCACCTGATGCTGGAAGCTGGACTCGAAGATGGACTGCAGGCGTCGCT
This sequence comes from Stenotrophomonas sp. STEN147, assembly GCF_056757995.1. Lineage (NCBI taxonomy): Bacteria > Pseudomonadati > Pseudomonadota > Gammaproteobacteria > Lysobacterales > Lysobacteraceae > Stenotrophomonas > Stenotrophomonas sp. STEN147. The sequence continues at coordinate 119,665 of NZ_JBRRCG010000002.1, forward strand.
TGCTGGCCCGGAGCTCGGCGGTGCGCGCCTGAACCTGCCGCTCCAGCGACTGGTTGTCCTCGCGCAGGGCCAGTTCGGCGCGCTTGAGCTGGGAAACGTCGCTGCCCACGCAGATGTAGCCGACCACGCGGCCATCGGCTGCGCGCTCCGGTACGCAGTCCATCTGTACGAAGCGCGTCTCACCGCTGCGATGGGCAAGACGGGCCTGGAAGTTGGCGCGCTCTCCCTGCAGGACCTGCTGCAGGCTGGGCAGCGCCTCCTCGAAGGCTGAAATCCCGCTGATCTCACGCGCAGTCCGTCCCTCCAGCTCGGCCAGGCTTACCCCGTGCCAGTCGAGAAACGCACGGTTGGCGAAGCGGAAGCGGTGTTCGTGATCGAACTGCGCGATCAGCGCCGGAACCACGTCGGTGATCTGCTGCAACTGCGCCTGGCTGTCATTCAGCGCCGCCTGGGCCTGGGCCAGCTTGCCACGCTCGTGCGCCTCCTGCCGTGCACGCCGTATCGCGTCCGGCAGTCGTTGCAGCCGCTGCTTCACCACGTAGTCGCGCGCGCCACGGGTCAGGGCCTGCACCGCCAGTTCTTCGGTAAGCGTGCCGGAAACAAAAATGAATGGTGTATGCGGGATGCGTTCGCGCGCCAGAGCCAGGGCCGCATCGCCATCGAAGCCGGGCAATACATGATCGGCGAGGATGACGTCATGCGTGCCGCTGTCGATGGCATCGAGGAAGCCCCGACGCGTCCACACGCGCTCCGCCTCGAAATCCAGGCCGGCCCGCAGCAGCTGGGCGGAGATCAGCTCCGCATCGAGTGCGCTGTCCTCCAGCATGAGGATGCGCAGGCGCTCGCCGCGGTCGGTGATATCACCCATGGTGGTGTCCCGAGCCATTCGGGCGATGCGGCGGTGGTTGATTGGTGATTCCCCAGAACATGCCAAGACCCTGGATCGCGTCGAAGAATTCCTTGAAATCCACGGGCTTGACCACGAACGCGTTGACCCCCAGCTCATAGCTGCGGATCAGGTCCTGCTCCTCCCGCGACGAGGTCAGCATCACGATCGGGGTACTGCTGAGAACGGGATCGCCACGAACCTGCTCGAGCACCTCCAGTCCATTGACCTTCGGCAGCTTGAGATCGAGCAGCACGACCACGGGGCCGCCATGGCGGGCACCGGAAAAGGCGCCCTCGCATCGCAGATAGTCCAGCGCCTCGGCGCCGTCACGCACATGGATGACATCATTGAGCAGCTGGCAACGCGACAGCGCAGCCAGGGTCAACTCAGCATCCTTGGGGCTGTCCTCGACAAGGAGGATCGGCCGCAGGTCCCTCATTGAACATCTCCAGAATGCAGGGGCAGGGTGAAATGGAGGGTGGCGCCTTTGCCCGGCTCGCCCTCGGCCCAGGTGCGGCCGCCATGGCGGCCGATGATGCGGTGCACGTTGGCGAGGCCGATGCCGGTGCCTTCGAACTCCTCGACATGGTGCAGCCGCTGGAACACGCCGAACAGCTTGTCCACATAGCGCATGTCGAAGCCGCAGCCGTTGTCGCGCACAGTGAAAACATCCTCGCTTGCCGAACGCTCGTGCGCCACTGCGATCACCGCGTGCGTGCGCTCGCGGGTGAACTTCACCGCATTGGACAGCAGGTTCTGCCAGACCAGGCGCATCATGGTGGGGTCGGCCTCAACCTGCGGCAGGTCCCCGATCTGCCAGTGGACGTCGCGTCCGTGGTATTCGAACTCCAGCATCTTCCGCACATCCTCCACCATGGCTGCCATGTCGATGCGTGCGCGACCCAGCGTCGAGCGGCCCATCTGGGAGAAGCTCAGAAGATCATCCACCAGCGTGCCGGCCGATTTGGCCGAATCGACGATGGTGTCGAGGAAACGCCGCTCGGTCTCGTTCAAACGCTCGCCTGCCGAGCTGCCGAGCAGTTCGGAATAGCCCACGATATGCCGGAACGGGGCGCGCAGATCATGGCTGATGGAATATGAGAACGCCTCCAGCTCCTTGTTGCTGCGCATCAGCTGCTCGTTCAGCTCGGCCATCTCTTCCGCCTTGCGCAGCACGATGTCGACGATGGCGTTGCGCATCTCGAGCGCCGCATCGCAGTCGGCCTCGTTCCACGGCAGGCTGCGCTGCTGCACGGTCTCTTTCCATGCCTCGAAGGAATGCCGTGGCGACAGGGCGTCGCTGCCGCCTGCGTTCTTGCGTGGATCGCCACCCCATCTGACCGTGCGCACCACCTCTGGACGGAACCACATCAGGTAGCTGTCATGCAGCTGGGAGATGGATACGGCGATCACGCCGCTGGCAACATCGCAGAACTGCTCCGCAGGCGGCCAGGCCGCGGCCAGCTGATCGGTAAAGTACATTTCCTCGCCGACGTGCGCGGTCGCGAGCCACTGTGCCAGCGCCAGTACCTCCGGATTCCCGGGGCATTGGCCCAGGCGCACGCAGTCGTTCCTGTGCACGATGGCCGCGCCCTGCGCGCCGGTCAGCGAAAGCAGGCTGTCGGGGTCGCGGCGGAGCGCGGCCATGAAGTCCTCGTCGCCGGCCATGCGGCCCAGCAGCTTGACCAGCAAGGACCGGCGTCCGACCCGCTCCTCCACGGCGCGTGCGCGCTGCTTCAGCGCGATCTGCAGTGACAGGATCTGTCCCATGAACTCGCAGGCCGTGCGCACGTGATAGGGCAGCCGGCGCGGCTGTGCGCTGTGGCACGACACCAGCCCCCACAGCTGTCCCTCGTGGATCAGCGAGACCGACATCGATGCCGCCGTGCCCATGTTGCGCATGTACTGCAGGTGCACCGGCGAGACGCTGCGGAGCGTGGAAAGGCTCAAGTCGGTGGGCGGGGCCTGGCGATGATGCCCGGCCCGCACCAGGGGGACGGGCGTGTAATCGCAATCGGCGATCAGCCGCACCCGGTTATGCAGATACAGGGCGCGCGCCTGCGCCGGGATATCCGATTCCGGGAAGCGCAGATCAAGATACGAAGGCAGGATGCCGTTGCCATCCTCGGCGACGACGGTTCCATTCCAGCCGGCATCGAACTGGTAGACCAGCGTGCGGTCGAATCCGGCGATCCTGCGCATGTGTGCGGCGGCCAGCTGGCAGAGATCCTCCACCGTCGCAGCCCCCTCGATGGCGAGCATCAGCTCGCGGATCGCAGGGTAGAGTTCCTCCAGGGAGCCGGGTTGGCCGGCAACGGGAGCTTCCAGCTCGATCAGAAGATCCTCGTTGGAACGATGCGCGAGCAGCTGGTGGCGTCCCAGTCCATCCAGGTGCACCGCGCCCAGGTGCAGGGTGCCGCCCGGTGCGATGTGCCGCAGGCGATGCACGAAGGGGCCAATCACCCCACCCAGTGCGTTCTCGACATGCTGCATCAAGGGATCGCCGAACTGCCGCAGCGCGATGGGCTGGCTCACGGCACATTCGCGCACCACCAGCGTCAGCGGATCAAGCACCAGCAGCACGCCGTAGGGCTGGATGGCGCCCGGTGTGTGGATGGGTTCCCGCGCACAGTCCGACAGTGCATCGTTCCAGGTGCGGTCAGCGGAAGGCATCAAGGACGGTACTCATGATTCGTGACGGGGCGGGCTGAATGGAATGGTGACGGAAAATGGCGCGGCCGCATACCGTCCGGTTGATGTGAACGCCTGCTCATGCATTACTGAACACTTCAGCTGCGCAGCGCCGCACGAAGGCAAACGCCTGCTGCGCGGCACTGCACGCCTGCCGGCGTTGCTGCTGCGTGAGGGGTTCCGCATCCAGATGCGCTCGGGTGATCCGCCATTGCTCGGCCACGCCTGCAGCTGAAGGCGCAAGGTGACGGGCGCCATAGCCGGCACCCAGCCCCAGCGCGGCGGCGTACTTGAGCAGGACAGCCGAACCCAGGGCAGAACCCTCGACGGTGTACAGCCAACCCAATGCCGACGCACGGGATGCGTGCTGCAGCCTGGGACGCCAGGCATGTGCTGGGGGCAGCGGGGCGCCGATGTCCAGCAGGTCCTGCTCAACCAGCCCCAGTCGTGACGTCAGCGGAAGCGCGAGCCGGTCCCTGTACAGCGGTGCTGCGGCGTGGTGGAGATGCCATTGGACCTGGAGGAAGCGTCCGTAGCGCAGTGTGGATTCGAACAGGCGCTGCCCGATCAGGAACGCATCGAGGCTGCCGTGCGCCGACCGCGTGGCCTCCCTCAGGTACACGCTCAACGGACTACCGGTAGACTGCTGGCAGCGGGCGGGTGGATCGGAGGTCGGCAATGGACTGTGCATCTGCGGCACCCTAGCAGAACCGGTCCGCGGTCCGCAGGAGATTTCGCGGTCACTGCATGTGCACTGCACACCCGCTGCACGCCGGTTTCCATAACGTACGCAGGACACTTCCACTGGCGCTCCGTCGTGAACCTGCAGACACCCCCGAACACGTCCCACTCCATGCGCGCGATGCCGGACAGCTGCCAGTTCCAGCTGCTGGACGTTGATCTCCTGCAGGACCCCGGCACCCGCCGCATCGTTCACCTGTATTCCATGGTGGCGCGCTGCCTGCGCTGCGAGACGGTGTTCAAGGCGGTGGAGGGGCAGGGCCTGGTCAGCATGTCGGCCACCCGCGTGCTGCGCTGCCCGACCGGCTGCGGGCAGCAGTCGCTGAAGGGCGCGACCCTGCGCAGCTGGCAGCCTGCGCCTGAAGCAACCGCCTGAAGCGCGCACCGCCTTACAGGGCTCCGGGGTTGGCCTGCCACACCGCGTAGTTGAGTACGGCGGCGAACCCTGCCCACAGCAGATAGGGCAGTAGCAGGATCGCCGCCAGCGTCCGGATGCGCGCGAAGGCAATGACGGTGGCGATGATGAGCGCCAGCAGGGCCAGGATATCCACGAAGGCGAGCGCACCCTGTTTCCATCCAAAGAACAGCCAGCTCCATGCGGTGTTGGCGGCCAGCTGCACGATGTAGAGCACCACTGCCACCGTGGTGTGGCGCTGTTCCTTCTCGCGCCAGACCAGCCACGCAGCCACTGCCATCAGCGCGTACAACACCGTCCAGACCGGTCCGAACAGCCCGGCGGGAGGCGCCCACGCGGGCAGCGACAGGGTGGAGTAGAAATCCGATGCCGAGATCGAGGCCCGTGCGCCAAGCGCCGCTGCCACGAAGGTCAGCGTAATCCAGCCGGCCAGTCCAAGGGCCTGCGTTGTTCGTTTCATCGGGCATCCTCGCGTGGGTCTCGAACCAATACGAACAACTGGCACGTTTGGATGCAGCGCCGGCAATCAGTCCCCAGGCGCGTGCTGCGCAGGGGCCGCCGAGGCGGGCAGCAGGGAGGGGCGCTCATCAAACCACTCGCGGGCTTTTGCCAGGTGCCAGCGGCGCTGCTCGCCGTCGAGCTCGAGGCCGGCGCCGAGCACGCCCCAGCGCAGATAGAGATCGCCGCGCTTGTGCTGGCCGGGAAGATCGAGGCGGGCGCGGACGGACCACCGGTCATTCTCCGCAGTCAGCTCGTCCAGGGTGAGATGCCCCGGCCGCCAGCGCAGTGCGGTCTGCGCATCGACCTGGCCAGCGTCGAGCAGCGACAGCACCCAACGCGGATAGTCGCCGCGCTCGGCAAACACCGCCAGCAGGGGCGAGGCATCGCTCATTGCCACGGCGCCACGTGCGTCCACCTGGAAGGGCGACTGCGCATCGATGCGCCCGGACTGGATTGCGATACGTCCGCGCCACGGGGTCTTGCGTGCGACACCGGCCATCTGGATGTTGCGCAGCTCGACGGTGCTGCCGGAGACGTCGAAATGGCGGTCAGTGAAGTTGCCGCGGCGCAGGGCTGCATCCAGCTGCACGTCGCCGGCCAGTGACAGCCCCGCGACCTGCGCACGTGCCTGCCGGCCGAGCAGGCGGGCGCTGCCCTGGCCGATGCGACCATTGGTGTCCAGCCGCATGTCGCCGCTCACCTGGCCGGTGCCGCCGAGCAGCCGTACCTGGTCCGTGCCCAGATAGCGGTTATAGGCCGCCAGGTCCGGAATGGTGGCGTCACTGAAACGCAGGTGCGCGCGCACACCGTTGCGCAGCTCGCGGATGCGCCCGTCACCACTCAGCGTCACCTGCAGATCGCGGCCATCGAACAGCCGTGTGCGCGGCGCGTCCGTCGGGTTGGCAGTGAAGCGGGGCAGGCGTACCGACAGCTCGGCGCGGGTGGGCGATCCGCCCTTGAGCTCACCATGCGCGCTGGCCGTGCCCGCCATCGTCACGCCGGCAATACCGGCAACCGCTTTGGCGGAGGGAATGTCGACCGTGCTGCCCGCCACCAGTTCACCGTTGCGGAGCTTCAGATCCGCCTGCAGGACGCCGCCGCCATCGAGCTGCAGCCAGGGTTTGCGAACGAACAGCGCGGGGATCCAGTTGAGCGAGGTGAAGGTCCACTCGCCGCGCACCGTTCCCGAGGTCCGTTCGATCAACTGGTCGATCTGGCGGAAAGGAATCTCACGGCCAGCAATCCGCAGATCGGCGTCCAGCGCTGCGCCCGTTCCTTCCTTGGGAGGCAGCCGGGCCTGCAGCCGAATGTCGTCGGCGGTGTTGAGCTGCAGGGCCAGAACGCCGCGGCCGGGAGCGCCGTCACCGAGCAGCAGGGGCACGTGCCACAGCGCGTGGCTGCCGGGCTGCAGGCGTCCATGGTCCATGCGGATGTCCATCTGCAGTCGCCCCGGCACCGGGGCACTGGCGATCCGCGGCTGCGCCAGGCCGGTATCCAGGCGCAGCCCCTGGCTTCGTGCGTTGACCTTGAGCGCAGCCCGCAACAGGCCCAGTTTGGCCAGGCCGGGCGCCTGGTCGCGGAAATGGCGGGGATAGCTGAAGCGGGACGTGAGTTCTGTGTCCCCCAGCAGCTGGACGCCGTCATAACTGACGTCGGCGGCATCGAAGCGGACCTGGGAATCGAACAGTTCCGACGGACCGCCGCGCAGTTGCTTGAGGAAACCGACCGTTCCGGCTCCCTTGCCGATGATCAGCAGCTTGCCCAGCCGGGCACTACGGATGCTGTCGCTATGGATGGCGTTGAAGCGCAGCGTCCACCCGCGGGTGCCGCGGGGGGGCGAGGGGACGACCTGATCGACGCGACTGACGTCGGCCGAAACACCGGTCGCCTGCAGCCGCGGCACCCGGACTTCGCGCCGGAACAGGGGGAGGAGGGCAAGGCGCGCACTGGCACGTTCCGCATGCAGCACATACACCGTGTGGTTGACGTGGCCGCGCATGTGCACGTTCCAGGCGATCACGTGGCCCGGCACCAGTGTGATCGCCGGGCCCGTGGTCATCACGAACTTCTGCGGCTTGCGGTTGGTGACGTTGTCGAACAGCGGCGTGTTGAGGAAGACGTTGCCCGCCAACAGATAGGCTGCGTAGAGGCCGAGCAGGATGTAGAGCGCTGTGCGCCACCGGCGAGGCAACTGCTTGAGGCGCGCGCGGACTGCTGCCATGAATGCTCAACATGATGACGAACTCCGGCCACTATGGCCGAGTACCGTGGTTCACCATGTGAAGTGGCCGACGACGCATCAGTCGCCGATATCCTTCTGCGCAGCTCCGCCGAGGTGGCGGTCGAGGAACTGGCGGACAACGGGGATGATCTGCGCGGCGTGCGTTTCCAGTGCGAAGTGACCGGTGTCGTAGAAGTGGATGTCCGCCGTGGGGATGTCGCGTTTCCAGGCTTCGGCGCCGGCAGGCAGGAAGTAGGGGTCGTTGCGTCCCCACACCGCCAGCAATGGCGGCTGATGATCGCGGAAGTACGCCTGGAAGACGGGGTACATCGCCACGTTGGAGGCATAGTCCAGCAGCAGATCCAGCTGGATCTCCGCGTTGCCTGGCGTGGTGACCTGCAGCCCCTCCAGTGTGTATCCGTCGGGCGCGACCGTGCTCGGGTCCTTCACGCCCTCCAGGTACTGCCATTTGATCGAGGCCGGCGTCGGGAAGTCGGCCAGCGCCAGGCGGTTGGCTGCGGTCGGCTGCCGCCAGTAGGTCCGGATCGGGTCCCAACCCTTGGCCAGGCCCTGTTCGTAGGCGTTTCCGTTCTGGGAGATCAGTGCCGTGATCTTCTCCGGGTGCGCCACGGCCAGGCGCCAGCCGACGGGAGCCCCGTAGTCGTGCACCATCAGCGCATAGCGATCCAGCTTCAGCTGCTGGGTGAAACGGTCGATGGTGGTGGTCAGGTTGTCGAAGGTGTAGGCGTAAGCACCACGCGCCGGCGCCCGGGTGTGACCGAACGAGGGCAGGTCCGGCGCGATCACGTGGTAGCGGTCGGCAAGCGCGCTGATGACGTCGCGGTACATGTACGACGATGCGGCAAATCCATGCAGGAGCAGCACGGTGGGGGCGGTTCGTGGCCCGGCTTCGCGATAGAAGACCTCCACATCGCCGACCTGCTCGTAGCGGTAGTGGATCTGGGCGTCAGCCGCATCGACGTCGCCAGCCAACGCGGCGGCCACTAGTCCCAGAGAGGCCAGTGCGTGTTTCGTACCCATGGCATGTAACCTGTTGTGTGTGTTTTTGAAGGTTACGAATGCTCGTGGTAACCTGTCAACACTTATTTGAATGGTTACATATGCGCGACGTACACCCGGCCCCTCCGCTGTTCGTGGGCAATGACCTCGCCCTGGATTTCATCAACACCTGCTACGGGCCGCCAGGCGCGCCCGAGGAGGTGCTGGTTGATGACGCATCGGTGCTCCGCTGGCTGGCGTCGGCCGGTGTGCTTGCAGATGCGGTTCCGGTCGCGCCAGGCCTGCTGGCACTGGCCATCGCGCTTCGGCAGGAGGCGGGCGACGCATTGGCGGCTGCGCGCAGCGGCGTACCGTTCCAGACCCCTGTGGTGAACCGGATTCTGGAAGAAGGGCGGCCGGTGCTGCGGCTCGAGGCGGCCTCTGGCGTTCCCCGGCTCCTGCAGCAGCGCCGTGACGGCAGCGCCGGGAGCCTGCTCGAACCTGTCGCTGCGGCCTTCGCGCGGCTGCTGTCCGAGGGCGATCTGGCGCAGGTCCGCAAGTGCGAAGCACATGACTGCACGCTTCTTTTCCACGACACCACCAAATCCAGGCGGCGGCGCTGGTGCAGCATGGCCCAGTGCGGAAACCGCATGAAGGTGGCGGCGTTCCGCTCGCGCAGGCAACCGGACTGAACGCGATGCCGGGCCCGCGATGGCTCAGAGCAGCAGCAACGCCCCGAGCAGTGCGGGCGGCATCACCAGCACGCCGATGCGCAGGAAGTCGAGCCCGCTGACATGTTCGCCTTCGCGACGCAGGGCCACCAGCCACAGCAGGGTCGCCAGCGAACCGGTCACCGACAGGTTCGGGCCGAGGTCCACACCGATCAGCAGTGCGGCGCGCGTCTGCGCCGGCAGGTCGGCCATCTGCCCCAGTGAGCCTGCGGCCAGACCCACCGGCAGATTGTTGGCGAGGTTGCTGAGCAGAGCTGCGGCCGAGCCGGCCAGCCACCCGGCCTGCTGCGGTGAGGTGCGGGCAAGGGACTCCAGCGCACTGGCCGCCATCTGTATCACGCCGGTCTGTGCCACACCTTCGACCAGCACGAACAGACCTGCCACCAACGGCAGCACGCCCCAGGACACGTTGCGCAGCAGCGGCAGCGGACTCTGGCGCTGGCGAAGGGCGACGGCGACGACGCTCGCGCTGCCTGCGCAGAAGGTCACCAGACCCAGCGGGCCATTCAACGCCGACGTCACCAGCAGCGCTGTGCCGGTGAACAGCACGCCGTAAGCGCTTAAGCGACCGCCAGCAGACAGGGGGCGATGTTCCGGCGCCGGGGCCAGTGGCTGCGCGATATCGCGGCGGTGCACCCAGCGCAGGACGAGGTAGGTCGCACCGATCGCCGCCAGCGACGGCAACGCGAACTGCGCCAGCCACTGCTGCAGCGGTGGCATGTGCCTGCCATACACCACCAGGTTGGCCGGATTGGAGATGGGCAGCACGAAGCTTGCCGCATTGGCGATGAACGCACAGACGAACAGGTAGGGCAGGGGATTGGCACGGGCCGCCCTGCAGGCGGCATAGACCGCAGGGGTCAGCACGACCGCGGTCGCGTCGTTGGAGAGGAATACCGTCACCAGCGTGCCGACCAGGAACACCAGGTCGAACAGCCGCCGCCCGGAGCCACCCGCGTGCCGCACCGCGTACAGCGCCAGCCAGTCGAACAGGCCTTCCCGCCGCGCGAGCTCTGCCAGAACCATCATGCCAACCAGGAACAGATAGACATCACCGCCTTCGGCGACCGCGCCCAGGACCGTGCCGACCTGCATCACACCGGTCAGCGGCAGCAGCGCCGCCGCCACGACGGCCCAGACATACTCGGGCAGGCGGAAAGGACGGAACAGCAGACCCACGGTGGCGAGCGCCACCGCCGACCAGATGATGGCGGAGGAGTAGGAAGCGAGCATGGGGAGGGGGAGCAGGAAACGCGGCATCATACCGTGTGGGTCGCGCCGCGGCCGCGTGTGCGATGCGCACAAGGGGACTGCCGCGGGAATGATTTGCTGCGCTGCACGGTGACAAGCGGGAACCAGGGTGATTAGTCTGCGCCTCAACGCGATGGTAGCGCTACCAATAGATTCGGGGTTTTGGGTCCAGGGGCTGCCTTCTTTACCGCGTGTTCGTCCTGGCAGGCTTGAAAGCGAGTTTGAGTCGCGGCGCGTCCGGCGCCCGCGATGTTCGGTTTGGAATACGGGCCTCGCCCGTGCGTGCCCCTGGGAGGGGGCGGTACATCCATTCGATCGTATGTCATAGGGGACTTTCATGAGCGCTCGCAGTTTCCGTGCTACTCCAGACCCGAGGACCCGTCCATGAGCCGGACCTTGGCGAAGTTCCGCTCCAGGGCCATGTTCACGTTCGTCGGCGGCGTCCTGGTGATCAATCCCGCCTTCGCACAGGAGGCCTCCACGACCACCGCACAACCGCCTACGGCGCAGACGCAGCCCACGCAGCCTACTCAGCTGGACGCGGTGCAGGTGACCGGTATCCGCAACAGCCTCAGCCAGGCCATGGACATCAAGCGTGATTCGGCTGGCGTGGTGGACGCGATCAGTGCCGAGGATATCGGCAAGTTCCCCGATACCAACCTGGCGGAGTCGCTGCAGCGCATCACCGGCATTTCCATCGAGCGTCGTGACGGCGAAGGTGCACAGGTCACTGCACGTGGCTTCGGTCCGCAGTTCAACATGGTGACCCTCAACGGACGCCAGATGCCCGGTGCCGATGCATTCGGCGCGTCCGGGCAGGTCGCCATCGGTGGCGTCGACGGTGGCACCCGCGCCTTCAACTTCGCGCAGCTGGCCGCCGAGGCCATCAACGGCATCGAGGTCTACAAAACCAGCCAGGCGCAGGTACCCAGCGGCGGCATCGGCGCGACGATCAACATCCTGACCGCGCGGCCGCTGGATCACGAAGGGATCATCGCCAATGTCGGCGCGAAGCTCGTCTCGGACCGCAGCCAGCCGTTCGACAATGATCTGACGCCGGAGCTGTCGGGCATCTTCAGTTACAGCAACCCGGAAAAGACCTTCGGTGTGAGCCTGAGCGCGAGCCAGCAGAAGCGCAAGGGCGGCTCGGTGCAGGCCACGGAGAACTACTGGAACGTGCAGCCGTGGACGGGCTCGATGCCCGGCAACCCGACGGTGGTCAACGCGCCGGAGATCGGCCAGCTCTATGCACGCCCGAACGACCTGCGCTATGCATTCTCGGAGTTCGAGCGGGAACGTGTGAACGGCCAGGCCGTTCTGCAGTTCGCGCCCACGGACAGCCTGACCCTGACCGTGGACTACACCTACTCGACCAACGAGATCACCGAGAACCGTGGCGAGCAGGGCATGTGGCTGCAGAACAGCAACTACACCAACGTCCAGTTCGATACCAGCGGCGCAGTGGCCACTCCGGTCTACATCCGTGAGATCGCCGGCACCAAGGATTTCGGGTTGGAACAGCAGCGCAGCATGCAGGAGTACAAGCTGGGGTCGCTTGGCTTCAATGCCGTGTGGAATGTCACCGACCGCTTCAAGCTGAGCTTCGACGCACACAATTCGAAGAACGAGAGTCGTCCGAATGATCCGCTCACCGGCGGCGGCTCGATCTTCATGAGCATTGCCGGCACCAACAACTGTACCCGTGGCCCCCATTGCGGTGGCTCCTGGGTGCAGGAACTGGAGTTCAACAATGGTCTGCCGGTCGGCACGCAGACCTGGTATCCCAGCACGGCAGATGCGATCGCCGGCACCAACGGCGTGGTCAACCCGGGCTTCCAGGAGGGCGAGATCGGCACCCAGGTGCTGCGTGTCAACGCACAGTCGCAGGTGAGCGAGATCAAGCAGGCCCGCGTGGACGGCGAATGGAACTTCGACCAGGGGCGGTTCCAGTTCGGTGTGGACACCAACAAGTCGACCACGCACCGCATCCAGGCAGCCGAGGCCTACTCGACCCTGGGCGACTGGGGCGTGGCCAACGTGAACCGGGATACCGATGCCGGGCTCATGGATCTGCTGCGTCCGGTCAACATCGTCGGCCTGTTCGACGACTACAGCGCCAGCAGCTGGCCCGCATGGCGGGGCAACGCTGGCCAGCTCGCACAGTGGGCGGCCGACGAATATGGCGTAGGGCTGGGAGTCAGCCCGCAACGCGCGGCCGACAACTTCGTGGAAGAGAAGACCAAGGCGGCCTACTTCCAGGTGGAACTGGATGGCCAGCTGGGCAGCATGCGCACCAATACCCGGCTGGGCGTGCGCTACGAAACCACCGACGTGGTCTCGACCTCTGTCATCGCTGTTCCCGAGTCCATCGAGTGGCAGGCCAACAACGATTTCCGCATCGTGCTGTCCGACGAGCAGCAGCCCTTCACCGAGAAGGCAAGGTACAGCTACATCCTGCCCAATCTCGATTTCAGCATTGATTTCACCGATGAGCTGAAAGGCCGTGCCTCGTTCGGCAAGAGCATCGCCCGCGCGCCCTACGGCAATCTCTATGCGGGCCCGGGCGCACAGCAACCGTTCGGGTCGGTGCTGATCGATCCGTCGTCGCGCGCCAGCGGCAACGCGCAGAATCCCAGCCTGAAGCCGCTGGAATCGGACAACCTCGACCTCGGCCTGGAGTGGTATTTCGCCGACGCCAGCTATGTGTCGTTGACCTACTGGAACAAGTCGGTCGACAACTTCATCGGCAATACCGTTGTCCAGGAGAGCCTGTACGGGCTGACCGATCCCACGTCCGGCCCGGATGCGCGTGCGGCTCTGGACTTCCTCACCAGTGCAGCCTGCGTCTCCCAGGTCGGTGCCGCCAATGCGGCCGCCTGCTCGGCCAACGACACCTCGCTGTTCACCGCGCTGGCCTTGCTGCGCAACAACCCCGCCGGGCTGGCGGCCTACAACGGAACCGACGCGCAGGTGCTGGCCACCGAAGCGGCCTACGATCTGTATGGCCAGGCGGACGATCCGCTGTACCAGTTCAATGTCAACCGCCCGATCAACCAGAACAAGTCCAAGCTGCACGGCTGGGAGCTCGGCGGGCAGTACTTCTTCGGCGATACCGGTTTCGGCATACTGGCCAACTATACGATCGTCAGTGGCGATGTCGGCTACAACAATGGCGGCGATCCGGGCATCGACCAGTTCTCGCTCACCGGTCTGAGTGATACCGCCAATGCCATGCTCATGTACGAGAAGTACGGCTGGTCGGTCCGCCTGGCGTGGAACTGGCGCGACCAGTACCTGATCCTGGCCAACCAGGGCGCCAGCCGCAATCCCTACTATGTGGAGGCGTACGAGCAGTGGGATCTGAGCGTGAACTACACGCTGGACGACCACTGGTCGTTCGGACTGGAAGCGATCAACCTGACCGGCGAGGACGTACGCTGGCGCTCGCGCACGTCGCAGATGATCGTGAAGCTGGCTGACCAGAGCCCACGCTACATGCTGGGTGTCCGCTACAAGTTCTGAGTCTGGCGACGGACCCGCCCGGCACGGTACCGTTGTCCCGGCAACGGTACCGCGCGGGCCTGTCCTGACGCAGCACCTGTCGCACGTGCCGGCGGTACCCTGCCGGCCACTGGCCCCGCACCGGACTGGACACCCTGATGGCCCGCTATGAAATGCTCAACAACATCGCCCATCGGGACCTGAGGGTCGCCACCGGCTTCGGCCCCGAGTTCGGCGACGCCGTGGGCATGGTGCCGGCCTATCCCAGCGAGTTCGCCGAACTGCAGCGGGAATATCCCATCTTCCTTCGCAAGGCGGCCGGATCTGGCGAATGGCAGGCCGTCGCCCTGCTCGGGTTTGAACAGCACGAGAACCTGTTCCTGCAGGACGGCCGCTGGAACGCCTCCTATCTTCCTGGAGCCGCAGCGAAGGGGCCGTTCCTGATCGGATTCCAGGAGCATTACATCGACGGTGTGCTCACCCGTGAGGCGGTGATGCATGTCGATCTGGACCATCCCCGGGTCAGCACCGAGGCCGGCGAGCCGTTGTTCCTGCCGCAGGGTGGGAACACCCCCTACCTGGACCACATCGCCGGCGTGCTGCGTGGCATCCATGATGGCAGCGCGTTCGGCGCCGCGATGTTTGCAATGCTCGACGAAAGCGGACTGATCCAGCCGATCACGCTCGACGTGCAGATCACGCAGCATCACCGGGTGAGCGTGAACGGACTGCACGGCATCGACCGTGAGCGCCTGGCCCTGCTGGACGACGCGACGCTGGCCGCGCTGAATCGCGCTGGCTGCCTTGAGGGCGCCTATCTGATGCTGGCCTCTCTGCACAACATGCGCCGCCTGATCGCCGAGAAGCAGCGGCGCCTGCGCGCGCAGGATGCAGCAGCGTCCACGGCCAGGAACTGAGGGCGGGCGATGGGGGCTGCGATGCGGATACTGGAGGGCATCGATCCTGCTGCGCTGCCTCTGGCCTCGCTGGTCGAGGCCGGAGAGCCGGTGGTGCTGCGGGGCATCGCGTCACACTGGGCGCTGGTCGAGGCTGGACAGCGCTCCACGCGGGACGCGCTGGCCTACCTGGGCAGCGTCGACGCGGGCGTGCCCATCCAGTACTCGTTCGGCGGGCCGGACATCGACGGGCGCCCGTTCTACACCGCCGACTTCAGCCGGCTCAACTTCGAGGTCCGTCGCGCATCGCTCAGCGAGGTGCTGGAAGGCATCGCGTCGACACTGCATGAGCCGAGGCCGCCCACCTACTACGTGGCGTCGCTGCCGGTGGAGCGGGCATTGCTGCCGGCATTCGCACAGGCCAACCACGCAGGGTTGGCGGGGCAGGGCATCGAGGCGTTGGCCAGCATCTGGATCGGCAACCGCGTCACCGCATCGTGCCATTTCGATACCCCCGACAACCTTGCGTGCTGCGCGGTGGGCCGACGCGAGTTCACGCTGTTCCCGCCCGAACAGATCGACAATCTCTACCCCGGCCCGCTGGATCCCACGCCAGGCGGCCAGGTGGTGAGCGTGGTGGACTTCGAACGTCCCGACTTCGACCGGTATCCCCGCTTCAGGCAGGCCCTGGCGAGTGCACGCAGCGCAGTGCTGGAGCCCGGGGATGCCATCTTCATTCCCGGCATGTGGTGGCACCACGTGCGCAGCCTGGCGCCGTTCAATGTGCTGGTGAACTACTGGTGGCGGAGCTCGCCGGCCTTCCTCGGCTCGCCCCTGCCGGCGCTGCACCATGCGATGTGGGCCCTGCGCGATCTGCCCGCGCGTGAAAAGAAGGCGTGGGAAGCGCTCTTCCAGTACTACGTATTCGGCCCCGGCGAGCGCGCGGGGCAGCACCTGCCCGACGATGCGCGGGGGGATCTTGCACCATTCGACGAGCAACGCGCACGCCGCATGCGCGCGATGCTGCTGGGCAGACTCAACCGCTGAGGGGGCACCGTGATGGATACTGCGAACACAGCAGAAGGACGCATCCGCAAGGTGGTCATCGCCGGCGGTGGCACCGCCGGTTGGCTGGCCGGATGTGCGCTGTCCCATCAGTTCCGTGACCAGCTGGACATCACCCTGGTCGAGTCCGAGCAGATCGGTACGGTCGGTGTCGGCGAGTCCACCGTACCGCCCATCCGCACTTTCCATCACTTTCTGCAGATCGATGAGCAGGAGTTCCTGCGCGCGGTGGCCGGCACGTTCAAGCTGTCGATCTCGTTCGAGAACTGGCGCCTGCCGGGTGAGCGCTTCTTCCATCCGTTCGGCACCATCGGCCAGGGCACCTGGGCCACGCCGTTCCACCATTTCTGGCTGGACAGCCTCCGCCGCGGCATGCCATCGGACCTGGGCGACTTCTGCCTGGAGAGCGTCGCTTCGCGCGACGACCGCTTCTCGCTGCAGACCCAGCCGCAGCCCAGCTACGCCTATCACTTCGATGCCGGGCTCTACGCCCGGTTCCTGCGCCGCAGGGCCGAGGCGCACGGGCTGCGAAGGGTGGAAGGGAGGATCGCCGAGGTCAGACAGCATGCGCATGATGGTTCGGTGCAGTCGCTGGTGCTGGACGATGGGCAGGTCATCGAGGGCGATCTGTTCATCGACTGCACCGGCTTCCGTGGCCTTCTGATCGAGCAGACTTTGAAGACCGGCTATGAGGACTGGCACGAATGGCTGCCGTGCGATCGTGCTGTCGCAGTACAGACCGAATCGGTCGCTCCACCGGTGCCGTACACCCGGGCCATCGCCCACGAGGCCGGATGGAGATGGCATATCGCGCTGCAGCACCGGGTCGGATGCGGGCTGGTCTATTCCAGCCGGCACATGTCCGACGACGAGGCGAGGGCAAAACTGCTGCGCGACGTGGGCGCACCGCCGCTGCGCGAACCCTGGCAGGTGCCCTTCCGCAGTGGACGCCGTCTGCAGGCCTGGAACAGGAACGTGGTGGCGTTGGGGCTGGCCAGTGGCTTCATCGAACCGTTGGAATCCACCAGCATCCATCTGACGATCAGCGCCGTGGTGCGGCTGATCCAGTTGTTTCCGTTCGATGGCATCGCGGCCTCACTGGTGCAGCTGTACAACGAAGTCAGTCGCCAGGAGATGGAACACGTGCGCGACTTCATCATCCTGCATTACCACGCCACGCAGCGCGACGAGCCGTTGTGGAAGGCGTGCCGCGAGATGGCGGTGCCCGAGTCGTTGCAGCAGCGGCTGCGCGCGTGGCGTGAGCGCGCGCACGCGTGGCAGGACCCCGGCGAGCTGTTCCGGGTGGAGTCGTGGACCAGTGTGCTGCTTGGCCAGGGCATCCAGCCGGGCCGTCCGCACCCGCTTGCGCGGGCACTGAGTGACGCCGACCTGCGCACGCTGCTGAAACGCATCCAGCAGCCGGTGCGGCAGGCGGCCACGCAGATGCCATCGCAGGCGGAATTCATCGACCGCTATTGCCGGTCGGGCCCCGAGGTATGGCACGCGAGCAGGGCGGCGTCGTAACAGGTCTGCCTGCAGACACCGCGACGGCGAGCAGGGTTTTGCGTTGCAGCACGCTTTTTCCGCCGCGGCTGGTTACAGTGCGGCATCACGGCGGGCGGCACGCACGCCGTGCAAACGAGGAGGCAGTGCAACAAGGCCTCCTTTTTTGAATGTCAGAAATGGTAGCGCTAACTTTTCGGTTTTCGGAGGCGGTTTCGATGGGTCTGGTTGCCGGTGTCGACGCAGGAACGCAGAGTTTGAAGGTGCTGGTCTACGACCCGGAGGCACGTGCCGTTGTCGCCCGCACCAGCGCGGCGCTGGAGATGAGCAGCGGCGCCGATGGCAGCCGGGAACAGGTGCCGGCGGACTGGGTGGCGGCGCTGCGCACCTGCTTCGACGGGATTGATCCATCGCTCCGGTCAGGCATTGCAGGTCTGGCCGTATCGGGCCAGCAGCACGGCTTCGTGCCGATGGATGCGGCGGGCGACGTGCTGGCGCCGGCCAAGCTCTGGTGCGATACCAGCACGTCGGCCGAATGCACCCGGATCATGGATGCCGCCGGCGGAATCGACCGGACCATTGCACTGGCCGGCAATCCGATCCTTGCCGGCTATACGGCCTCCAAGCTGCCGTGGACGAAGACGCATCGCCCGGCAGCCTATGCGCGGCTGGCGACCATCCTGCTGCCACACGACTATCTCAATTTCGTGTTGACCGGGCAGCGGTTCTGCGAGCACGGAGATGCGTCCGGCACGGGCTGGCTCGATGTGCGCACGCGCACGTGGTCGCAGGCGCTGCTGCGCGCCACGGATCCGGACCGCGATCTTGCTGCCTGCCTTCCGCCCATCGCCCCACCCGACGCGCTGTTCGATATCGACCCTGCGGCGGCCAGCATGCTCGGACTGCCGGTGACGGTGAAGGTGGCGGTCGGCGGCGGCGACAACATGATGGCGGCCATCGGCACCGGCTGCGTCACGGAAGGCCGCCTGGCGATGAGCCTGGGAACGTCGGGCACGCTGTTTGCCTACTCCGACTCACCGGTGATCGATCCGGACGGGGCCTGGGCCGCCTTCTGCTCTTCCACCGGCGGCTGGCTGCCGCTGATCTGCACGATGAACTGCACCGTCGTGACCGAGCAGGTAGCGAGCACCTTCGGTTTCAGTACGCGTGACGGCGATGCCCACCTCGACGCGACGCCGCCCGGCGCTGGCGGATTGGTCATGCTGCCGTTCCTCAATGGCGAGCGCACCCCCGACCTGCCGCTGGGCAAGGGCGTGCTGGCCGGCCTGGACACCCACAACTTCACGCCGGCGCACATCTACCGCGCCGCCATGGAAGGGGCGACCTACAGCCTGAAGTTCGGCTACGACGCGTTCAGACGCGCCGGCATGCAGTTCGACCGCATCGTGCTTACCGGGGGTGGCAGCAACAGTGCCGCGTGGCGGCAGCTGGTGGCCGATGTGTTCGGACTGCCGGTCGACGTGCCGGTGCAGGCCGAAGGCGCGGCATTCGGTGCGGCGCTGCAGGCCCTGTGGGCCATCGGGCGGTCGCAGGGTGATGCCGCGCCGATCAGCGAGGTCACCGCGCAGCATGTCCGCGTGGACCCGGCACTGTCCGCGCGTCCGGATTCCGGCCGCAGTGCGGCCTATGCCTCCGCCTATTCGCGTTTTCTCCGCCATCTCGAGGCCGTCACGCCGCTGCAGCGCGGCTGAGGTCCGCCTCCCTCCAACATCCCGCACAACGACAGGAGCACGTACCATGACCACGCAGCCCTTCATCGGCGCCAAAGAGTACTTCCCGGGCGTCGGCCGCATTCCGTTCGAGGGCAGGGACTCGGACAATCCGCTCGCCTTCAAGGTCTACGACGCGAACCGGGTCATCGGCGGCAAGACCATGCAGGAGCACCTGCGCTTCGCCGTGTGCTACTGGCACACCTTCTGCAACGCCGGCCACGATCCGTTCGGACCGGGAACCCGGCAGTTTCCGTGGGAGGCCGGTTCGCCGCTGGCCACTGCGGAGGCGAAGGTCGATGCAGCCTTCGAGTTCTTCACCAAGCTGGGCGTGCCGTACTGGTGCTTCCATGACATCGACCTGGCGCCGGATGCAGACGACATCGGCCAGTACCAGAAGAATCTCACGCACATGGTGCGCCTGGCCAAGGCCCGCCAGGACGCCACCGGGGTCAAGCTGCTGTGGGGTACGGCCAATCTGTTCTCGCACCCGCGCTACATGAACGGCGCATCGACCAATCCTGATTTCGCCGTCGTTGCCCGTGCCGCGGTGCAGGTGAAGGCCGCGCTGGATGCCACCGTCGAGCTGGGGGGCGAGCACTACGTGTTCTGGGGTGGGCGCGAAGGCTACGCGTCGCTGGCCAATACGCAGATGAAGCGCGAGATCGAGCATTTCGCGCGGTTCCTGACGATGGCCCGCGACTACGGCCGCAGCATCGGCCTGAAAGGCAACTTCCTCATCGAGCCCAAGCCGATGGAGCCGATGAAGCACCAGTACGACTTCGACAGCGCGACCGTGGTGGGCTTCCTGAAGGAGCACGGGCTGGACAAGGACTTCAAGCTCAACATCGAAGCGAACCACGCCACGCTCTCGGGGCACACCTTCGAGCATGACCTGCAGGTGGCCTCCGACCATGGCCTGCTTGGCAGCATCGATGCCAACCGCGGCAACGCGCAGAACGGGTGGGATACCGATCAGTTCCCGAGCGACCTGTACGACACCGTAGGCGCGATGCTGGTCGTGCTGCGGCAGGGTGGGCTGGAGGGCGGGCTGAATTTCGATGCCAAGGTGCGCCGGGAGTCGACTGACCTGGAAGACCTGTTCATTGCCCACATCGGCGGCATGGACGCGTTCGCACGAGGGCTGGAAGTGGCACACGCACTGCTCACCGAGTCGCCCTGGGAGCAGTGGCGCCGGGAGCGCTACGCCAGCTTCGACGCGGGGGCCGGCAAGGATTTCGAGCGCGGCACACTGAGCCTTGCCGACCTGGCCGCGCTGGCCGCCGATATCGGCGAGCCGCGCCAGACCAGCGGCAAGCAGGAACGCTACGAGAACCTGCTCAACCAGTATCTGCTGCGCTGAGCACGGCAGCGTCAGGGCGGCAATGGAGCGATCGAGGGGATGTCGATGAACCAGGCAGCAGATGGCGGAGAGAACACACGGCTGATCGTTCTGATCAGCGTGGTGGCAACGATTGGCGGGTTCCTGTTCGGGTTCGACAGTGGCGTCATCAACGGCACCCAGGACGGCCTGCATCAGGCGTTCCGCTCCGGGGAATGGATGCAGGGCTTCGAGATCGCTTCGATGCTGCTGGGCTGCGCCGTGGGCGCCTTCAGCGCCGGCAGGTTGGCCGACCGGCTGGGGCGGCGCAATGTGCTGATCCTGTCGGCGGTGATGTTCCTGCTGTCGGCGCTGGGGGCCGGCGCTGCGGGTTCTTCCGCGTGGTTCATCGTCGCGCGGGTGATAGGGGGATTTGCAGTTGGCGCGGCGAGCGTGATTTCACCGGCCTACATCGCCGAGGTGGCACCCGCCCGTTACCGTGGCCGACTGGCTACGGTGCAGCAGATCGCG
This sequence comes from Stenotrophomonas sp. STEN147, assembly GCF_056757995.1. Taxonomy (NCBI): domain Bacteria; kingdom Pseudomonadati; phylum Pseudomonadota; class Gammaproteobacteria; order Lysobacterales; family Lysobacteraceae; genus Stenotrophomonas; species Stenotrophomonas sp. STEN147. The sequence goes on from NZ_JBRRCG010000002.1 coordinate 140,651, forward strand.
ATCATCAGCGGGCTGACCGCAGCGTTCCTGTCCAACTACCTGCTGGCCGCCGCCGCCGGGGCATCGACGGAGCCTCTGTGGGCAGGGCAGGCCGCCTGGCGCTGGATGTTCTGGATGCAGGCCGTGCCCTCGCTGGTGTTCCTGCTGCTGTTGCTGACCATCCCCGAGAGCCCCCGCTACCTGGTGGTGAAGCGGCGCAAGGAGGACGCACTGCGGGTTCTCACCCGGCTGCTGGGCCGCGGCAAGGCACAGCTCACGCTCGACGAGATCGAGGCCTCCCTGTCCACCGACCATCATCGTCCGCGGCTGTCCGACCTGAGGAGCAGGGCGACCGGGCGGATCCGTCCCATCGTCTGGGTGGGTGTCGGCCTGGCCTGTTTCCAGCAGCTGGTCGGCATCAACGTGGTCTTCTACTACGGCGCCGTGCTGTGGCAGGCGGTCGGGTTCTCCGAGAACGACGCGCTGCTGATCAATGTGCTGTCCGGCGCACTGAGCATCGGCGCATGCCTCGTCACCGTGCTGCTGATCGACCGTATCGGTCGCAAGCCGCTGCTGTGGATCGGCTCGGTGGGCATGTCCGTATCCCTGGCGCTGGTGGTGGTGGCCTTCGCCAGCGGCTCGCTGGCCGACGGGCACCTGCAGCTGCCGGGCCGCATGGGCACCCTGGCGCTGGTCGCCGCCAATGCCTACGTCGTGTTCTTCAATCTGTCCTGGGGACCGGTGATGTGGGTGATGCTGGGCGAGATGTTCCCCAACCAGATCCGGGGCTCGGCACTGGCCGTCGCCGGTGCAGCGCAGTGGACGTCGAACTTCGCGGTCACGGTGACGTTCCCGATGCTGCTGGCCGCGGCCGGGCTGGCGGCAACCTACAGCATCTACCTGGTGGCCGCGGTGGTCTCGGTCGTGTTCGTGCTGCGCCATGTGCACGAGACCAAGGGCAAGGAACTGGAGCAGATGGAAGGATGACCGCCATGACATCGCAGGATTCCATGCGCCGCGCCGGCGCGCTGATCGCCGGATTGATGCTGGTGCTGGTCGGTTGCAAGGGGGGCGACCGGCCACCACAGGCCACCGCCGCCGAAGCCGATCCATGGCCACAGGTGGCCTGGCCCCTGGCCGAGGATGCCGCACTGGAGAAGCGCATCACCGAACTGATGGCCGGCATGACCGTGGAGGAAAAGGTCGGCCAGCTGGTGCAGGGAGACATCGCCAGCATCACCCCCGACGACGTGCGCAGGTACCGGCTCGGCTCGATCCTGGCCGGAGGCAACTCCGATCCCGGCGGCCGCTACGATGCATCGCCCGCCGAATGGCTGGCGCTGGCGGACGCGTTCTACGACGCCTCCATGGACACCTCGCAGGGTGGAAAGGCAATTCCGCTGCTGTTCGGTATCGACGCGGTGCACGGGCAGAGCAACATCATCGGCGCCACGCTGTTCCCGCACAACATCGGGCTCGGCGCCGCGCGAAATCCCGAGCTGCTGCGCAGGATCGGCGAGATCACCGCGCTGGAAACACGCGTCACCGGCATGGAATGGACGTTCGCGCCGACGGTCGCGGTTCCGCAGGATGACCGCTGGGGGCGTACCTACGAGGGCTATTCGGAGTCTCCCGCCGTAGTGGCCAGCTATGCGGGTGCAATGGTGGAGGGCCTGCAGGGCAGGGTAGGGTCGCCTGACTTTCTTGATGGCCGCCATGTGATCGCGTCGGTGAAGCACTTCCTGGGCGACGGCGGCACGACCGGCGGCAAGGACCAGGGCGACACCCGCATCAGCGAGGCCGAGCTTGTGCGCATCCATGCGGCCGGCTATCCGCCGGCGATCGCTGCCGGAGCACAGACCGCCATGGCGTCGTTCAACAGCGTCAACGGCGAGAAGATGCACGGCCACCGGCACTACCTCACCGACGTGCTGAAAGGGCGGATGAACTTCGGCGGATTCGTGGTCGGCGACTGGAATGGCCATGGACAGATCAAGGGCTGCACGACCACCGACTGTCCAGCCACCATCAATGCGGGCCTGGACATGGCCATGGCGTCGGACAGCTGGAAGGGCTTCTACGAAACCACCCTGGCGGCAGTGAAGGACGGCAGGATCACTTCTGCGCGGCTGGATGATGCGGTGCGCAGGATCCTGCGGGTGAAGTTCCGCCTGGGCCTGTTCGAGGCGGGCAGGCCTTCCACCCGGGCGGTGGGTGGCCAGTTCGCGCTGATCGGCGCCCCCGAGCATCGCGCGGTGGCGCGGCAGGCGGTGCGCGAATCGCTGGTGCTGCTGAAGAACCAGAACGGCGTCCTGCCGCTGTCGCCGAAGCAGCGGATCCTCGTGGCCGGCGACGGTGCCGATGATGTCGGCAAGCAGGCCGGCGGCTGGACGCTGAACTGGCAGGGCACCGGCACCACCCGCAAGGACTTCCCCAATGCGGATACGATCTTCGAGGGCATTGCGCAGCAGGCCAGGGCCGCGGGTGGCGAGGCCACGCTTGCCATCGATGGCAGATACACAGTGAAGCCGGATGTGGCGGTGGTGGTGTTCGGTGAAGATCCGTATGCCGAGTTCCAGGGCGACCTGCCCACGCTGGCCTACAAGCCCGGCGATGAAACGGATCTGGGATTGATTCGCCGGCTCAAGGAAGACGGCATTCCAGTGGTGGCGGTCTTCCTGAGCGGGCGACCTCTCTGGGTGAACCGGGAAATCAATGCCGCGGACGCCTTCGTGGCGGCGTGGCTGCCGGGATCGGAAGGCGGTGGCGTTGCCGACGTACTGCTGCGTGGTCCGGATGGCCGCATGCAGCACGACTTCAAGGGCAGACTCAGCTTCAGCTGGCCACGTACGGCCACGCAGTACGCCAACAACGTCGGCCAGAAGGACTACGCCCCGCTGTTCCCGTTCGGCTTCGGTCTGAGCTATGCCGACAAGGGCGATCTGGCGGCACTGCCGGAAGTTTCGGGCGTCACCGGCAACGAGGGGGCAACCGGTGTCTTCTTTGCCCGCGGCGATGCAGGTGCCGGCATGGCGCTGCGGCTGGAAGATGGTGCGGGGCAGGGCATGACCGTGATCAGCGTGCCGGATGCACTGGCAGATGACCGTCTGAAGATCACCGGTGTGGATCATCTGGCCCAGGAGGATGGCCGACGTCTTGCCTGGTCGGGTCAGGGGGAAGCCGTGGTCGCACTGCAGTCGCACACGCCGCTGGACCTGCAGCGGGAAGCCAACGGTGATCTGATGCTGTTGACCACGCTGCGTGTCGACGTGGCACCGCGTGGCGAGGCGTGGTTGTCGGTGGGCTGTGGTGCCGGGTGCTCGGCGCGCATCGCCATCGGGCCTACGCTGGCGGCGCTCCCGGTCGGCCAGTGGACGCGCGTGGGCATTCCCCTGAAATGCCTGGCTGCGGCCGGAGCGAAGGTGGGTGCGCTGGATCGGCCGTGGTCGGTGGGGACGGCTGATGCAATGACGATCTCCGTGTCCCGCGTGGCGCTGGGCGCGCTGAACGAAGCCGAGACCACCCTCGGATGCGGTGCGTGATGGCATCCTGCCTGAAGGCCCGCGCGATCGACACAGGCACCGTGCGGGTGCCGGCATGACACCGGCCTGTGCGCTACCGGTGCGTGGGCGGGGCCGCCACCGAGTCGCGAGCGATCAGGCGATGCGGCACGACATGATCCCGCAGTACGGGTGTGTTTCCGGCCGGGCGACGGATGGTGCGCAGCAGGATATCGATGGCAGCATTGGCCATCGAGGCGATCGGCTGATGGATCGTCGTCAGTTCCGGCCACACGGTCGTCGCGGCCGATGTGTCATCGAAGCCCACCACCGACAGGTCACGGGGAACCTCCAGGCCGCGTCGGTGCGCCACGGAGATGGCGGCTGCCGCCATGTCATCGTTGCTGGCGAAGATGGCCGTCGGCGGCCGACGCTGGGACAGCAGCTTCTCGGCGGCGGCCAGCCCGGACCGGTAGGTGTAGTCGCCGTGCTGGACCAGGCCGGGTTCCACCGACAGTCCGGCTTCCTGCAACGCGGTGACGAAACCATCGTAGCGACGCGCGCTCGCGCTCAGATCCCGGCGCCCGCGGATGAAGCCGATGCGGCTGTGGCCCTGCCGGATCAGGTGCTCGGTCATTTCCTTGCCTGCGCTGAAGTCGTCGATGCGGACGCAGGACAGCGCCTCGCTCAGGCGCCCCGATGCGATGGCCACCACCGGGATGCCGGCCTTCACCAGTTCACTCACGGCCGCCTGCGATTCGCACAGCGGCGGCGGCAGGATCACCCCGTCGACGCGGCTCGCCAGGGCACGCGCTGCGGTGCGCTCGGACTCATCGTCAAGGTTGTCCCAGTAGTCGATGACCAGCTGGATGGCAGAACTGGACGCGACGCGCAGCAGCCCGACCAGCAGTTCGCGCAGGTAGGCACCGCTGGGATTGGTATAGATCAGCGCAATGCGCGTGTGCTGCGCAGCGGCCAGCGAACTGGCCGCCAGATTGGGCGTATAGCCCAGCTCACGCACGGCACGCATCACCCGCTCGCGGGTGACGTCCCGCACCTTGCCCTGGTTGATCACCCGCGACACGGTCATCGGCGAAACGCCGGCAAGGGCCGCAACCTCGTCGATCGTCACGCCCGCGGTTCTGCGGCGAACCGATTTCTTCGGCTTGTCCAATGCACGATCCCTTTGTTCTTGGTGGCGTTGCCGCGCAGGTGCGAGGGCAGATGATGAACCGTTCCGGCGCCGGTCGTAGTCTACAAAGTCGAATGTTAACGCCGTTGTTCCGTGCTGTCGGCGGACGGCTGTGCGCCGCCCTTGCCTTGCTGGCATGCGCCGGTGGCGCACATGCTGAGGATGGCTACGCATTGTGGATGCGCTACGTGCCGGCGGCCGCGGAGGTCGCTGCCGGCTATCGGCTGCAGCTGGGCGAGGTGGTCGCCCCTGACCAGACGCCTACCCAGCGCGCCGCGCGTGATGAACTGGCGCGCGGCCTTCCCGGGGTACTGGGAACGGCGCCGCCCATCCGCACGGACCTTGCCGGTGATCACGCCCTGGTGCTGGGCACGCCGCAGTCCTCGATGCTGGTCGCGCCGTTCCGCGAAGACATTGCCACCTTGGGCGAAGATGGCTACCTGATCAGGAGGGTCCGCAGCGGAGGACGCGATCTTCTGCTGGTGGCGGCACGGCAGGACATCGGTGTGCTGTACGGCGTTTTCCACCTGCTGCGGCTGCTGCAGCGTGGCGCATCGCTGCAGTCGCTGGACGTGCGGGAATCGCCCCGGGTTGCGCTGCGGGTGCTCGATCACTGGGACAACCTGGATCGCTACGTCGAACGCGGCTACGCAGGCAGCTCCCTGTGGGACTGGCAGACCCTGCCGCAGTGGCGTGACCCGCGCTATACCGACTACGCCCGCGCCAACGCGTCGCTGGGCATCAATGGCACCGTACTCAACAACGTCAATGCCAGCGCCCTGAGCCTGTCGCCGGCCTATCTCGCCAAGGCCGCCGCGCTGGCGGACCTGTTCCGCCCCTACGGCATCCGCGTGTACCTGAGCGCACGCTTCAGCGCGCCCATCGAGCTCGGAGGCCTGGCCACGGCCGATCCGCTGGATCCGGAGGTGCAGCGCTGGTGGCGGGAAAAGGTCGAAGAGATCTACGCCCTCATCCCGGATTTCGGCGGCTTCCTGGTCAAGGCGAACTCGGAGGGCCAACCCGGCCCGCAGGATTACGGCCGCTCCCATGCCGACGGTGCCAACCTGCTGGGCGATGCCCTGGCGACGCACAACGGCGTGGTGATGTGGCGTGCCTTCGTCTACTCGCACGAGGTACCCGAAGATCGCGCCAAGCAGGCCTACGGTGAGTTCATCGGCCTGGACGGTGCCTTCCGCCGCAACGTGATCGTGCAGGTGAAGAACGGGCCGATCGATTTCCAGCCCCGCGAGCCGTTCCATCCGCTGTTCGGCGCAATGCCACGCACGCCGTTGATGATGGAGTTCCAGATCACCAAGGAGTATCTGGGCTTTGCGACGCACCTGGTGTACCTGGGCACGCTGTACGAGGAAGTGCTGCGGGCCGACACCCGGGTACGCGGAGCGGGCTCCACGGTCGCACGTGTGGTCGACGGTTCGCTGCACGGCCATGCGCTGACCGGCATCGCCGGCGTCGCCAACATCGGCGTGGACCGGACCTGGAGCGGCTCGCACTTCGATCAGGCCAACTGGTATGCCTTCGGGCGGCTGGCCTGGAATCCGCAGCAGTCTGCCCGCGCCATCGCTGAAGACTGGGCCGCGCTGACGTTCTCGCCGGACCCGCAGGTGACCGGCCCGATCGTGCGGATGATGATGGCCTCGCGCGAAGCGGCGGTGGACTACATGACCCCGCTGGGCCTGCATCACCTCATGACCCGTGGGCATCACTACGGCCCCGGCCCCTGGGTGGATGGAGGGCCGCGCGCCGACTGGACGTCCGTGTACTACCACCGCGCGGACCGGCACGGCGTGGGCTTCGACCGCACCTCGGCCGGGAGCAGCGCGGTATCCCAGTACGCCCCGGCGGTCGCCGCGGAGTACGGCGACCTGGCGCGGGTGCCGGAGTCGCTGCTGCTGTGGTTCCATCATGTGCCGTGGGATCACCGCATGCGTTCGGGGCGGTTGCTGTGGGACGAACTGGTAGGACGCTACTCGCGTGGCGTGCGCCAGGTGCAGTCCCTGCAGGCTACCTGGGCAACCCTGCAGGGCCGGATCGATCCACAACGCTATCAGCACGTGGCCGCGTTCCTGCAGATCCAGCAGGAGGAGGCGCAATGGTGGCGCGATGCCAGCGTGGCGTATTTCCAGTCGCTCAGCGGCCGGCCGTTGCCGCCCGGCGAACCGCCACCGCCGCACCCGCTGTCGTACTACCAGGCGTTGCAGTTTCCTTTCGCACCGGGGGATGGACGATGAGCATGATCGGACGGGCCGGGAGGGCGGCCCTGCTGCTGGCCCTGGCTGCAATGGCCGGGTCCGTTGCGGCACGAGAGCCGGCGGCGTTGCTGCATCCGCTGTTCCAGGATCATGCCGTCCTGCAGCGTGATCGGCCGATCGCGGTCTGGGGCCAGGCACCTGCGGGGCAGGAGGTTTCCGTGACCTTCGCCGGGCAGGCGGTGACCACGCAGGTGGATGCCACGGGCCGGTGGCAGGCGACGCTGCAGCCGACGCCGGCAGGCGGGCCCCACATGCTGCAGGCAACGTCCGGCAGGGACATCCAGATCGCCCGCGACGTCCTGGTCGGCGATGTCTGGCTGTGCTCCGGACAGTCGAACATGGAGCTGCCCGTGTGGCGCGCGCTCAATGCAGGCAGCGAGATCGCCTCCGCCACGCTGCCGACGATCCGACTGTTCACCGTGCCGCAGGCCGCGGCGGTGCAGGCGCAGACGACATTCCAGAGCGCGGTTGCATGGACGCCGGCATCGCCCGCCACGGTGCGTGACTTCTCCGCGACCTGCCTCTACTTTGCACGCGAGCTGCAGCGCACGGTCGCCGTGCCGATGGGATTGATCCAGGCCGCCTGGGGCGGCTCGCGGATCGAGGCATGGACCAGCGCCGATGCGCTGCGCGCGCAGCGGGGCATGGCAGAGCCCCTGGATATCCTCGCGCTGTATGCCGGTAATCCCCTGGCGGCACGCGCACGCTGGGGGCGGTACTGGCAACAGTGGTGGGCGACGCGCGATGACGCTGTGCCTGGCGAAGCGCCGTGGCGCGCGGAGGCCAGCGACAGCGGATGGCAACCGGCGCCGGCAGCGCTGGGGGCATGGGAGCGGTGGAACGTCCCGGCGCTTGCCGATTACAACGGCATGGTCTGGTATCGCACGCAGGTCACGCTGAGCGCGCAACAGGCGGCACAGGGCGCGACGCTCGAACTGGCATCCGTTGACGAGACGGACATGACCTGGGTGAATGGCGTCGCCGTGGGCAGCCAGTATGGCGCCGGTGAGCGGCGCTATCCGCTGCCGAAGGGGCTGTTGAGGGCGGGCTCCAACAGTGTCGTGGTCAATGTGCTGGACACCTATGGTGAAGGCGGCCTGGCCGGCCCCGCCACGGCACATGTGGTGATCCTGGAGGACGGTCAGCGGGTGGTGCTGGATACGCGCTGGCAGTACCGGATGGCACCTGGCGGACAGGCGCCCCCGTTCGCTCCCTGGCAGGCGGCGACGGGTCTGTCGACATTGTACAACGGCATGATCGCGCCACTGGGCAGGGTCGGACTGCGCGGCATGCTGTGGTACCAGGGGGAGTCGAACACCGGCGACGGTGCCGGATATGCGGCACTGCTGCGCTCTCTGCGCGACGACTGGCGACGCCAGTTCGGTACGGATACGCCGTTGCTGCTGGTGCAGCTGGCTGGCTATGGCCAACCGCCCGTCGCCCCTGCGGACAGCGGATGGGCGCAGGTGCGCGACGCACAGCGCCGGGTCGCGGCCGAAGATCCCCGAAGTGGCCTTGCCGTGGCCATCGACATCGGCGATGCCTACGACATCCACCCACCGAACAAGCAGGAACTGGGTCGCCGTCTGGCCCGGGTCGCGCGCCACGTCATCTACGGCGAGCACGCAGTGGCCCCGTCAGGGCCGGATGCGGCCAGGGCCCTGCGTGTGACGGCGGGCGTGGCCGTCGAATTCGAGGATGTCGACGGCGCCCTGGCAGCAATCGGTTCGAAGCACCCCATCGGCTTTGAACTCTGCGATGCCGCTGCGCCGCGCTGTGAGTACAGCGACGCTGAACTGGATGGACGCCGCGTGGTGTTACGCAGCCTGCCGTCCCTGCGCCCGACGCATGTCCGCTACTGCTGGGCCGATGGCCCGGTGTGCACGCTGCGTGACAGCAGCGGGGCGCCGGCCGGTCCGTTCGAACTTCCCATTGCCGACGCCGAGGCCCGACGATGAAGATGTTGTCCCTGCAGCACCCTTCTGCCCGGCGCGCCCGGGTGTCACTGGCGCGCCGGATGCTGGCAGCGATGTTCGCGCTGTCGGCGGCGACCGCCCATGCCGCCTCGCCAGAGGCCGCGCCGCCGGTGTACTTCGACTGGTTCGAGTACCGCGGTCATGACACCGCGTTTGAGGCGCCGCTGCCGGCGGGCCACTACCGCAACCCGATCCTGGCCGGCTTCCACGCCGATCCGAGCATCGTGGGCGCGAACGGGAAGTTCTACCTGGTCAACTCCAGCTTCACCTACTACCCGGGCATTCCGGTGTTCGAGAGCGTCGACCTGATCCACTGGAAGCAGATCGGCAACGTGATCGACCGTCCGACACAGCTGGATTTCGACGGTCTGAGCGTCTCCCGCGGCATCTTCGCGCCCACCATCGAGTTCCACGAGGGAACCTTCTACGTCGTCACCACCGCGACCGACAGTGGTGGCAATTTCATTGCCACCGCGCGGGATCCGGCGGGACCGTGGTCCGATCCGCACTGGTTGCCCAGCATCGATGGCATCGATCCGTCGCTGTTCTTCGACGACGATGGCAAGGTCTATCTGATCAACAATGATGTGCCGCCTGGTCCGGCCCGCTACGACGGCCACCGCGCCATCTGGATGCAGCAGATCGATCTGTCGGCCTTCAAGCCGGTCGGCCCGCGCAGGGTGCTGGTCGATGGTGGCGTGGAGCCGTCGAAGAACCCCATCTGGATCGAAGGGCCGCACATCTACAAGCGTGAGGGCTGGTACTACCTGTCCGACGCCGAAGGCGGCACAGGGCCGCAGCATTCGCAGGTGGTGCTGCGCAGCCGTGATGTGTGGGGGCCGTACATCCCCTATCCGGGCAATCCCATCCTGACCCAGCGCGAGCTGCCGGACGACCGGCCGCTGCCGATCACCAATGCAGGGCACGCCGATCTGATCGAGGGCCCGGACGGCTCGTGGTGGGCAGTGTTCCTTGCCAGCCGCAACTACCAGAAGCGGCACTACAACACCGGGCGCGAAACCTATCTGCTACCGGTTCGCTGGCAGGATGGCTGGCCGCAGATCCTGCCAACCGACCAGGCCATTCCCTATGTGGTCAAGGCACCGTCCTGGATGCAGGGGCAGGCGTCCCAGGCGCCGCTGACCGGCAACTTCGTCGACCGCGACACCTTTGATGGGCCGACGCTTGCCGCCCACTGGCTGCGCGTTCGGGTGCCCAAACAGGCCTGGGCCGACCTGGGTGACCGGCCGGGCATGCTGGCCGTGCATCCGCTTGCGGAGAATCTGGACACGCTGCGCAATCCGGCGTTCCTCGGTCGCCGCCAGCAGCATCTGCGCTTCGAGGCGAGTACCGAGATGTCCCGTCCGGCCATCGGTGTCGCGGCGGGCCTGGCTGCATTCCAGAGCGAGGCCTACTGGTACTTCCTTGGCGTCCGCAGCGTGCGCGGTGATCGTCTGTCGGTCTTCCTCGAGGGTCGCGACGGCAGCGGCAGCACGCGAACGCTGGCCAGCCGCGAGGTCCCCGCATCCGCGGTCCTGCGTCTGAAGATCGCCGGGGATGAGGCCGACTACGCGTTCTCGTTCGATACCGGTGACGGGCAGGGCTGGCAAACGCTGGCACGCGATGTGGATGGCACGGTTCTGAGTACTGATCGCGCAGGCGGCTTCGTAGGCGCACTGCTGGGACCATTCGCGCGCGATGAGCGCGCCGGGAGGAGCAAGTGATGATATCGACTTCGTCCAAAGACGCTGTCCACCACAGCACGCGGCATGGCCGGCGGGCGCTTTATGCTGCGCTGCTGTGCGTGGCGACCGCCGCGTCGGCCGCTGCACCGCGGCCGTGGCTGGATGCTTCGGCCAGCTTCGAGCAGCGGGCCGCATCGCTGGTCGCCCAGATGACGCTGGAGGAGAAAGCCGCGCAGATGCAGAATGCCGCGCCGGCGATCGAGCGCCTCGGTGTGCCGGCCTACGACTGGTGGAACGAGGCGCTGCATGGCGTGGCGCGGGCAGGGCAGGCCACTGTCTTTCCACAGGCCATCGGCCTGGCGGCAACGTTCGACGTGCCGCTGATGGCCGAGGTGGCGACGACCATCAGCGACGAGGCCCGTGCCAAGCATCACCAGTTTCTCCGCGAGGGATCGCACGGGCGCTACCAGGGGCTCACGTTCTGGTCCCCGAACGTCAACATCTTCCGTGACCCGCGCTGGGGCCGTGGCCAGGAAACCTACGGCGAGGATCCCTACCTGACTGCCCGCATGGGCGTCGCCTTCGTACGTGGCCTGCAGGGCGACGACCCCGTGTACCGCAAGCTCGATGCCACGGCCAAGCATCTGGCCGTGCACAGCGGGCCGGAGGCCGACCGCCACCACTTCGACGCGCGGCCCAGCCGGCGTGACCTGTACGACACCTACCTGCCGGCGTTCGAGGCGCTGGTGAAGGAGGCCGATGTCGATGCGGTGATGGGCGCATACAACCGGGTGTACGGCGAGTCAGCCAGTGCCAGCCGGTTCCTGCTGCGCGACGTGCTGCGGCGTGACTGGGGCTTCAAGGGCTACGTCGTCTCGGACTGCTGGGCGATCGTCGATATCTGGAAACATCACCGGATCGTTGCCACCCGCGAAGCCGCCGCAGCGCTGGCGGTCAGGAATGGCACCGAGCTGGAGTGCGGACAGGAGTACGCCACGCTGCCCGCAGCCGTGCGCCAGGGCCTGATCACCGAAGCGGAGATCGACGACGCGGTGACACGCCTGTTCGCCGCACGGATGCGCCTGGGCATGTTCGATCCACCGGAACGGGTGCGCTGGGCGCGGATTCCCGCCTCGGTCAATCAGGCGCCCGCGCACGACACCCTGGCGCTGAAGGCCGCCCAGGAATCGCTGGTCCTGCTGAAGAACGAGGGGGTACTGCCCTTGTCGCGTGACCTCAAGCGCATTGCCGTGGTCGGTCCCACGGCTGATGACACCATGGCGCTGCTCGGCAACTACTTCGGCACACCGGCCGCGCCGGTCACGATACTGCAGGGTATCCGCGATGCGGCGAAGGGCATCGACGTGCGCTACGCCCGTGGCGTGGACCTGGTCGAGGGGCGTGACGATCCCAGCGCGACGCCGCTGATCGAGCCGACCTTCCTGCGGCCGTCGGCGGCGTCGACCGAGCGTGGCCTGCGTGGCGAGTACTTCCGCACGGCCGACCTGTCGGGCACGCCGGCACTGGTCCGCACCGACGCGCAGATCGGCTTCCGCTGGGACCGCGGCTCGCCAACCGACAATCTGCTTGCCCGTGGCGAAGCGGCGCCGGGGCAGGGCATTCCGAGCGATCGTTTCAGCATCCGCTGGACCGGACAGCTGCTGCCGCCGGTATCCGGGCGCTATCGGCTGGAGGTGGCCGGCGACGACGGCTTCCGGCTGTATCTGGACGGGAAGCGCGTGCTGGACCACTGGGTGAACACGGATCGTCTGCACGCCGAAGGCATCGACGTCGATCTTCAGGCGGGCCGCGCCTACGAGCTGAAACTGGAGTACTACGACGACGAGCGCGATGCGGGCGTGCGGCTGGGCTGGCGCATGCCGGGCGCCAAGGCACCCTTCGACGAAGCCCTTGATGCGGCCCGCGACGCCGATGTCGTGGTGTTTGTCGGCGGCCTGACCGGCGACGTCGAGGGCGAGGAGATGACCGTCAACTATCCGGGCTTCGCGGGCGGGGACCGGACCGATCTGCGGCTGCCTGCACCTCAGCGCACCCTGCTGGAGGCACTGCATGCCACCGGCAAGCCGGTGGTGATGGTGCTGACCGGCGGATCGGCAATGGCCATTGACTGGGCCCAGGACCATCTGCCGGCGATCCTGATGAGCTGGTACCCGGGGCAGCGCGGCGGCACTGCGGTGGGGCAGGCGCTGTTCGGCGACGCCAACCCCGCAGGTCGTCTGCCGGTCACCTTCTACAAGGCCGGTGAAGCGCTGCCGGCGTTCGACGACTACAGCATGGAGGGCCGTACCTACCGCTACTTCCGCGGCACCCCCCTGTATCCGTTCGGCCACGGGCTCTCGTACACCCGCTTCGATTACGCAGCACTGCGCGTCGATGCGGACACGATCAGTGCCGATGGCACACTGAATGTACAGGTGGACGTGACCAACACCGGCACGCGCAGCGGCGACGAGGTCGTGCAGCTGTATGTGCGACGCCAGCAGGCAGGCCGCGACGAGGCCGTGCAGGAACTGCGTGGTTTCCAGCGTGTCCATCTCGCCGCCGGCGAACGGCGCACGGTGAAATTCGCGCTTGAGGCACCGCAGGCTCTGCGCCGTTATGACGAAGCGGGCGGCGCCTATGCGGTGCTGCCCGGGGCATACGAGGTGCGGGTCGGCGCCTCGAGTGCCGATATCCGCGCACGAGCCAGGTTCTCGGTGGAGGCCGTGCATGGCAAGCACTGAACACACGCTCACGGTGCGCGAGAAGCTGGGCTACAGCCTGGGCGACCTGGCGGCGAACCTGATCTTCCAGACCCTGATCACCTATCTGGCGTTCTTCTACACCGATGTCTACCGGCTGCCGCCGGCAACGGCGGCTACGATCATCTTCGTGGTCGGCATGCTCGGCGCGTTCGTTTTCACCCCGCTGATCGGCATCGCCGCAGACCGCACCTCGACGCGGTGGGGGCGGTTCCGTCCGTGGATCCTGTGGACGGCGATCCCGTTCGGCGTGCTGTCGCTGCTGGCGTTCAGCACGCCAGAACTGGGCGAGCGCGGCAAGGTCATCTATGCGCTGGGCACCTACGCTCTGCTGGTCTTCGTCTATGCAGCGAACAATCTGCCGTACTCCGCACTGAGTGGTGTGCTGACCGGCAGCATGGCACAGCGCAACAGCCTGTCGGCCTACCGTTTCGTGGCCGTGATGATCGCGCAGTTCATCATCCAGGTCCTGCTGATGCCGCTGGTGCTGATCCTGGGTGACGGTGACCGCGTGCGCGGCTTCGAACACGTGATGACCGTGTTCGCCATCGTCGGCACGGTGTTCTTCCTGATCACCTTCGCCACCACGCGCGAGCGCATCGTCCCCACCCGCGAGCAAACCGGGGGCGTGCTGCAGGACCTGTCGGACCTGCTGCACAACCGGCCTTGGCAGGTGATGCTGGCCCTGACCGTACTGGTGTTCATCAACCTGGCGCTGAAGGGCGGCACGTACATCTACTACTTCCAGTACTACATGAGCGACGCTGCGCTGGCCGGCTTCCTGGAAAACTCAGGATTCAACGGCCTGATCAGCGCGCTGAACGCAGGTCTGGGCAGCGCCGGATTCGCCGGCTTCAGCTGGCCCAGCGACGCGGCAACCTCGGCCTTCAGCCTGTTCAATGCCTGCGGAATCATCTGCATGATCCTGGGCATCGGCGTATCGCGACGGCTGGCAGACCGCTTCGGCAAGCGTGACGTCTTCGGCGGCGCACTGTTCATCTCCACCCTGTTCCTGCTGGCCTTCTACCTGTTTCCGCCAACCGCGGTCGGTGTCGCCTTTGCTGCCTTCATGCTGCATGGATTCTGCTACGGCATCACCATCCCGCTGCTGTGGGCGATGATCGCCGACGTCGCCGACTACTCGGAATGGAAGAACCATCGCCGGGCCACCGCGATCATCTTCTCGGCGATGCTGTGCGGCCTGAAGATCGGCCTCAGCGTGGGAGGCGCCCTGGTCGCCGGCATTCTTGCCCACTACGGCTACCAGGCCGGCATGGCGACACAACCCGATGGCGTGGTCGAGGGCATCCGCCTGACCGTGAGCGTCTACTGCTCCCTTCCTTTCCTGCTCGCCGTGGCGCTGCTGTTCGCGTACGAAATCGACAAGCGCGCGGAAGCCCGCATCGAACAGGACCTCCAACTGCGTCGCCGCTCGGCCGACGCATCCGCGTAACCCAACGATGACGACCATGATCGACCTCTCTCCAGGCGACGACGGCCGGGCCGACGACGCCCGCCTCGCGCAACTCACCCGGCACGCCATCTCGCAGCCGCTGGTGACCCATATCTACACCGCCGATCCGTCGGCCCATGTCTTCGAGGGACGGCTCTACATCTATCCCTCGCACGACATCGACGGCGGCCAGCCGTTCGACGACGAGGGTGGGCACTTCGGCATGCAGGACTACCACGTGCTGCGGATGGACACGCCCGACGGCGACGCCATCGATTGCGGCCAGGCGCTGCACCTTGACGACGTGCCGTGGGCGCGCAAGCAGATGTGGGCGCCCGACGCCGCCTGCCGCGACGGGCGCTACTACTTCTATTTCCCGGCCAAGGATGCGCAGGGCCTGTTCCGTATCGGCGTGGCGGTCGGCGAACGGCCGGAGGGGCCATTCATTCCCCGGCCTGAACCGATGCAGGGCGCGTACTCGATCGACCCGGCCGTATTCGAAGACGAGGACGGCAGCCACTATCTGTACTTCGGTGGCATCTGGGGCGGACAGCTGCAGCACTATCGTGACAATCGGTACAACGCTGCGCACGAGGAGCCGACAGGCAGTGCCCCCGCGCTGGGACCGAGGGTGGGCCGGCTCGATGTCGGCATGACCGAACTGGCCGAACCCACGCGCGAGGTGCAGATCCTGGACGAGCACGGCCAGCCGCTGCGCGCGGACGATCATGCGCGCCGCTTTTTTGAAGGGCCGTGGGTGCACAAGTATCAGGGTCGGTACTACCTGTCCTATTCCACGGGCAACACGCACCTGTTGTGCTACGCGATCGGCGACAGCCCCTATGGGCCGTTCACCTATGCCGGCGTGCTGCTGACGCCCGTGGTGGGCTGGACCACGCACCACTCCATCTGCAGGTTCAAGGGACAGTGGTATCTGTTCTACCACGATGCGCTGATGTCCGGCGGCGTCACACATCTGCGCTCGGCCAAGTGCACGCCGCTGCACATGGAGGCCGATGGCCGCATCCGGACCATCGATCCCTATGGTGCCTGAGCGCATGCTGCCGGTGGACGATGCGCTCGCTCCGCTGCCGGCCGGTAAGCTGCACTGGCTGCGGGCAGGCGATCTCGAAGTAGCGCTGGCAGCCGGGGCAGGGGGGCGCCTGGCACAGATGCGTTACCGGGGCGTGGACTGGCTGGTGGACGCAGAGGAGGGCGGAGCGGCGACGATCGCCTGGGGCTGCTATCCGATGGTGCCGTGGGCTGGGCGCATCCGTCGTGGACAGTTCAGCTTCGATGGTGCACCCCATGCATTGCCGGTCAACTTCGGCGGGCACGCCATTCACGGGGTCGGCTTCTCCAGGCCCTGGCAGATCGACAGCCTCGATGCGACGAGTGCTACGCTGACGCTTGATCTGCCGCGTGACAGGTACTGGCCCTTCGGTGGTGTTGCCCGACAGGTCATACGCCTGCAGGCACGCTGCCTGCAACTGCAGCTCTCGGTACAGGCTGTGCAGCAGGCCATGCCGGCAGTGCTGGGCTGGCACCCGTGGTTCCGCAAACCGGACCGGCTGCTGTTCAACCCTCGCGCGATGTACCCGCGTGACGGGGAGGGTATTGCCGTTCTGCCGTGCGTGCCGCCCACACCAGGTCCATGGGATGACTGTTTCATCACCGACCGTGATCGTGACATCGCGCTGGTGTGCGGCGGGCAGCGCCTGCGGCTGCGATCGGACGGCGACCATTGGGTTGTCTACGACGGTGCCCCGCACGCCACCTGCGTCGAACCGCAGAGCGGGCCACCTGATGGCTTCACGCTGGCGCCGCGTCGGCTGCAGCCCGGTCAGCAGCTGGCGCAGATGTTCGAGCTGGCCTGGGAGCAGGACGCCCCCTGAACTGCCGCGCGGTGCAACGGAGGGCAGGAGCCGCGGCGGAACGGGCCATCCAGAACGGACCGAGCAGAGTGGGGCGGTCATCAATGGGAACGCCCTTGCGCGCGGGGATAGGGCACTCGGCAGCTTCCCGGATACGCCCTCGTTCCAGAGCAGCAGCCACATGACCACGCCGGCGATCCCTACAAGACTGTGACTCCGCCTGTGCTCGCCAACCCGAAGGCGAAGGGGGTAAGCTTCGGCCCAGCTACAGGGGGAAGTCATGGTCACAAGGATTGCGACAGCAGTGCTGCTGTGTGTGATGGCTGCGCCATTGGGCGCCCAGCAGATTTACAAGTGCGTCATCCAGGGCGGCGTCGAGTACCAGTCAATGCCATGCGCCAGCGGTGAAGCCGCCAAGACGTGGAATGTAGAGGTCGCGCCACGTTCCGCGGAATCGGTAGCCAATGAGCGGCGCTTGGACATGATCCGGCAGCAGAACTCGGCTTCCGTCGCGCCTCGGCCGGCGCCGCGCCCAGCACCTGTTTACAGAAACGGCGGCGGTGGCGGGCAGTTGCACCATATCTCTCAGTACAGGGATGCCAACGCCTGCGAGGCCGCACGTGCGGAGCGTGAGCGCGTTTTCAGGGCCTACGGTACCAACCGCCCGTTTGATGTTGGCAGGCGTATGGACGATATGGTCTGGCGGGCGTGCAAGTGATTATCGTGACGCATCACGCCGGGTGTTGGGGCAGCGCCCTACGGAAGCGCCTCACACGCGCTGGTGAGGTCTCGACCCGGTACCAGCTAGCCAGCTGCGGGGGGGCTCGGTGTCGGGACCAGCAATCGC
Source organism: Stenotrophomonas sp. STEN147 (assembly GCF_056757995.1). Classification (NCBI taxonomy): domain Bacteria; kingdom Pseudomonadati; phylum Pseudomonadota; class Gammaproteobacteria; order Lysobacterales; family Lysobacteraceae; genus Stenotrophomonas; species Stenotrophomonas sp. STEN147. The sequence continues at coordinate 158,189 of NZ_JBRRCG010000002.1, forward strand.
TCCCGGTGACCCCATTTTCCGGCGCTGTGCCAAGGCATCGGAGAGGCTCACCACACTGGCGGCGTTGAAGGACAAGGGTTTGCGAGGCTTGCCGATCGCGCGGCCGCTCTCCATCATCCGGCGCCATTCCTGTGCCTGCGCAGCGGTGAGCGACAGCCATGCGAGGTCTTGCGGCTCCAGCTCGCGGCCCTCGGGCGTGACCAGTCGGCCACCCTTAAACGAAAAAGCAGCCCAAGGACCGGTCAGTTTCCGATCACGCACGATCAGGCTCCATGCCGGAGTAGGTGCCGACGCCGACGCAAGAACTGCGCCAGCCAGCCACGCAGCATCGAACATAATATACATTATGCGAAATGCCATGTCTGGCCTGATCCGGTTCGTGGGCCCCGCGTGGCAATGGCTCCGGCTCTGGCTTGGCTCTTGCCTGCCTGCTGGCTCCCCCGACAAGGATGAGCTTGCAGCATGATCGAGATCGATCCGCACGACAGAATTGACCTGACCGGCCCTTGGGCCGGTTTCGGCTTCCAAGCTGGGCACATGTTCACCCCGGAGGGTCACCAGCTTGAACCGTGCGACATGACCTGGTGGTCCCTGACCTGCAACATTGCGCGGGAATGGCGACGAATGATAGCCGAGTCCCGAGCCGAGATAGCTACTTCATCGGTCCCAAGCCGAAATGCGCCCTCCACGACGAAATCCAGCGTGATCTACCTTGCCAAGGCGCTCAGAATTCGCCGGGAACGGCGGTTGGGCGTGTGCGGGCCCGGTTCCGACGCCGAAACTTCCAACGTGGTCTACCTGAGCCGTGGGCCAAGGCCGCGTCAGCGCGTGTGAGGCGCTCCCGTAGGGGCGCCGCCCCTACGGGAAAAGGCTATCGCTTATTTGACTGATTGCTCGCTTGCCTCCACCTTTGGGAGCTCGAAGTTCAGGAATTTTTCGCCAGGGAATCGAAGCTCCAAGGCCGCCCGAAGCCCATCTTTCGCCGCGATCAAGGATGCCAGGGTGGCATCCACATCCTTAAGGATGTACTCGGTAAGGGTAATGAGCCCGTCAATGATTCGGGGGCCGACCTCGACGCGCAGATCATTCAACGTGAGGTCTTTTCTCTCATGGAGCTTCTTTGCCTCGGCAATTGGCTGATACTCATCAAGATGTAGCTTTGATCGTCGGTCGATGGCCTGCATGAGAGTGTGAAAGCGGCGCTCCTCAAGCCACAGATCAAACACGGCTTCTTGCTCCTCCTTGGTAACCATGAAGCTTAAATCGGTTACTTCGAAATGCTCCCTGCTCACATCCTCCGAAATTGTAGCGTTCATGCTGATTGCAGCGCCGAGCCCCAAATGGCGAACCGGGTCCACAACCTTTGTTCTGTAGTTTCCTACGATGTTCACCATCCGCAAGATTCGCTGGAGTCCAGCATTTGCCTTCGCGATTTGAGCTTCCCGGAGCTCCTTCGCTTTCTCTCGCTGCTGGAACTGGAATGCGAAGCGTGCACCGAAGAATGCTGCAGCCAGAGTCGCGACTGCGGAAAGGTAGTCAGTTTTAAGAAGGGCCAAGATGATCCGCCCGATGATTGCTTGTGCTTCATGGAACAGGTTGAACGCGCCGCAAGCAGTTGTAGCTTCAATGAGTCCCCCAATCGTCATCCCTGCCTCCACCTTTTTCTGCGGATTCTATCCGATGGTGTCCAGGCCCGAGCGTGCCTGTCAGCGCGCAGGCTGAAGGTGCCTCGGCACCCTGGGGCTCGCCCTACCTAATTGAGCGCTTCCACAAAGGTGGCCTTTGCTTTGATTAGAATGCTCGCAGGACGATTAGGGGGGGCGTATGGAACGCGAACGACCGGAATACCTGCCGCCTATCCAGCGCAGCCGCTGGAACTTCCCGTGGCTGATCACCGGCTTTCTCACGGTGTTGAGCCTTGGCGCGCTTGGCGTCCTCATGCTTGGCCGCACCAACGGTGCATGGAACGAGCGATTTCTTGGCGCTAGCCAGCCTGCGGAATCGCAGCGCACGGAACTGCCGGTGCGGGCCGAAGCTGAAACGCGCTCCACGGCTGCGGACCTTGCGGAAATCAGGGCGCGGCGCCAGCAAGCTGAGGCCACAGTCAGTCGCCAAAGTGACGGGATGCGCTGCATCAACGGGATGATGTTCCGCCGAATCAACGGTGGCTGGGAGAACCTGCCCGGTTCCCGTTGCGGCGACCAGCCATCGACCAACGTGCAGTGCTTCGCAGGCAGGCCCTATAGGCAAATGGCGGCAGACGGCGGCTGGGTGTATTCGCCGAGCGACCGCTGCCCGTGATGCGTCACGTTAATCAGAAGCTTGGCGGGTAGGGTTTGGATTCCGGGGACGTGCCCATGGGGCGCTCACCTACGCGCACGATGGCGCCTCCACTACTTGCCGCCATGACCGCGCCCGCGCCACCGCCGCTTCCGCTCGCTGCGCTCGCAGAATCAGCGGCGGCACGGTCACTGTCCAGGCGGTACAGCATTGGCTCTTCTTCGCGCCGGGGCGCTTCCCTCGGCCACGCCGTTGCAACCGTCTCAAACGAACCCGCCGTGAGGCGAACTCCGTAGACGGCAACCCTGGGCCGGTAGCCCATCGCAATACAGCATTCGCTGGCGCCCGGCACGTGAGCGCGCGACTCACTCAGTATCGATCCAGCCCGCATCGCGCGCACGCGCGAGATCTTCTGGCGTGTCGATATCCAGCCCCAGCTCCGGTGCCTGCAGGACATGCACCATATCGGCAGGAAGTTGCCGCAGGCGCGCTCCGAAGCCCCGGTCACCGGCCGCATTCACAGGGGTGAACCAGGCACGCGGCACTACCGCGGGAACGCCAAGCGCATTTCCGTGGCCGGTGCCAGCGCACCGTGACGCCGCGGCGCGGGCACCCGAAAGCAGCGCCTGCAGATGGGCGTGCTCGATTGCGGGCTGGTCGCATGCCACGACCATCACCGCGCTCACCGTCGGCAGCAAGTGTGCGCCGGCGACCTGCAGACTGCTCGCCAGGCCGCGTTCCCAGTGGTGGTTGGTTACCGGGGTGGCATCCAGCCCGGCAATACTGGATGTCACTGCCTGTGCATTCGCGCCTACTACGACCAGCACCTGCACTGGCGCGAGCTCCAGCGCCAATCGGACCACGCGATGTACCAGGGTCTCGCCCTGCCGGGTTAGAAGCTGCTTGGGCTGGCCAAGTCGGGTGCTCCCGCCGGCAGCAAGCACGACGACCGCATGCGGGTCGGTCACCTGCCGTGCGCGCTTCGCCATTGCTGCAGCTGCGCGGCGATACTGAGCGAAATCGCCTCTGGCCCTCGGCCTCCGATTTTCAAGCCAACCGGTGATCGAAGTCTCGGGGACAGGCGGTGGCGCTGATCCGGTGTCAGCAGTTTGAATAGGTCCTCGCGCCTTCGCTGCGGACCCAGCAGTCCAATGAACGCGACTTTGGTATCCGCCAGGGCCACCAGCGCCTCCCGGTCAAGTTCGAAATCGTGATGCATCACCAGTACCGCGTCGCACGGGTCGCCATGGAGGGCCTCGGCCGGGCTGGTCTGCAACTGTGCATCCGCGCCCTGCCCCGCTGAGGCCCAGCGCGCTCGCCGTTCGGCCACGCTGATCCGCCACCCCAGGCCACGCAGCAACGGAACCAGGAAGGGCGTTTCAGGACCACCCCCCAGGATCAGGGCCCGCGGAAGCCGGGGCAGCGTCAAACGCCACGCACCCTCACCAAAAGGCTGCGTACCATCCATCGGATGCAGCTGCCACGTCCGCTCGCGACGGCCCGCGCGGAAAACGATCTGCCCCGATGCGCGAAGCTCGCGCTGTAGTGGCACCCCCTCGCGCAGCCATGCCTCGATGACAACGTCGATGCCGGCCATGGCACGCAATGGCAGAAGTGCAATCCGCAGCCGACCACGGCAGCCAAGCGCGGACCCACTCAGCAGGTCCTCGTCACTGCGCGTGTCGATCTCGATCCAATCGACCTGCCCTGCCGCGCTCACCTGCTCTGCGCGTCGCGCGAGCTCGGGCTCCAGGCATCCGCCGCTCAGCCAGCCGACCTGGCTGCCGTTGCAGAACAGCACCATGTCGCCGGCACCGGCGTAGGTGGAGCCATCGGTTTCCAGTACCAGCGCCAGCACGGCGTGATCCCCCGCGCGCGCGCGCGTCACGGCCGTCTCGAGCACGCTCCGCGGGCTTCCTTCGGTGAGGAAGCGCGGTGCTGCGGACAATTGCCCGGCAGCATCCCTGGGCCCTCCTCCGCCTATCGCGGAGGTCTCCAGAGTGGCCGAGGCCTCGGGTTGGTCCATGCGCAAGGGTCAGCCCACGTCGGGCAAGCCGGGCAACAGCTTGTCCAGGGTGATGGGATAGTTGCGCACGCGCACGCCGGTTGCGTTGTAGATCGCATTGGCGATCGCGGCGCCAACCCCGCAGATGCCCAGTTCACCCACGCCCTTGGCCTTCATCGGCGAAATCACCGGGTCCAGCGTATCGAGGAAGACCACTTCCTGGTACGGAATATCGGCATGCACGGGAACCTCATAGCCGGCCAGGTCGTGGTTGATGAACAAGCCAAGCCGCTTGTCGACCACCAGTTCCTCCATGAGGGTCGCACCCGCGCCCATCACCATCCCGCCGATGACCTGGCTGCGTGCGGACAGCGGATTGAGGATCCGGCCGCCATCGCATACGGCAAGCATGCGGCGAATGCGCGTCTCTCCAGTGTAGGCATGCACGGCGACCTCGCAGAAATGCCCTGCATAGGTGCCGACGTCGTAGCCTTGTTTGAAATCGCCGAAGGCAATGCCGTCCTCCGCCGACAGGGTCCCCGCCTCCGCCAGCTTGATGGTCCGCCCACCCGCCTGGATGCTGCCATTGGCGAAGTTTGCGGTGTCGCCGTCGAAGCCCAGTTTCTCGCCCACCTTGCGGCGCAGGCTGACGCACGCCGCGTACACGCCTGCGGTGGAGCTTGCCGCGCCCCACTGGCCGCCGGAACCGGCGGAGGCGGGATGACGGGAGTCGCCGAGAGTCACCTGGACCCGGTCCAGCGGCACGCCCATGGTCTCGGCTGCCGTCTGCGCGATGATCGTGTAGGAGCCCGTGCCGATGTCGGTCATGTCGGTTTCCACGATCACCCCGCCTTGGCCGTCGAGCCGCACCCGCGCCGCCGACTTCATCGTCGGTGCGCCGCGATAGCCCGCGGACACGCCCATGCCGACCAGCCAGTGCCCTTCCCTTACCTGCGCCGGCCTGGGATTGCGCTTGTTCCAAGCGAAGCGCTTCGCGCCTTCGCGCAGGCAGCGGACCAGGTTGCGGTCGGAGAACTTCTTGGACGGGTCGCCGGGTACGACCTCCGGCTCGTTGAGGATGCGAAACGCGATCGGGTCGAGGCCCAGCTTCTCGGCCATCTCGTCCATCGCCACTTCCAGCGCCATGTGGCCTGGCGCTTCGCCCGGCGCGCGCATTGCATTGCCTTCGGGCATGTCGAGCGTGGCGATGTAGTTGGCCACCAGGCGGTTGGCGCCCGCATAGAGCTTGGGCGTCTGCAGGGTACCGTTCTCGCCGTCCTCGCCGTTGATGTTGCCCGACCAGTTCTCATGGGCGATGGCGGAGATCCTACCATCTTTCGCGCAACCGATCCGGACGCGTTGAATGGTTGCGTGCCGGTGGGTGGTGTTGTTGGCCATCAAAGGCCGTTGCAGCGCGATCTTCACCGGTCGCCCGACCTGCTTGGCCGCCAACGCGGCCAGCACCGCGTCGGCACGGATGAACAGCTTGCCGCCGAAGCCGCCGCCGATATAGGGCGAGTCCACGCGCACCTTGGCAGGATCGATGCCGAGGATCGCCGCCATGCCCTGCCTGGCCCAGTCGATCATCTGGTTCGCCGTCCACAGCGTGAGCGTGTCGCCCTCCCAGGCAGCGATGGTGGCGTGCGGCTCCATCATCGAATGACTTTCGTCGGAGGTGTGGTAGGTCTCGTCGAGTTTGACCGCGGCGCTCGCGTAGGCGGTGTCGAAATCACCCAGCGCCTGCCGGTCGGGCTTGCCATCGCGCCCCTTTGCCAGCGGCGCGGACGGCGCCAGTGCGGGAAAATCGAAGCGGCCCTTGCCGCGCTCATAGCGGGTGCGGATCAATGCCGCGGCGGCGCGGGCCTGCTCGAAGGTCTCTGCCACCACGCATGCGATGGCCTGGTGGTAGTGGGCCACTTCAGGGCCGCCGAACAGCGGTGCATTGTTCCAGTTCGATTTGCCGACCGGCTTGGTCTCCGGTGCGGTGATGACCGCCAGCACACCCGGGGCGGCGCGTGCGCGGGAGGCATCCATCGAAATGATGCGGCCCTTGCCGATGCCCGCTCCGACGATATAGCCGTAGGCCTGGTTCGGTGCCACGTCATGGCGCTCATACGCATAGGGGGCGGTGCCGGTGGTCTTGCGTGGGCCGTCGATGCGCGGCGTCGACTTGCCGACGACCTTCGCCTTGTCGAACAGGTTGTCACCGGCGGGGGCGTTGAATTCAAGGGGCATCAGTGCTCTCCTTCCACCAGCACGGCTGCGAGGGTGCGCTCGGCGAGCGCGATCTTGAACGCGTTCTCCCGCGTCGGACGGGCGCCGGCGAACACCTGCCGGGCCGCTGCCCTTACGCCGTCGCGCAGCAGGGGTTCGGCTGCCTCGATGCGCCACGGCTTCGGCGCAACTCCACCGAAGGCGAACCGCGCCGAGCCGTCTTGCTGCACGACCGCGGCGACCGACACCAGTGCGAACGCATAGGACGCGCGGTCACGTACCTTGTGGTACACGTGGCGACCGCCCAGGGGTTCCGGCAGCGTGACGTGGGTGATCAGCTCACCGCGCTGCAGCACGTTGTCCTGCTGCGGCCTGTCTCCGGGGGAACGGTGGAAATCGGCGATTGGGATGCTGCGCGTACTACCGTCACCCCTGACGGTCTGGATCGAGGCGTCCAGCACCCGCAGGGCCACCGCCATGTCGCCCGGATAGGTCGCGATGCAGCTGTCCGAGGTGCCGATCACGCCCATCTGCCGGGAGAACCCTTCGAGCGCGCCGCAGCCTGATCCGGGCAGGCGCTTGTTGCAGGGCAGATGGGGATCATAGAAATACGGGCAGCGCGTGCGCTGCAGCAGATTTCCGCCGGTGGTGGCCTTGTTGCGCAGCTGCCCGGAGGCGCCTGCCACGATCGCGCGGGTCAGCACCGCGTAGTCGCGGCGCACGCGCTCATGCGAGGCCAGCGCGGTATTGGTGACCAGCGTGCCGATGCGCAGGCCGCCCTCGTCGGTGGGTTCGATCATGTCCAGGCCGATGTCCTGCACGTCGACCAGGTGCGTTGGCGTCTCGACCTCCAGCTTCATCAGGTCGAGCAGGTTGGTCCCTCCGGCCAGGAACTTCGCGCCCTCGGTACTGGCGACGGCCTTGGCGGCCTCGGCCGGGGATTTCGCGCGCTCGTAACTGAAGGCCTTCATGAGCGCCTCCCTGCAGAGGTCACGCCAGCGACCTCTTGCATTGCCTCGGCAATGTTGGAATAGGCGCCGCATCGGCAGAGGTTGCCACTCATGCGTTCGCGCATTTCCGTGCTCGTGATCCGGGGCTGTGCGCTGACGTCCGCCTGCACATGGCTGGGGACACCCCGCTTGATCTCGTCCAGTACCGCCACCGCCGAACAGATCTGCCCCGGCGTGCAATACCCGCACTGGTAACCGTCATGCTTGATGAAGGCGGCCTGCATCGGATGCAGGTCATCGGGGGTTCCGAGGCCTTCGATGGTGGTGATGGCATCGCCCTGGTGCTGCACCGCCAGGCTGAGGCAGGCATTGATGCGCTCACCGTTGACCAGCACGGTACAGGCACCGCATTGACCGTGGTCGCAGCCCTTTTTGGTCCCGGTCAGCTCCAGGTGTTCGCGCAGGGCATCGAGCAGCGTGGTCCGCGTGTCGAGCTCAAGCTCCCTGCGCGCGCCGTTGACGGTCAAGGCCACCGTGCTGATGACCGGTGGCCTGGGCGGCGGGGATGCCGCCAGTTCGGCAGCGAGCGATGACGCCCCTGGTGCGGCGGACATCGCCACGGTCGTGGCGCCGCCGGCGATCACCTGGCGACGCGTCAACTTCATTCCTTCATCCCAACTTGGCACAGTGACCTCCTGGCGTTCGGGGAAACCCCGTGGCTGGATGGACGCGCTCACACTACTCGGAGGGCACTATGCCCGTCTGCGGGGTATAGATTTGTGAAACCGGTCGGAGGCATGCCGGCATCATCGGCCGAGCGTACTGGCCGGTCATCTTCAACGCCGTCTCTGGCAAGCGTGCGCCACAGACAGTGATCTGCGCCACTGGGAGAAGGAACTTTCCGACCAACCCCGGCAAGGAGGCACGATCCACGCTGGATGCGCGAGAGCTTCCGTTGGCAGAGCATTGTCCGGCCAACGGGCGCCTGACGGTCTGCCTTCGCCCTCGCGCAGCGCACGAAGTGCTACGACGTGAGCTACCACAGCTTGCTTGAGCGAAAGTCCACCGCGGCCTACCTCCTGGATAGTGCATGCCGCGGCATCAAGCAGGGCCAGCCCCGGCGCTCAGGCAACATCCGCGCTTGGCATCCGGAACGTGAACACTGTTCCGGCACTTTCACTTGACACCACATCGAGTATCCCGCCATGAGACTTGGCAATCTCCGATGCGATGTAGATGCCCAGACCAAGACCTGGCCTGGGAAGCTCGCCCTTATCACGCGAGAAGGGGTTGAAAATGGTGCCGAGCCTGTCGGGCGCAATGCAGCCTGCGTTGTGCACATCCAGCGTGAGGCGATTGGATGCAGCGTGCACCCTCAACGTGACAGGAGCCGATCGCTCGCCATGCTGCACTGCGTTCGTCAGCAGGTTGGCCAGCAGCTGCGAGAGCCGGCTGGGATCGCAGACGACGATGCCCTCGATCCGCATCTGCACATCGATGTCCTGGCGGCCGGTGGCGATCGCCACCTCCCCTGCAACTCGTTCAAGGTCAGCTTGCAACGTATCGCTTTCCTGGAGCGAGATCGGAATGCCTCCACCCAATCGGCCCCTGGCAAAATCAAGCACATCGTTTATGAGCCCCTCCATCCGGGTCACTCCAGATGCGATGTGCGCAAGCATCTGCTGCTGACGCGCGGACGTCGCCTCAACCTCAAGTGCATCTGCTGCTACGCTGATTGCCTGGAGGGGGCTGCGAAGATCATGGCCCAGTACCGCGATGAACTGATCGCGCAAGTCGGAATCCCGCTGCGCGTCCGAAAGCGCCGTCTCCGCTTCCTGCAGGCGGTCCTCCTTGTCCAGATAGTTGCCGACGAGCTCGGCAAGCAGCTCCATGGACCGTCGGACATGGGCTTCATCGAAGTTGCCCGGCGAAGAATCAATGGCGCACAGGGTGCCGAAGAATCTGCCGTCCGGCCGATGAATCGGAACCGACGCATAACTCTCAAGCCCGTAGATCCGAGGCGTGTGGTGCTTGGAGTACAGCGGGTGGGCACTGGCGCGTGCGAAAACCACGGAGGTTGATGACTGCCTGATCTCGTCACAGATGGTGGTTTCCAGGACCAGCTGCCCGCCTGGAACAAGCCCGAACCCGAGCGAGTCCAGGGTGGCGCAGGCCGTCCAGGTCGTCTCTGTAACCCTGGCAATCGCCGTGAATCTCGAGCCCGTGATATGGGCTACGGTTTCAAGGATGCGTGGCACTACCTCGATACGACCGATCTCAGCGACGTCATTGAGCAGTTGGGGATCAGTCAGCGTATGCATATGTTGGCAGGCGGGCACAGTGATGCATCATCCCATGAAACCGCCATCGCAAGCCGGCTCCGTTCAGAAGGGGGCGTCCGAAGCGGGCGAACGGGCGATGAGAGCGCAGCCGCGAGGATGCGCCTGCTTCATTGACAAGTGAATGGCCGCAATCCCTAATCGGGCGGCAGATTGCCGTCCGCCTATCGACCCCTTCATCATGTCCAGAGTATCCACCACTGATTTCGCAGCGCACGCGAGCGTCGACAGCCTTCACCAGGCAGTTGTAGCCGTTACTGCCGCTTCGGTGGCGCGGGACTGGGAAAATGAGCGCCACCAGCACCGCAAGGCACAGCTGATCTATTCGGTTCGCGGCGTCTTGACCTGTGAGGTGGAAGATGGCGTCTGGATCGTTCCTCCGCAGTGCGCAGTCTGGATACCGGGCGACCTTCCCCACTCGGCAAGGGGAGCGGGACACACAGAATGCTACTGCCTATTTGTCGAGCCGGAGGCCGCACCGGAGCTCCCAACGTTCTGCTGTACCGTTGCGGTTTCGCCATTGCTGCGCGAACTGCTGCTGAAGGCGGCTGATTTTCCTGGGCAGTATGCAGCTGGAGGCAAGGAGGAGCGCCTCATTGCCACATTGCTCGACCAGCTGGCAGAGGCCCCGGTTGAAGATCTGCATCTGCCGATGCCGCGCGATGCAAGACTCCGCCGCCTGGCCGAGTGCCTGCTGGTCGACCCGACCGACAAGACCCCGAAGGGCGTATGGGCGAGCCGCGTCGGCATGAGCGAGCGCAGCATGAGCCGCCTCCTGCAGGACGAGATCGGCATGGGCTTTGGTCGTTGGCGCCGGCAGCTGCACGTCATCCTTGCGCTCCAACGTCTGGCCCAAGGTGAAAGCGTTCAAACGATCGCACTGGATCTGGGGTACGGCAGTGCAAGCGGCTTTGTAACCATGTTTCGCAAGGCGATGGGCAAGCCACCTGGGCGCTACCTTTCAGAACGTTCCATGCTGGCGCCGCAGATCGCGCCGCCCACAATCACCTTGCCCGGCCATCTGCCGGGCTGAACGGGCTGGCCAACTCCCGTTCAAGCCCCCCCGGCCTACTCCACCTCTGGCCCGGTACGACCCCGCTCCTTCGTTGTAGCCGACTCTCGCCTGCCGCCTGCCGCTGCCGACCTGGCCTGACTGAACAATAGTCTGGCCTGGGTTCGCCAGTGTTCCACTGGATTTCGTTGTTAAATGTGCCGCCCAAACGCGAATGACTATTATTTATGACTGGCCAGCAGAGCGCCGATGCTCCCCATTACCCGATCAACGTGCTTGCAGGTGCGGATGGGAATTCTGATCTGGAGTACAGGCGCGGGCGCCCGAGGGACGCCCGATACGCTGGCCTGGCCGTGGCAGTTGCATTGGCCCTGCTGGGCGCGCAGACCGCATTTGCAGGCGAATCCGTTCCGTCGGATCGCGCGGACGAAAGGACAGCGCCGGAAGAGACCGCGTTACCCACGGTTACAGTGCTGGCTCACAAGGACAAGGCGGCCACAGAGGGCACAGGATCCTATACGACGCGGGAGTCCTCTGCCGCCACGCGCATGCCGCTGTCGCTCAAGCAGACGCCGCAGGCACTGACTGTACTGACGCGTCAACGCATGGATGACCAGCACCTGGACTCGGTGCAGGCAGCACTGGAGAGCACTTCTGGAATCGCCACGTACCAGTCGGACAGTGAGCGCACCAGCTTCTATGCGCGCGGCTTCCTGATCAATAACATCCAGTACAACGGCATACCCACGGTGGTCGGCAGCACCGTCAATGGAAGTGGCATCGGCACTCTTGATACAGCCTTCTACGACCGCGTGGAAGTCGTGCGTGGTGCATCGGGCCTGCTGACAGGTACCGGCAACCCTTCAGCCGCGATCAATCTTGTGCGCAAACGACCGACACGTGATTTCTCGGCGAGCGCTTCGCTGGGGGCCGGCAGCTGGGAGACCTATCGGGGCGTCGGCGACATCTCCACACCGCTGACCGCCGACGGTCGGATCCGGTCGCGACTGGTGGGGACATACCAGGACGGACATAGCTACCTTGATGGTTACAGGCCGCAGAGGAAGTCACTGTACGGCGTCATCGAGGCCGATCTGACCGCCGACACGACCTTCCGCCTGGGGTACGAATACCAGGACATCACGCCGAAGGGATCGACCTGGGGAGGCCTGCCACTTTGGTTCAGCGATGGTACGCAAGCGGAGTATGCGCGCTCCCGGAACTACGCGCAGGACTGGAGCTACTGGGACAACACCCTCAAGACGGCCTTCGCCGAAATCGAGCATCTCTTCGGAAACGGCTGGAAGTTCCAGGCCACCGCGAATCAATATCGGACCGAGCATGCGGCCGAGCTCCTTGGCCTCATCGGCCGACCTGATCGTGCCACAGGCCTGGGCGTGTTCCCCAACGGGGCCTATCCGGTAGCGCTGGCGTCCAAGGGGCGCAGTCGCCAGAACACGTTCGACGTCATGGCCGGTGGCCCCTTCCAGCTGTTTGGCCGACAGCACGATCTGGTTGTCGGCGCCACCAGCTCGCGGCGCAACGCATATCAGGAGGACGTCGCCCCCTTCTATGCAGGCATCTGGCCGGTGAACGTGTATGCGTTGAGCCCCTCATTCCGCAGGCCTGACTTCGATGCGATACCCACAACGCCGACGCGAACCCGAATCAAGCAAGGTGGCGTCTACAGCGCGGCGCGACTCTCGCTGGCTGACCCATTGAAGCTGATCGTCGGGGGTCGCCTCAGTACCTATGAAATCGACGATGCGGCCGGTGGAGCACCGATGCATTACAGAAAAAGTGGCGAGTTCACCCCGTACGCCGGCCTGATCTACGACATCAACGCGACGTACTCGGTCTACGCCAGCCACACAGGGGTGTTCAACCCCCAGACCGAGTATCGGGACAGCAACGGTAACGTGCTGACCCCTTCAAAAGGCAGAACAAGCGAAATCGGGCTGAAGGCAGGGCTTCTTGACGGGCGCTTGACTGCATCGATTGCCCTCTTCCACACCGAACTGGACAACGCCGCGCAATCGGTCGCCGGTACCTACACACCCAGCGGAGCGCAGGCTTACCGCGGCGCCGACGGGACCAGGTCTCGCGGTATCGAGCTGGATCTTCAGGGAGAGCTGTCCCGTGGATGGAACGTCTACGCGGGTGTCGCGCACTTCACTGCGAAGGACGGTGCCCACGAGCGCTTGAACACGCAGTTGCCCCGCACCACGGCGCAGCTTTTCACGACCTATCGGTTGCCGGGCCAATGGGACCGCTTGACGCTGGGCGGCGGCTTCAAATGGCAAAGCCGCTTCTACAACGCGCCCAACACAGGAACCAGTTCCCTGGGTGGAGAACAGGGATCCTATGCACTTCTCTCGGTAATGGGTCGCTACTCCATCACGGACAAGTCCAGTGTGGCCATCAACGTCAACAACGTCCTGGACAGGAAGTACGCGCTTCAGAAGGGAGATTTCGACACCGTCGGCTATGGCGCGCCGCGCAATGTGATGGTGACGCTGGACTACAGATACTGATTCATCGCTGTACCCGACAAGATCCATAGAGGCTCACCAGAGAACAATCCGCCATGTCCACTCAACCCTCTTCGCCCACCGCCCCACCCCGGCCCGGAAGTGTTCCAGACAGAGTTGCATTGCTGTGGCTGACGACTGCCGCTGGCGCCATTCTCTTCGTCACCTTCCAGCTGTTCTTCTACGTCAACGACTTCGCCAGGGCCAATGGAGCGGCACCGGCAATCACGTTTGATCACGACGCGCTCTGGGCATTTCCCGCCTATTACGGGTGCTGGATCGTGACAGTGCTTCTCGCACTGTCAAATACCCGAAGATCCTGTTGGATTACGCTGATACTGGGGAGCGCACTTGTGCTGCTGAATACGCTCGGCGGCGTCTTCGACGGTTTCAGGGACGGTTGGCACGTCACTTTTTCCGCAATCTTCTTCATCACGCTGCCGGGCCTGTTCGCTGCAGCGACTACCTGGCGACACATCAAACTCAAGGAGGCCGCCCATGTCGATGAACAGCAGTGATTTTCCCCTGGTCTGGATGGATCTTGCGCAAGGCCCCGAACACGAACATCAGGATGACTTCGACGCGTTCGAGGAGAATCTGCGCCGGGGTGAGCCCTTCGTACTTCTCACTGATACGGCGCCATCGGAGGAGCATGACCACTCGCCAGCGGAGAAGAAACGCATGGGGCTGTGGATGAAGCAGCACAAGGCCGAGCTTCGCAGGCTGGTTCTGGGGATGGTCCTGGTCGAGCCCAATCCGGCCAAGCGCGTCGCCTACAAGGCGTTCTCGGTACCCTTTTCCAAGTTCTGGGGCTACCCTCTCCACATTGTCACCTCACGCGAGAGAGCAATAGAAGTTGCGAGGAGTCTGCTGTCTCAATCAAACGAGACGCCCTGAGCCGCCTTCCTTGGGCGCTGTACCTGCGGCGTCTCAGCGCTCCTGACAGCATGCCTCCGGGTTCTTCAATGGAAGGGCCTGCTGAGCGCGCGAGGCCGGTCAGAAGTAGAAACCGAGGTTCAGATTCAACCGAGACTGCCAGCGCGAAGGGCCTCCCTCGCTGATGCCGATGCCGTCGCCGCCGGCAAACCACATGTTGCGGCCGGCGATCCAATCGACATAGGTGAGCATGACGCCCTTCTGCAGGCTGCAACCGGTCACGTTCTGCCACGAGTTGCGTAGGCCCGCGCGGTGCCCTACTGGTCGGGTCATGCTGAGGTTGTTGTAGCAGGTGACGTCGTCCAGCCAGCCCTTCTGGCCGAACGAATAGGCGACGTTGGCGCTTGGCACATCCGCCTGCGCTGCAATCTCGAAGGGGGATTGGAACGCCGACATCGCGATGCGCTCTCCGGGTACGTCATACCGGTAGCGCGCCCACTGCAACTGCGCGGTCCAGCCATCGCGCGTCCACTGTGCATGCAGAGCTGCACCCTGGTGACCGTAATGGCGTCGTGTCTGTGTGTTCTGCACATTGCCGGCGAACGCAGATGCGCCCAGCAACAGGTCTCCGCCAGCCCAGTCGCGCGCATTCTCCACGCGTGCATGCAGCCGTTGCCGCTCGCGATACGGCAACGCCTCGGTCTGCGCGACATCAAAGGAGTAGCGATCGTAGCGAGCGCCCGATCCGTATTCGTCTCCGGAGAACCAGCCGAGATGCCAGGTTGTGCTGCCGCTGCGGTGAATCACTACAAGGCCGGGATCGTAGTCATCCTCGATGCCCAGGTAGTAGCCGGAGCCGAACCAGAAACTCTGCGAAACGGTAGGGAGCAGCCCGAACGGGACTTGCTGGATACCTGCCTTCAGCTGGGTAGCATCGGAGAACTGCCAGCCCGCGTAGGCGTGATGCACAGCGTCGAAACCATCGTACCAGCGGTATTGGGCAGAGAAGGAAAACGGCCCGGTCCCAGCGTCGAGGTCTGCACGCAGCAGTTCAAGCTGGAGGCGGCTGGTCGCGCCGTAGTCGAGCCAGCCGTAGTTGAACCTTGCCGCGCCGCCCGGCTCGAAGTAAGCGCCGCCGTTTCGATCGCGTTCCGATGCCTCCGCTGTCAGCGAAGCGCTGACGAGCACGGCAGCGGCAATAGAGGAAATGGCTCTCACGATGGGGTTACTTGCCTCCCTGTTCCGCATGTGAAAGCGCGCAAGTGTAATGTCGCGGGCAGTGAAGAAGGCGTTGGTCGATGGTCGGCACGGTGCAGGCCCGCGCCTTCAGGAGATGACAGAGCCCCCGGCCAGTGGCGCCACGCCATCATCAGGCAGCGGCAACGATCCTCACGTCAACGATTGACGTTGACCACGACGCGTCCGCGGATGCGTCCCGCCATCAGGGCTTCGGCAGTGGCTACAACCTCTCCCAGGCCGATGTGCTGGGAGATGGCGTCGAGCTTGCCCATATCCAGGTCCTTGGCAAGCCGTTCCCACGCCACGAGCCGCTCTGCGGTGGGCCGCGTGACGCTGTTGATTCCCAGCAGGCTCACGCCGCGCAGGATGAAGGGCGCGACCGTGGCAGGAAAGTCCATGCCCTGAGCCAGCCCGCACGCGGCCACGGCGCCATCTTCCTTGATGGCGGCACACACATTTGCCAGTGTGTGGCTGCCCACCGAGTCAATGGCGGCACTCCACCGCTCCCGCTGAAGTGGCTTGCCTGGCTGGGACAGCACATTGCGATCAATAACCTCGCTGGCACCCAGGGAGTTCAGGTAGTCGGTCTCGTCCAGCCGTCCGGTGGACGCCACGACGTTGTAGCCACGATCGGCCAGCAACGTCACAGCGAAGCTGCCTACGCCTCCGCTCGCTCCGGTAACCAGCACTTCACCGGCATCCGGGGAAAGGCCATGACGCTCCAGCGCGATCAGACTCAACATGGCGGTATAGCCGGCCGTTCCGATGGCCATGGCCTGCTCGGGCTGCATGCCCTTTGGAAGCGGGATCAGCCAGTCGGCGTTGACGCGTGCCAGCTGCGAAAGCCCTCCCCAGTGCCGCTCACCCACGCCCCAGCCATTGAGAACCACCTGGTCGCCCGGTTGATAGCGCCGGTCCGCCGACTCGAGCACAGTGCCGGCCAGGTCGATGCCGGGCACCATCGGAAAGGACCGCACCACCGCACCGCCCTGGCCGGTGATTGCCATCGCGTCCTTGTAGTTCAGTGTGCTGTGCGAAACCTGGACGGTGACGTCGCCCTCCGGCAGGGCCGATTCAGGCACCTGCCTGACGTCGACCTGCAATTCGTTTCCCGTCTTGTCTATGTATACGGCGTTGAACATGGCCTTCCTCCTGGGGCAGCAGCAAGGTTGCTGCATGATTTAGACTGATCGGCTACATGCCGGCAAACGAACATGGACTCAGCGGGGCAAGCCCGCCAGGAACGCATTGGCGAAGATCGTGAGCGGCACAACGCTGCGCTCAAGCCGTGCACGCTGGACAGCGCCCTCCCATCCGATCCAGAAGGCGGTGGCGATCTCGGAGCAGCGCGCGTCGGACGAGAGCTCAGCGCGCCCCCGGGCCAGTTCAAGGCAGGCGGCCAGCCGGGATTCCCATCCGTTGAATACCTCGATCAATCGGGCACGGTAGGCCTGCGGCAATGTCGAGATCTCCTGGCCAAGGTTGCCGACCAGGCAGCCTCGCCGGAAGTCGAATCGTTCCAGGCCATTGCAGGCGTCGGCGACGAATCCAAGGATCCGCTCAAGCGGATCGCGCTCTTCGTCCAGTAGATGCCGGTCCAGCTTGCGGCAGAAATACTCGTCGTAGGCCTCGAGCACAGCCAAGCCGTAGGCCTCTTTGCTGTCGAAGTAGTGGTAGAACGAGCCCTTGGGGACGCCCAGCTGCCTGACGATTGCGTCGATGCCCGTTGCAGAGAAGCTTCGCTCCGTCAACAACGCGATCCCAGTGCGCACCAGCTCGCGCCGGGTGTCATCAAAGCCGCGATCCGCCCTCGGCGGGCGCCCCCGGCGGCGCGTAGTCGTAGTGACAGCAGGAGTCATGCCGCACATTTTAGACCGGCCGTTTTCTAAATTCAAACGGGCAGGTCTGACCCCTCCAGAGTTGCCAGGCTTCGCCATTCTCAGAGCTGGAACCAGCACCCCGCCGATCATGATTGGGATCATGCGCTCGGCATGTTGGCCGGAGCGAGCACGAGCAACAGTGCTGATGCGAACAGCAGCGCGCCCATCACCCTGTCAATCCAGTTGCGTGCCGCGGTTGTGTCCAGATGGCGCATCATTGAAACGCCCATCGCGCACCAGAGTGCGAGACAAAGTGCGGAGATCACCGTAAACGCTGCCGCCAGCACAAGGGAGGTCCGCAGGGGCTCGGCGCCATTGCCGACGACGGCAGTCACCGTCAGCACCAGCACCCAGCTTTTGGGATTGACGAACTGAAAGCAGAACAGCGCCACCACGCTGCCGTGCCGGACACTGGTCGGCGTGGGAACGTGCTTCTCAGGTGGCCGGAGTGTTTCCAGGACCAGGCGGGCGCCCATCCAGCACAGGTACGCCCCGCCAGCAAGGGTCATCAGGGCGTACAGGTGCGGCACGGTTTGGAATGCGGTGCTTGCTCCGGCCGCCACCAGCGCCCACATGCCCAATCCTCCGGCAACGATGGCGGCGATCGCTGGCAGCGCGCTCACGAATCCGGTTCGCGCGGCGATGCGCATGACCAGCAGGTTGTTGGGACCTGGCGTGATGGTGGCAACGGCGATGACACCTGCGCCGATCAGGAGAGCGCTCATCGCACCGCCTCTCCGCGCTGAAGCGTCATGGGATCGACCTCAATCGCTTGCCCGGAGGCAAGCGTCACCCGCGCCGGTCCGAAGCGCTCGCGACCGTGCGCAGCCAACCAGTCCGCATCGGGTGCGACGGCAATGATGCCGAACGGGTTGACGCTTCGATCGTGCCAGTAATACCCGTTGCGGATCACGTCGAGATCGACCGTAGCCGCGACACCGCGCCAGGAGTACAGGTCTCGCGCGTAGGCCCACAGGTGCGGGTAGTCGATCAGTCGCCGACGTGCACATTTGAAGTGGCCGTGATAGACGGCGTCGAACCGGACCAATGTCGGGAACAGGCGCCAGTCCGTCTCGGTGATGATCAGGCCAAACAGATAGCGTGCATTCGCAAGACGCCGCTCCAACTGATCCAGCATGGCGAACACACTCTCGACAGCTTCTTCGTAGGCGTCCTGCCGCTGCGCGAAACCGGCGCGATAGACGGCATTGAACAGCCCGGCCTGGAGCGCGGCGTTGAGGGCATCGATCCGGCCGCGGAAGGCGGGCGGAACGAGCGTGAACGCCCCCGCGACGTTCCCATCGGCCGCATCGAACGCGCGCATGATGTGCGACGACTCATTGCTGACGATCCTGCAGGCCTGACTGTCCCACAGCACCGGCACCGTTGCCCGGCCGGTGTAACGGGGTGCCGACAGGCGGTAGACCTCGTGCAGGTGCCGGACCCGCGAGCCGCATCCCGGGACGACCCAGGAGGCACCGCCGGCCACTGCGTAGCCCTGCATCCGCTCACCGCCCGCGATCTGCACCGGCACTGCATGCTCCAGGCGCTTGAGGGCACGCAGCAGCAGGGTGCGATGCGACCACGGACAACTGGACGACGCAATGAGCCAGTAGCGACCCGGTTGTGCGCGCAGTCGGCCCGCAATGCCATCCAGGCCCTGCCGGAACATGCTTTCCGGTCTCACAAAGCGACCATCGATCATGGTCGAATCGGCATCGACCCAGCGGCCATCGACCAGCATTCCCATGTTCACCCTCTCCGATCTGGACTCGATGCAACATCGTGTGATGGCAAGCTGGTCCAAGGGACGCCGCTTCTGGTCTATTATTGAGTCCACCATGAAGATGCCCCTCAACGGACTTCGGGCGTTCGCCACCGTGTATGCTCACGGCGGGATTCGCTCGGCCGCGCGCGAGCTCGGCATCGTCCACTCGTCGGTGAGCCGCCATCTCGCGGAGCTGGAGCTCTGGCTGGGTGTACGGCTGGTCGGCGACGCTGCAGGCCGGCGAGGAATCACGTTTACACCGCAAGGCGAGGCATTGGGCCGAGCCACGCTGTCGAGCTTCCGCGATATCGAGCGCGCAATCACCGCAGTGCAGGAAGCACGCTCCGGGCGATCGGTGACCGTATCAACCACACCTTCATTTGCGGCACGCTGGCTGCTTCCGCGCCTTCCGCGGCTCGAGCAGGCGCATCCTCACCTTGAGGTGTCGGTGGTTGTAGACCAGAAGATCGACAACCTGCAGACCGGCGACATCGACCTGGCCATACGCATGGGCCGTGGACCCTGGCCCGATGCCAGGTGCGAGCCGCTGATGGACGAAGTCCTGTATCCGGTCATGAGCCCGGCGCTGTTCGAAGCTTCCGGCCAACCTGCTCAGCCGGCCGACCTGCTCGGGACGCGGCTGGTGCATGATCGTGATCCACATGCATCGTGGGAGGCATGGCGGCAGCTGTACGGTCCGGCCTCGATGGATGTGACTGCCGGCCCGCGCTTCTCATCGTCAGACCTCGTGCTTCGGGCTGCTGTGCAGGGCCAGGGCGTCGCGCTGGCGCGCCATCGCTTTGCATTCGATGACATCGCCTCTGGCGTGCTCGTAAGGCCATTCAAGGATGCCGCTGTGGCGCTCGGCCCGGCCTACTGGATTGCGCTTCCACTGCACCGCGATGTGCGCAGCGGTGCATCGACGGTGATCGCATGGCTGAAAGAACAGGCGGCGTATAGCGATACGGTGATCTGAGCGCCCAGCACCTTCAGATCCCTTCTGCCGCGTGTCGTGATTGCCCTGAAGTCCAGGCTCCGGGACTCGAGCCATCACCACCACGACAGCCCACGCCTGAAATCACGCCAAACCCTTGCACGACGGGCGCCTCCCTGCCCCGGTCAGCTATGCGACAATGCCAGAAGCGTCGAGGGCGTTGTCGGCATCAGCCCCAAGCCCTTGGCTTCCCGCATGACCGGGAGTAATTCTTGGCGCGCCACCGAAAACGGGTGGCCGGGCTTCGAAACCCCGGTTCTACGCTGAAGTACACGCTTGCCAGCCGGCATCACCCATCAGGTGGTGCCGGCTGGCAATCCGTCGGCCGGCTATGGCGGGCGGTGCGCGGAGGCCTTGTGCCTGCCGGTTTAGCGTAGACCGGGTTTCGAACCTCGCACCGTCCGCCACCTTCATCGGTGGCGGCTTCCGTTTATCTGTTCGGAGCCCTGCCATGACCAACGCCTACCCCCCTTCTCCGCACCCGATCCGCCTGCATCCCGCCAACGAGCCCACACCGGATCCCAACGCCTTTGTTTCACTGCTGCACAGCATCGGCGCAGGTGCCGCGTCCAACGGCCGGCCCTGGCCGGAAGGCCATCTTCCGCCAGGGCGACGCATGGCACTGTCCGACGCCGACTGTTCTCTCAATGGCCTGCGCGTGGTGATGGAAATTCTGCTTGCCGCAGAGCGCGCCCGCAAGAATGGAGAGCCTGACCAGTACGTCGGCGACCGTGTGCTGGAAGGGCTGGTCATGGCCGGCCTTGGGCTGACCGCACACGCCAGTGAACGCCTGTTGCCGGAAGGCTGATGCCTCGTCCCGCGGGCGCTGGCGCTCGCGGGACACACAGCCACTCCCGTTGACCGCAGCGTCCGTAGATGTGGGCCCGCCCTGACCGGCGGGCGGCACTTACTAACGTGACGCGTCACACCCAACCACGCACCGTTAACAGCCGCGCACTATCCTCGAAGCCCCTGAACCTTCACGAGGCGAGTCCATGACCAAGCTCCACACCGTGCTGATTACCGGCTGCCTGCTGGCCCTGAGTCCGCTGGCCTCGGCCGAAACCGTGAACCTGACCAACAGCGCCGAAGGCGCCAACCGCGATGCCGGCATTGCTGCGGTCAAGAAGAAGCTGCAGGACGCCTGCACCGATCGCAAGGGCTCGCCGGATACCGACTCGTTCGAGGTGGTCTTCGAGAAGACCAGCGACAACCCCAACGTGCCCAAGCCGTACTACGTGGACGGCAAGATGAAGTGCGAGCTGCCGGGTTGAACCCGGCGACCGCTATCGACCGGCGTCGTCCCCGGACATGACGCGGTCGATCCAGCCGGCGTAGCGTGAGATGCGCACGTTGAACACCACCTGGCCATAGAAGCCGGCCTCAAGGGCGTGCTCGGGAACGGCGGTGATCCAGGAACCCAGGCCGACCAGCTGCCAGTGGTCCTGCACATTGATGACCAGCGGGCCACCGCTGTCGCCGTTGCCGAGCACGCCTTCAAGCGGCAGGCCACGCGGCGGCGGATCGAAGCGGTACCAGAGATAGCGGTCGTTGCCGCCGGTGATGGCGTTGAACGCACGCCGCAGGGTGGTGCGATGCGACCCTCCGGGGATCAACCCCTCGGCGCCATTCCCGGTGGCGCCCTTCCCTATCAAGGTGGCCACCTGCGCAACCTCGCCCGCGCCCCGATAGAGGGCGACGGGCTCGACATCGGCAACGGGCGTTGCCAGCCGGATCAGCGCGATGTCATCCGATGCCGCCGGGAACGCGTGGATCTTCCCTGCACTGCCTGTTGCCAGGGCTTCGTCGCCCAGCGCGGCCGGCATCGGCCTGAAGCCGGGGTGCAGATACACACGCGCGACGGCGTAGTTGCGCCCACCGACGGTGACTTCGGCACCCATGCCGTCCATCGGTGCCGCGTGCGCGGCGGTGACCACCCAGCGCGGAGCGATCAGTACGCCGTGCCCCTCTCCCGGCAGGTCGGCCAGGGCCGGGAAGGCAGATCCATCGACGCGGTAACGGGCATCGTCCACGTCGTCACGGATGACGATGGCCCCGGCGGCAAGCGGGACCGTTACAAGCATCAGAAAGAGCCAACGTTTCATGTATCTCTGCATCCCCGTGTTCAAGTGCCCACGCTGGCCGAAATGCACCTGCCTGATGAGCGGCATGCGACCAGACCCCGCGCCGGCCGACGAACGCCGGCAAACCGGGCGCGGAATCAGGGCTGCGCTGGCCTTCCAGGGGGTTCGATCTATGCCCCGCCCAGCTCCACCACCCGGTCGGCATCGGTGACGACACTGCGCCGGTGGGTGATGGCCAGCACGGTCACCTCGCTGGCCAGCGCCCGGATATGGCCCATGATCTCGCGTTCGGTCGCCTCGTCCAGGGCGGAGCTCGCTTCGTCCAGCAACAGGATCGCGGGCTCGCCATACAGTGCGCGTGCGATGGCGATGCGCTGCCGCTCACCGCCGGAGAGCTTCAGGCCACGCTCGCCAACGGTGGTCTCGAAGCGTTCGGGCAGTGCCTCGATCAAGGTAAGGATGGCAGCCTTGCGTGCGGCATGCCGCAGTCGCTCGTCATCGCGCGGGCGCCCCAGCAGGATGTTGTCGGCCAAGCTCTCGTTGAGCAGGATCACGTCCTGCGGAACGACCGCGACGGCCCCGTGCCACGTCGCGCGATCAATCCGGGCCAGATCGGTACCGTCCACCTGTATCCGGCCGTGCTGGGGCTCGATGGATTTCAGCGCCAGCTTGAACAGTGTCGACTTGCCGGCACCGGTCTCTCCCATCAGGAAGGTGATGCCACCGCGTCCGGCGTGGAAGGTCGCATCGGTGACTCCGCGACCGTTGTCATAGCGGTGGCTCACTCCGTCGAACTGGAGCAGGCCACTGCGGGCGGAGAACCGTTCGGCATGGGCCACCTGCGGTTCCTCGGGCGCGGCCCACAGGGCAGAGAGCGGCGCCAGCATGCTCCACGAACGGGCGACGTCATCGATGGAGCGCGCGATCATCTCCAGCGGCAGGTTGAGCTGGAGCAGCAGCAGATTGAACAGCACGATGTCGCCTACGCTCAGCTGCCCGTTCTGGTAACGCGGCAGCAGCAGGGTGAAGGTGACGATGAACTCGATGGCCAGGCCGATGCCCAGCAGGGCGATGAAGCCTACGCGCTGCAGCACGTAGGCACGCCAGCTGTCGCGCACGCTCTGCGCCTTCTGCTCGAAGCGCTGCACCATCCAGCCGCTGCCGCCGAACTGCCTGAGCGTTTCCATGGCATTCATGGCATTGCCGACGAAGCGGGCGTTCTGCTGGCCGGCCTCGACGGCCGCTTCGCGGTGGATGCGTGCACGTCGGGTAGCGAGGGCAGATAGCGCCACGGCCACCGTGCCGTAGCCCAGCACGATGGCGACGATCTGCAGGTTGATCAGCGCGCCCAGGGTGACCAGGGTCAACACGATCTGCAGGGCACTGGGAATGAAGGCCACCAGGCCCAGCTGCACGACGATCTTGAGCGCCCCCCGCCCCTTTTCGCCGGCCACCTGCAGTTCCGCTGCGTTGTATTCGACGAAGAAGCTGCTGGTCTTCTTCAGCAGGCGCGCGAAGTAGCGGGTACTGGTGATGAAGCCCAGATTCTCGCCGCTGAGGAATGACAGGTACTGCACCGTGTTCTGCAGCACGCTGCCCACCCCGAGCAGCACCGCGTAGAGAACGAACCACCCGGCCAGGACCGCTGCGCCCTGACCGGGGAGGCGGTCGATCAACCGCGAGAACAGATAGGGCGCGGCAACGGTGGCCAGACTGGAGAGCAGCACGGTGGCGGCAATGAGCAGCAGCAGCGTGCGATCGGCTTTCCAGTAGGCCGTCAGTATCTCGCTGACAGGCGCGGGCACAGCGAACGGCTTCATCACTCTCGGTCCCCGGCGTCTCGGCGGTTCACAGGGAAGGAAGTCCCTGTGCGGCCAAATGATATGATATAACATCGCCATCAAGCGCACGTGACCGTGCTGCAGGCCGAGATCGGATGAGAGTGATGGACCGGGGAATGGAACAGGCATTCATGGGCGGTAGGCGCGCGTTGCTGGCCGTGAGCATCGCTGCCGCGCTGCAGATCGGAGCGCAGGCCCAAGCACAGAACGCGGGCACCGACGACGACGCACCCACGGCCACCCTGGACAAGGTGCTGGTGATTGGCAGCAACATCCGTGATGCCATCGGCGGTGGTGCGTCGCCGGTCATCGTGATCAACCGGGAGGCCATCGACCGCACTGGCGTGGCCTCCCTGCAGCAGCTGTTCGAGAAGCTGCCGCAGAACTTCGGTGGCGGCGCCAATGGTGCCAATGTGGCCAATCTCGGTGTTGACCGTGATACCGGCAACAACTTCGGCCAGGGCACCGCGATCAACCTGCGTGGCCTGGGTACGGGCACTACGCTGACCCTGGTCAACGGCCATCGCGTGACCTCATCGAACCGCTACCAGTATGTCGATGTATCGCTGATTCCACTCAGTGCGGTCGAACGCGTGGAGATCCTCACCGATGGTGCCTCTGCCATCTACGGCACCGATGCCGTCGGTGGCGTCGTCAACATCATCCTGCGCCAGGACTTCACCGGCTATGAGTCGTCGCTGCGGTACGGCACGGTCACCACCGGCAACATGGACGAGTACCAGGTGTCGCAGTCCGCGGGGTGGGCGTGGGACCGCGGCCGTGTGCTGGCAAGTTACGAGTTCCTGAAGCAGGGCAACCTGCCCGCCACCGACAAGGATTTCTCCCGGAACGTCACGGTCAGGCCCTACGATCTCTATCCCGGATCGAAGCGGCACAGCCTGTATGTCGATGGCGTGCAGGAGCTCAGCGATGTGCTGACGCTGAATCTCACCGGCTCGTTCGCCAAGCGCGAGATGGACACCACCATCTCCGGCACGGCCGACGAAACCCGGTTGTTCCCGCACACGCAGCAGTTCGATGTGTTCGCAGGCCTGACCCTGGAGCTCCCGCGCCAGTGGCAGGCGCGCCTGGACGCTGGATTCGGCAGGAACGAGGTGTCCTACGAGCGCACGACCATTACCGGCAGCACCGTCAGCACGGCGCCACCGACGG
Organism: Stenotrophomonas sp. STEN147; assembly: GCF_056757995.1. NCBI lineage: Bacteria > Pseudomonadati > Pseudomonadota > Gammaproteobacteria > Lysobacterales > Lysobacteraceae > Stenotrophomonas > Stenotrophomonas sp. STEN147. The sequence goes on from NZ_JBRRCG010000002.1 coordinate 183,375, forward strand.
ATACGAACTCTGAATCGCGCTACCTGGACGTGGTGGCCGACGGCGAGGTGTTCAGCCTGCCCGCCGGCCCGGTACGCGCAGCGGTCGGCGTCGGTTACCGCCGCGATGGCTATGAGCTGCTCGATCACCGTGGGCTGGAAAAGCCGCTCGATCTGCAGCGCACGATCAGGTCCGCTTTTGCCGAGCTCAACATCCCGCTGCTCAAGGACATGCCCGGCGTTCGCAGCCTGTCGCTGACCGCGGCGGCGCGCTACGACGACTACAGCGACTTCGGCTCCACCCTGAATCCCAAGCTGGGCCTGCTGTGGGAAGCCGCCGAGGGACTCTCGTTCCGTACCAGCTACGGCCGCTCCTACCGCGCACCGGTCTACCAGGACATGCAGCTGAACAACACCGTGGTCGTGGCGAACGTGCCGAACCCGAACGCGGCCAACGGCAGCACCGTCCTGATGATGCTCTACAACGGCAATCCCGATCTCGGCCCCGAGCGTGCGAAAACCTGGACCGGCGGGTTCTCGTTCGCGCCGCCCTCCGTTCCCGGCCTCACGGTTGATGCCAACTACTATCACATCGACTATGCGGACCGGATCGGCAGCGGCTTCGGCGGCAGCTTCCCGTCCCTGTTCCTGCAGTCCACGGCCCCCTACGCGGACATCCTGACCGTCGATCCATCGCAGCAGCAGATCCAGCAGGCGCGCCAGCTGGGCGTGTCGGGCCTGGGGCTGTTCGTCTCACGTGTGGGGCCGTATGCACTCCCTGCCGGCCTGGACGAGACCAGCAGCCAGGTGATCCTGGACAACCGCTTCCGCAACAACGCCTCCACCTCGCAGCGCGGCGTCGATCTCAACGCGTCCTATCGCGTCGATGTGGGCCAGACGCGGATCGCGATGAACCTGGCCGGGCAGTACATCCTCGAATCGACGCGGCGCGTGACCAGCACATCGCCCGAGCTGGACGCGGTCAACGCGGTGTACTACCCGGTCGATCTCAAGCTGGGCGGCGGCCTGACCGTGGACCGGGGCCAGGCCGCAGGCGGCGTCTTCGTGAACTACGTGGACAGCTACCGCGATCCGACCAACATCGCCCACCCCCACGTCAGCTCCTGGACGACCGTCGACCTGAATCTCAAGTACCACTTCGGCGCCCCGGCCGGCGACCACGAAGGCACGTCGCTCGCCCTCAACGTGCAGAATCTTCTCGACCGGGATCCGCCCTTCATCATCAACAGCATCAACACCGGCTACGACCCCACCAATGCGACCGCGCTGGGTCGCTTCCTGTCGGTGACCCTCACGCATCGCTGGTAAGCCGGATGAGCCCGCCCTCCCCCGCCCGCTTCCGGCCTGCGTCGACGCTTCGGCAAGCTGCCGGTGTCGCGGCAACCCAGCTGACCTTGATGTGGCGTGAGCGGCGCCTGCCGTGGCTCGCCCTGGTCCTGCTGCTGCTTGCGGGCGCATCCGTTGCCACGGGTGCCGCGCGCCTGTCCCTGCAGGCGCAGGAGCGCCAGGCCGTAGCAGCGGAGGAAGCGCGGCTGTGGGACGGCCAGGGCGTGATCGATCCCCATGCCGCGGCGCATGTGGGACGCGCCATTCCCGCACCGGTGCGGCCCCTGGCCGCGCTCGATCCCGGACTGACCGATGTACTGGGCACCTCGGTGTTCATCGAAGGTCACGCACAGAACCCGGCCAGGCATCGCGCGATGGACGCGGGCACCGCCCTCAGCCGGTTCGATGGCTTCTCTGCTGCCTGGGCGCTGCAGGTAGTAGCGCCGCTGCTCATCATCCTTGCCGGCTTCGCCACGCTGTCCGGTGACGTCGCCCGCGAAACCCTTCGCCAAGAACTCGGCACCGGGGCGTCGCCTGCGGTGCTGATCATCGGCCGATTGATTGCTCTGGCAAGTGCGTCCCTGCTGCTGGTGCTTGCCATGCTGGCGGCGACGGTTCCCGCTGTGGCGGGACAGAACGCCGGCTGGATGGACATCGCCGCGCTGCTGGCCATGTGCGCGGCCTACGGACTCTATCTGCTGGTGTTCTGTGCCCTCACGGTCGGTGTCTCGGCGTTGTCCAGCTCGGCACGGACCTCGCTGGTGGTGCTGCTGGGGTTCTGGGTGGTAGCCACCGTGCTGGTGCCACGAATGGCGCCAGCGGTGGCCGAATCGCTGGATCCCACGCCCAGCGCGCCGGCGTTCAGGGCCGCCGTGACGGAAGAGGCGGAGAACGGAGTGGATGGCCATGACCCTGCGGACAAGCGGCTGGACGCCCTGCGACACGCGCTGATGGCGCGCTACCAGGTCGACACGGTGGAAGAGCTCCCCGTCAACTTCCGGGGCGTGGCCCTGGAGTTCGCAGAGAGGAACTCGACGGACACCTACAACCGCCATTTCGAGCGCATCCATGCGACCTATCGGCAGCAGGAAGCAACACAGCGCGCATTCGCCGTTGCTTCTCCGGCCATCGCGCTGCAGTCATGGTCACGCGCATTCGCCCGAACCGATTTCGCGGCGCACCTGGCCTTCCTGCAGAGCGTGGAAGACTACCGCTACCGCCTGATCCAGGCACTCAATGCGGAAGTGAAGCAGCACAAGGCGCCGCAGGGGGAAAAGCATCGTGCCGACATCGCGACCCTCACCCGGTCCGTGGCCTACACGCCGGGGCAACAGCGCCTGGCCGGCATTGCCGCGGCACAGGCGGCGAACCTGGCCATTCTGCTGGGCTGGCTGCTGCTGGCGCTTGGACTGGTGTTCTTCTCGGCCCGGCGCCTGGGGACGATCCCATGAGCAGTCTTTCCGTTGCCGGCCATGAGGTGCGCAGGCTGCTGCGCGATCGGGCGCTGCCCACCCTGCTGATGCTGCTGCTGGCGCTGGCCGCCTACGCCGCGTGGAATGGCAGGGGGTGGGTCGAACAGCGTAACGCCGCCATCGGCATGATCCAGCTCGAAGAGCAGCACACCCATGACCGCAGCCGGGTGTTCGTCGGCAAGGCGCCATCGGTATTGCCGCGCGTCCAACCCGTGCTACCGCCCGCTGCGATGGCGTCGGTGTCGATCGGGCAGGCGGAGGCCTATCCCTATACGGCCGACGTGGTGGCGCTGGGCGATCGCTCCCAGCTTTTCAGGAACGTGTGGGCCGACATCGGCAATCCGGCAGCACGGGCCGCAGGCCGGTTCGATCTGGCGTTCGTCATCGTCTTTCTGCTGCCCTTGATCATCCTGGCAGCCAGCTATGACCTCTGGTCCCGCGAGCGCGAGCGTGGCATCGCTGCGCTGGTGCTGTCGCAGCCGGTCGCGGTGGGACGGCTGATCGCGGTAAAGGCGCTGGCCCGGGGCGGCGTGGTGCTGCTGCCTGCGGGAGTGATCCTGGTCGGCGCGGCGGCGTGGTCCGGTGCGGAGAGCCTTGCCGGCCTCGGCCTGCTCTCGCTGGTCATCCTTGCCTATGGCGGCTTCTGGCTGGCGGTGGCGGTGCTGATCGGCTGTTTCGCCCGGCGCACCACGGAGGCGGCCATTGCGGCCGGCGGAGTGTGGTTGCTGATCGTGGTGATGGCCCCGTCATTGACCCTAGCGGCAGTGAATCTGGCCGTTCCGCCACCGTCACAGATGCAGCTCGCGACCGACGTGAAGGCGCGGCTGGCCGCGACGGCCAGGCAACAGACACTCCATCGCCGCAGTGCTTCAACGGCTGTACGTTCTTCGACACCGGTGATTCCGGACCACGTGCGCGAGGCCTATGCCGACCTGCTGGCGACCGATCTCGACCTTGCGCCGCTGATCGAATCGCATGAGCGGGCGCAGGATGCTCGCCGCCGGGTGCTGGACAACGTGCGGTTGCTGCTGCCCGCGGTCGCAGTACAGGACGCGCTGGACCGCATCGCCGGCTCGGACGCGGATCGCGCGCTCGCCTTCCAGGACCAGGTCCATGCGTTCTGGCAGGCCCGTCGGTTGCTGCACAAGGCGTACCTGGATCGCGACGCGCCGCAGACACTTGCCGAATATGAAGCCCTGCCCCGCTTCCGGTTCGTGGAGCCGGCCGGCGCGGGCCGGCGTGGAGTGCGTGCCGATCTCGCGGCGTTGCTCGCCGCCACCCTGATTCTGCTGATCGCCGCCGGATCGATGCGTCGCCGGTTGGCGGCCCCTTGAGGAGCCCACATGCTTTCTGCAAAGAACCTGATCAAGGAACACGGCACCCACCGGGCACTCGACGACGTCAGCTTCGAGGTGGGACCCGGCGAGATCTTCTGCCTGCTCGGAGCCAACGGTGCGGGAAAATCGACCACGATCAAGCTCTTTCTGGGCTTCCTCACCCCCACCTCCGGATCCGCGGAAGTCGATGGACTCAGCGCGCACCGGCACCCGCAGGAGGTGCGACGCAGGCTGCTGTACATCCCCGAGACCGTGGCGCTGTACGACGAGCTGTCCGGTCTTGAGAACCTGGACTACTTCGCGCGTCTGGCCGGCGTGGACGACCGCTCACCCGCCCGGCTGCGGGATGCACTGAGTACAGCGGGCCTGGCGCCGGATGTCTTCGGACGACGCGTGGGCCTCTACTCCAAGGGCATGCGGCAGAAGGTCGGCATTGCCCTGGCCATCGTCAAGGACGCCAAGGCACTGCTGCTTGACGAGCCAACCTCCGGCCTCGACCCCACCGCGTCGGCCGAGTTCCATGACCTGATCGTGCGGCAGCGTGATCGTGGCACCGCCATCCTGATGGCCACGCACGATCTGTTCCGCGCCCGTGAGGTGGCCACCACGATCGGCCTCATGCAGGCCGGGCGGCTGCGCAGGACATTGGATGCCACCACCATCACCGCCAACGATCTTGAGAGCCTGTACCTCGAGGAGATGAGCCGGAGCGCCTAGGCGACTCCGGCTCCTTGCCCTGCGGGCCGCTCTGCCCAGCGCCTGAGCCAGGCTTCGATGTTGACCTGCGGGCCGAAGATGCCGAGCACCTGCGACGAATGATCCGGGCCGACCCGGCGGATGCCTGCGTCGGCCGACGCGCTGTCGATGTACCCACGCCGGGCCAGCAGCCCATCGACAAGCAGGCTGCGGATGAACGCCTGATGGCCCTGGGTGACCGCGACCGAGTGATCGTCGAGGTAGGACTTCACTTTCCGCGACAGCAGAGCGTCCGGCAGCAGTCCCTGCAAGGCACGCCGTGCGATCGTCCGGTCCTCCGCGTCCGCCATGAGCAGGCGCAGCGGCATGCGCGCGAACAGTTCGACCAGCGGTTGTGCGCTGATCGGAGAGACACCGTGCCAGCGACCCGCGCCCTCGAACGGATCAAGGACGCTGGTCGGAAACACCATCCGGCTGATGTGCGCCAGCTTGTACGGTGACACCTCATGGCCTTCGTTGCGCGCATGGCGCAGCCAGGCCGGTGGCGTGACGTCCTGCTCGGTCGCGTCGACCTTCACCCATTCGCAGGGGTTGCCCCAGCGACCGTTGATGCTGGCCGGCCGCCTGAGCAGCCCATGGATCACCGCATCCTTGAGGACGCCATAAAGCGAATCGCCCGACTGTGCGGTTTCAAATGCGACCCGGAAGAAGTGGCGGTCGATGCCGCGCCGCCAGGCATGGTCGATCGCCGCAGCGTTGCCCTTGAAGCGCAGGAAGACCGCGTCGCCGCCGACGCCGGTGAACTGCACGGTATCTCCGTCAAAGGCGACATCACGGCGATGCAGAAGGTAGCCCGAGCAATGTGCCGGCCGCGCCGTCCGCGGGAAGGTCATGATCTCTTCCAGCGCGCAGTGGGGTTGCCGCCGGTACTCGACGAACCCGCAGCGCCGGCCCGACGACTCACTGGCACCGGCCACCGCCATGCGGGCGAACATCCGCTCATCGGCACCGATGCCGTCGTCATAGTGGTGGACACAGTCCACTTCCGGCAGGGAGGGCGCGTGCAGCAGGCCGGCGAGGATGATGGAGGAATCCAGCCCACCCGACAGCTGCAGCTGGATACGCCGGTGCCGGCTGGCCAGGGCACCGATGCAGCCCAGCAGCGTGGAGCGCGCGAGCTGCACCGCCTCCTGCAGGTCTTCGATCGGTTCGTCGCGGGCCAGGCGCACGATGTCCCACTGGCACTGCCGGCTGACCGGCTCGCCATCGCGGATCGAAACGGCCTCCCCGGCCTCGATGGCGGTGACCTCCCTGAAGCCGGTCTGCAACCCGTCACGGAACGGGAACAGCAGCGAGTAGGACAGGAAGGGCCAGTCGATGCTGAAATCGCGCAGGCCCAGTGCAAGGCAGTCTTCCATGCTGGAGAAGACCACCGTCAGCTGACCCGCCGTCGTCATGTAACAGGGAATTTCAGCGGCGGGATCACGCAGGACGAACCAGCTCGATGACTGCGGCTGGTAGCCGAACGCTACATAGCGGCCCCAGTAGTGCTGCACGAGGGTTTTTCCCTGCGTGCGGCAGGCCGCATCGGCGGCGGCCGCATCCAGTGGCACGCGCGCGGGCACGGTATCCCGGCCGAAATTCCTGTCGAACAGCGCGCCGAGCACGACCAGCGAGCCGCAGCGGCTGCAGTCCAGGTAGCCCGGGTTGTCACTCTGGACATAGATCGCGGCGCCGTGGTCGTTCATCACGCAGGTGATGCCGGCGTGCATGGCCTCGATGCGCTGCATCGCCTGCTGAGCCCGGGCGGTTGCGGAGTCGCAGGAGGTGTTCCAGAGCACGGCGATGTATCGATACATGCGTGAGGCGCCTCTACAGCACCAGGATGGGAACCATCCGGCGCAGGTTGAAGGGGATATCGGTCAGGACCTGATCGCCGTGCTGCAGCCAGCAGTGCGCCGCGAAGGGCTGGGTCCTGACCGCGAACACCCAGTCCGCGACGATTCCATGCCTGGACAGGAATTCGCGCATCGCCAGGCAGTAGAGAAAGCACTCGTCCGTCTTCCTGAAGGCCAACGGCCGCAGCCAGTCGAACACCCGGACGCGCAGGGCCAGCTCCTGCACGCCTACGTCCGTGCGCTGTGATCCCTGCGCACGCCTGCGCGCCGAGGACACCGTGTGGCTGAAAGGAAGGAACGTCCTGCTGCATCCGGCACGCATGCACGCGGCCATGAATCTGCGGACGTCACGTGCGGTGATGCGCGGACAACCGCGGGGTTCACCGTCGCGTATCCAGTGGCGCGGCAGCGCGATCGACGCGCTGGTCGCGGCTTTGCCTCGCTGCGGATCGTCGGTGATCAGCCCGCGTTGCAGCAGCGACTGCAACAGACCCGGCATCCGCCGGCCGTCTGCCGGCAACGGCCAATCGAGCACCAGCCCGCCCAGGCTGGCGGCACGATGGCGGTCGAGCGACAGGTATTTTCCCGTCGCCTGGTCCAGGATCACCATTGCATCGCCGGTGACACAGACATGGGCCTGCTTCGACAGGAAATAGCGCGCCGCAGGCTGTTCCATTACGTGATCTCTTCAGTCCAGGCGGAGAAGCGGTGCATGCGCAGGGCATGCACCGCAGGTCATGCATGCCGCAGTGGATCAGGGCGAGGTGGTCGGGAACACGCCATCCCACAAGGTGCCGTGGTTGTGTGCCTTGGTTTCCGAAACCACCGAGCCCAGCTCGATCAGATCACCGCCCCCACCCTGGCCTTCAGGGTTCTGCTGTCCTGCCACTACACCCAGCTCAATCAGCTCGTTCATGAACATCTCCTCTTGTCAGTGGATGTATCCGGGCGTCGTGCCACGGATACGGAGCAGCCAAGCCACCATCGCTGCGCGTGTTGCAGAGCGATTGCCGTCAAGGCATGCAAATGTTACGATATAACATATTATTTCAGTGTGACGACTGTCGCTGTCCGGCAACGTCGACACGCCTTCTCGAAGGGGAAATGGATGAGCGACCCGACCAGTGACGATGGCCTTGAGCCCACCCTTCTGCTCAAAGGACCGTTCCCGCTGCCGAGGTTCATCCGCTTCATCAGGGAGCGATGCCCGCCCGGATGCTTCGATGAGGCGATGCTGGTGGAGGAATGGAAGAACGCCCGCGCCGACGCGCTGCGCCAGCTGAAGGAAGAGGCCAACGACGCCGACGCGGTCGAGGTGCATGCACTTCCTGCGGAGATGGCGGCGCTGGCCGACCACGCGCCACGCCAACCGTCGATGCACCGCATGACGAACAACGTGCCGCGCGCATGGCAGATGGTCGAGATCGACCGGCTGGTGGTCTTCCAGGAGTGCATCAACCTGCGCCATATCGGCGAGCTTGCCGCCGCCTTCCCCGCCTCCCCCACGGCACAGGACATCATGGAGCTGGTTGCACGCAACGGGCGGCACGCTCACCCGCCGGTCCGCGCGTCCCGGTCCGAAGGCAGCTACACCTTTGCGTCCAGCTCCAACGACCTGCGCTTTCTGGACGTGGCGACGATCGACCCGTCCGCCATCTCCGGCTACGAACCCTTCGGTGCAGCCAGCCACGCACTGGTCATCTACCTGGGTTTCAGCGACAACTTCGTCAGTGCCACCCGGATCGGCAACCGCCTCATCCTGACCAATGGCTCCCATCGCCTGTACCTGCTGCGCCAGCTTGGGCTCCGCCATGTACCGTGCCTGGTGACTGACGCCTCCGACAGCGACTTCAGTGACGTGCTGTTGCCGGCAGCAGTCAAGCAGGACCGTGCGTTCTATCTGGGTTCGGCACGGCCGCCGTTGTTCAGGGACTACTTCGATCCAGGCCTGACCCGCATCGTGCCGGTGATCCGCAAGAACTATGCGCTGCGGGCCACGCTGGACCTGCAGAGGATCACGGTGCCGGCGGTGTAGAGCAAAGCATCGGAACAATCCGGCACCTCGCACCTCCAGCCCTGCCGCGGCGTTTCATCACAGCCGCGCGGCCGCCCTGGCGCCAGACAAGGCTGCTGGAGAAGCGTGAGAGCATTCGACCGCCGACGCAGTCACTTCACCCCGACTCCGCGCCCGGACGGCGCATCCAGCAGCGGCATGCCGTCCTGGCTCCAATGCACCGGCTGGATGCGCGGCGAGCGCTTGGCGGTGCAGCCCATGTCCGGCCCCGGGTTGGCGTGGTAGATGATCCACGGCGCGCCATCGGCCATCTGGAAGAAACCGTTGTGCCCCGGCGCGTACACGTTGCCAGCAGGATGCTTGGCAAGGATCGGCTGCTTTACCTTGTGCCACGCGCTCGCATCCAGCGGATCGGCGCCCGCCTTGGCGTGCAGCAGTCCAATCGCGTAGTCATCCGACCAGCACGCACTGCCCGAATAGGTCAGGAACAGGTCGCCGCGTGGGCCCTGCAGGAACTCCGGGCCCTCCAGGATCTGCCGCCCGCCCTGTCGCTCCCACGCCTGGTCCGGCCGCGCGATGATGGTTTCGCTGCCCCGCAGGGTCCAGGGGTTGGCCATGGCCACGATGGCCAGCACGCTGTCCGGTCCTACATAGGGCGAATACACGAAGTAGCGCTTGCCGGCGGTCACGAAGGTGGTGCCGTCGATGCCGGGGTGTGCAGTAGCCAACCGTCCGCGGTCGGTCCATGTGCCCCGGGTCGGATCGGTGTTGCTGTTCTCCAGCACGAACACCCCCCGATGGGCGTCTTCCTGGCCTTCGGGCGCGTCACCCGCTGCCGCCGTGTAGTAGATGTACCAGCGCCCATCAATGCGATGCAGTTCCGGCGCCCAGATCGACTTGGCATTCGCTCCCGTTGCCGGCGGACGCCACACCGTGACTTCGCGCGCGTCAGCCAGGTGCGCAAGGTCGCGGGTGGCGCGGATGGCGAGGCGATCACCGTGCGTGCCCATGTAATAGAACACGTCCCCATCGCGGGTGATCCACGGGTCCGGCCCGGAGTCCAGCAGCGGATTGTCCACCGCTGGCGTCGCGGCGGACGCGTTCGTCGATACCTGAAGCAGCGCTGCAAGCGCCATGGAAAGCGTGCCGTTCATTGCGTTCCCCTCCCGACTGGAACTGCGCCGGCAGGCTTGCCAGCGAGCGGCAACCAAACCATATAATCAGACAATAGGCAACACCATCGCTCCGAGGAACCACCATGCAGCAGGACCACCCCGACAGCATCATCGGCATCAACTGGGGCAGCAGCAATCTGCGCGCCTATCTGATCGGACCCAACGGTGAGCGGCTTGATGCCCATGAAATGCCCGCGGGCGTGGCCACGCTGGACCGTGACGACATGGTGGTGGCCGCCAACACGATCCGCGCACGCTGGCCGGCTGCACGCCACGCCTATGCGGCCGGCATGATCGGGTCGAATGTCGGTTGGATCGATGCCGGCTACGTGGAGTGTCCTGCAGGTGTTGCCTCGATTGCGCAGCAGCTGGTGCCGACCCGGATCGGCGAGCTCTCCGTGAGCATCGTGCCCGGCATGGCCTGCGTGCGCCCCGTGGATGGCATGCCGGACGTGCTGCGCGGCGAGGAGACTGAACTGCTGGGCCTGCTGCGCGGCGGCGATGTCGGCCCCGATGCCATCGTGGCGCTGCCGGGTACGCATACCAAGTGGATCCAGTTGGTCGACGGCCAGGTGCAGAGCTTCATGACCTCAATGTCCGGCGAACTGTTCGATCGCCTGGCCACTGGCGGCCTGCTTGCGTCGGTGCTGGACGGACCGGGTGAGCCAGGACCGGCCTTCGCCGAGGGTGTGCATGCAGGCGCCGACCGCCGACTGGGCCTGGGGGCACTGCTGTTCGGTGTGCGGGCACGGATGATCCGCGGCACCCTGCCGCGCACGGCGACCAGCGCTTACCTGCGCGGACTGCTGGCCGGTGCGGAGATTGCAGACGCATTGGCGCTGTTCCCCGGGCTGAGGTCGGCGTCGGTGCCACTGGTGGGCTCCGGACCGGTCACCCGGCTGTACCAGGCGGCGCTGTCGGAAATCGGCATCGCCACGCACGCGGTGGCGTCCGCCGACGCCGTGGTGCGCGGCTTCTCCGCACTGCACGCGATGACCGCGACTGCGCGTTGACCACGGCCAAACGCGGCGGGTGACCACGTGCTGCGTCGCAACGTGCGTATTGTCTGATTATATGTTTTTGTACGCATCACGACATCGAGAGGGGCCTTGAGCAATGCGTGCTGGCAAGGGGAAGACGGCAGGGCTGATCGGCGTACTGGCACTGTCTGCAGTGGGCGCAGGTCAGGCACAGGAACGCGCTGTGGTAGGCCGGACGGCCGATGGCACCGTGGTGGAGTCAATCCTGCTGCGCGACGGCACCGGCATGCAGGCCACGGTACTGACGCTGGGCGCTGCACTGCACTCACTGGAAGTGCCGGACCGTGATGGCGCATACGCCGATGTACTGCTTGGCGACGCGACGCTCAAGGCGACGCTCGACAATCCGCAGTACTTCGGCACGATCGTCGGCCGCTTCGCCAACCGCATCGCCAAGGGTCGCTTCACCCTGGATGGCAGGACCTATCAGGTACCGGTCAACAATGGGCCGAACAGCCTGCACGGCGGCACCCGCGGCTTCGACAAGGTGGTGTGGAAGATCGTCGACGCCGCCGCCGATCACGCCACCCTGCAGCATGTCAGCCCTGACGGCGACCAGGGTTATCCGGGCACGCTCACGGTCACGGCAACCTACGCATTGAAGGGCAATGGCCGGCTGGAGGTGGAGTACCGCGCCACGACCGATGCACCGACCATCGTCAACCTCAGCAACCACGCATACTGGAATCTGTCCGGCGAGGGTTCCGGCTCGGCGATGGATCACGAATTGACCATTCCGGCCAGCGCCTATACGCCGGTGGATGCGGGCCTGATTCCCACGGGCGTGCTGCAGCCGGTGCAAGGCACCGCCTTCGACTTCCGCACGGCCAAGCCGATCGGGCGCGACCTGCGCCAGGGCAATGAGCCGCAGCTGCTGCATGGTCGCGGCTACGACCACAACTGGGTCATCAGCAGATCGCCCACGCGCGAGCCGCGCGAAGTCGCCCGCGTGCACGACCCGCGCTCGGGCCGCGTGATGACCGTGCTGTCCACGCAGCCTGGCCTGCAGTTCTATTCGGGCAACTTCCTCGACGGCAGCACCGTGGGCAAGAGTGGCCGTGTCTATCGCCAGGGCGATGCCATCGCGCTGGAACCGCAGCTGTTCCCGGACACACCGAACCAGCCGTCGTTCGGCTCGGCGCGGCTGGCCCCGGGCGAGACCTATGTGAACCGCATCGTCTACGACTTCTCGACCGACCGCACACCGCCCGGCCGCTGATCCCGCGCAGCTGGCACACCGGTCGCCCACGGCACCGGCAATCCACCGCAGTACGCACCACCCGCCTCCCGGCTCACGCCAGGACGGGCAGCTCATGAACCAAGGAGATGCATCTCATGCGAAAGTGGCTTACCCCCTTGCTGGCAACGCTGCTCGCCGTCGCACCGATGGCGCATGCGACCGACGCCGCACGCTGGACCCCGGCCGAAGCCGACGCCTGGTATTCCAGGCAGCAGTGGCTGGTGGGCGCGAACTACACCACCTCCAACGCCATCAACCAGCTGGAGATGTTCCAGGCCGAGACCTTCGATCCGGCAGCCATCGACCGCGAACTCCGCTGGGCGCGCGAGCAGTTCGGCATGAACACCATGCGCGTCTACCTGCATGACCTGCTGTGGCAGCAGGACCCGCAGGGCCTGCTGAAGCGCATCGACACCTTCCTGTCCATCGCCGAGAAGAACGGCATCCGCCCGATGCTCGTGCTCTTCGACAGCTGCTGGGACCCGGATCCGGTGCTCGGCCCGCAGCGCCGTCCGATTCCCGGCGTGCACAACTCCGGCTGGGTGCAGAGCCCGAGTCGCCACATGCTGGTGGACCGCGCCAATGACGCGCACTTCCAGGCCTATGTGGAGGGCGTGATCGGTCACTTCGCCAACGACACGCGCGTGCTGGCCTGGGACCTGTGGAACGAACCGGACAACCCCGGGGGTGGCAACTACATGGACAAGCAGCTGCCGGGCGAGCAGGAACGCATCGCCGAACTGCTGCCGAAAATCTTCGACTGGGCACGCGCGAAGAAGCCGGTGCAGCCGCTCACCAGCGGCGTGTGGATTGGCGATGACTGGTCGCCGGGCGCCGCATCGCTCACCGCGATCCAGCGCACGCAGCTGGAGCAGTCGGATGTGATCACCTTCCACAACTACGAGCAGCCGGAGGCATTCGTTGCCCGCATTGCACAGCTGCGCAGGTACGGCCGCCCGCTGATCTGCACCGAATGGCTGGCACGCGGCGCAGGCTCGAACGTGGACACGATCCTTCCGATCGCCCGCCGCGAGAACATCGGCATGATCAACTGGGGGTTCGTGGACGGCGCGATCCAGACCCGCTTCCCGTGGGACAGCTGGCAGCGCCCCTACACGATGGAAGCCCCCACCGTGTGGTTCCACGATCTGCTGAAGGCCGACGGCACGCCCTACCGGGCACGCGAAGCCGAGCTGTTCCGCAGGCTGGCCAAGACCCCGCGCACCTCCGTTCCCGCTTTCTGACCTTACTGGCGCCCGCCTTCGCATGACGGCGGGCCACTCAACCGCGACTGCTTTCCGGAATCCGGAGATACCGCCATGACCGCTCGTTCTTCCCGCACCGTGCTTTCCCTGGCCATCCTTTCGGCCCTCGCCCTGCCCTCTCTGGTGCAGGCGCAGGAGGCCGGCCCGCAGGAGGCCGTCAACCTGGACACGGTCACCGTGACCGCGCTGCGCCAAAGCCTGCAGACCGCCCAGTCGATCAAGCAGGAGGCGGAGATGGTCGTTGATTCGATCGTTGCCGAAGACATCGGCAAGCTGCCCGACAACAGCGTGGCCGACGCCCTGCAGCGCGTTACCGGCGTGCAGGTGGCGCAGGGCAACCAGGGAGAGACCACCGGGGTGGTGATCCGCGGCCTGCCGAACGTGATCAGCACCCTCAACGGCCGTGAGATCTTCAGCAGCTCCGGCCGCGGCTACGCATTCCAGAACCTGCCGGCCACCGCCATCAAGAGCCTGAACGTCTACAAGAGCAGCGAGGCGAGCCTGCCACTGGGCGGCATCGCGGGCCTGGTGGACATCCAGCTGCGCCGCCCGCTGGATTTCGACGGTGCGGAGATCGCCGGCACCGTGACCGGTACGCACAGCAAGTACGGTGGCGACATCGATCCCTCCGCCAGCCTGCTGCTGAGCAACCGCTGGGACACCGATGCCGGCGAAATCGGCGCCATGGTCAACTTCGGCTATGTCGGCAAGCGCTATGCGTACGATGCGGTGTGGGGTGACTTCCCGAAGGTGCTGGAGAATGCGGATGGCACGCCGGCGCGTACCGATGACGGCAACCTGATCGCCGCCCCCAATGGCTGGGGCACCAACTACAACCATGGCGACCGCAAGCGCAGTGCATTCAACTACGCCCTGCAGTGGAAGCCGAGCGAACGCACCGAGGTCTATGTCGAGGGCCTCTATGATTTCGTGCGCGACGATTATGACCAGGCGTTCCTTTTCAGTTTCCCGGTCGGGGTGGTGCCGCCGACAGGATTGCAGGTCGGCGACAACTGCTATGCCAACCGCCTGGACGGGCCGCTCTCCGGCCAGACCATCTGCGATGCCACCAGCGGCACGTGGACCGGCGACAGCTATGCCGCAAGCAGCACCCAGGCGCACAAGCAGCGCGGCCAGGACATCCAGAACGCGCTGGGCTTCAAGTGGCGCGGCGACCAGCTGCGGCTGTCCACCGAAGTGGCCCGTACGTCCGGCTACTACCGCGATGAGAACTTCATCATCGACACCTTCCTGGCCGGGCCGATCACCACCGTCTGGGACGGCACCTCGGGCAAGCACCAGAACTGGCACCTGGCCGGCAACCCGGCCATGGATCCGTCGCGCTTCTACCTCAATGGCCTGTTCCAGACCTGGGGCGAGTCGCGCGGCGAGGAAAACAGCTGGCGCGGCGACGGAACGTTCGAGTTCCTCGACGGCCCGATCGCCAACCTCCAGTTCGGCCTGCGCTACGCCGACCGTACCGCCAGTGCCAAGGGCAGCGTGGAAATCAGCACGCCGCCACCGGGCGGTGCCGGTACCGGCAACATCACCGCCTCGCCCAACCCCGCCAACCAGGTGGTGGGACTGTTCCCGGCCAGCAGCTTCTTCTGCAGCAAGCGCGGCAACTCCGCACTGAACCAGTCGTTCCTGACGCCCTGCTACGACTACCTGATCGACAACGCCGACGCGCTGCGCCGCTACTACGGCCTGCCGGACGGGCTGGCGGCGGAGAATCCCGGCCGCTTCTTCGATATCGAAGAACGCAAGAGCGCCGGCTACCTGCAGGCGAAGTACGACTTCGATCTGGGCGGCCTGCGCGTGGATGGTCTGGTAGGCGTGCGTGCGGAGAAGATCAAGCGTGAACTCAACGCCTTCTCGTTCGACGCGGGCACGGGTGTCTACAGTGCCATCACCCGCAGCACGCAGGACACCAATGCCCTGCCCAACGCGAGCCTGAACCTGCACTTCAACGATGCCTGGCAGCTGCGCGTGCTGGCGGCCAAGACACTGAGCTATCCGGACTTCGGTGCCTTGAACCCGTCGATCTCGCTGAATCCCGGCACCGTCAACCGGGCGGGCGTGGCCAGCAGTGGCAACCCCGACCTGAGCCCGATCAAGTCGACCAACTACGACATGTCGCTGGAGTGGTACTTCTCCCCGGTGGGCTACGTCAGTGCAGGCGTGTTCTATCGTGACATCGATGGCTACATCCAGAACTACATCACCAATGTGGTCATCGCCGGAGAGGACTACGAGCTGTCATCCCCGCAGAGCGCCGGCAGCGGCCATCTGCAGGGTGTCGAGCTGGCCTACCAGCAGACCTTCGACTTCCTGCCCGGCGCCTGGAGCGGCCTGGGTGCGCAGTTCAACTACACCTACATCGAAGGCGATACCAAGTCTCCGGAGTTCCTTGGCGGGCCCGTGATCTCGCGGCCGCTGCAGAACGTCTCGAAGAACAACTACAACGCCGTGCTGTTCTACGAGAACTTCGGCCTGAGTGCACGCCTGGCCTACGGCTACCGCAGCCGGTACATCGATTTCTTCACCCAGCCCACGGTCGCCGGAACGGAAGACCAGGTCGAGCCGGCCAGCTCGCTGGACTTCTCGATCAGCTACGACGTGACCCCGCGCGCCACGGTGGTGTTCTCGGCCACCAACCTGCTGGGCAACAACCTGCACCAGTACTGGGGCAGCGGCAACACGCGGCCGCGCGACATCCGTTACCAGGACAAGACCCTGGGCATGGGCTTCCGGTTCAAGCTCTGATGACGACGCTCCCCCACATGCCTCACACCCCGCACCCGTCCTTTTGTCGGATAATAGGAGTGACCGCAGCCTGCGGTGCACCAAGCCAAAGGGATGCCTGTGAAACCGATCGAGGTACGCAACCTCTACGACCAAGTGGCCCAGGAGATCGGGCAGCGGATCATCAGCGGCGCACTTCAGCCGGGCGAGTTCCTGCCCAGGGAAGAGCTGCTGTCACAGACCTTGTCCGTCAGCCGCTCCGCCCTGCGCGAGGGCCTGAAGGTGCTGGGCTCCAAAGGGCTGATCGAAACCCGGCAGAAAACCGGTTCGCGGGTGCGCGACCCGCGTCACTGGAAGCAGCTGGACAGCGACATCCTGGCGTGGCGCTGCGCGCTGATGCCCACCCAGGACTTCGTGGAAAAGCTGGTGGAGATGCGCGAGGTGATCGAACCGGCGGCCGCGGCTTCGGCAGCCGAGCGGCGTTCGCCCGCGCAGCTGGCCAGGATCAAGAGCGCGTACCAGGCCATGGCCGATGCACCGGACCAGGATGCGTGGGCCAAGGCCGACCTGATGTTCCACGAGAGCGTGCTGGAAGCCACCAACAACGAACTGCTGGCATCCCTGTTCTCGGTCATCGACGCG
Source organism: Stenotrophomonas sp. STEN147 (assembly GCF_056757995.1). Lineage (NCBI taxonomy): Bacteria > Pseudomonadati > Pseudomonadota > Gammaproteobacteria > Lysobacterales > Lysobacteraceae > Stenotrophomonas > Stenotrophomonas sp. STEN147. Next base: position 200,224 of record NZ_JBRRCG010000002.1, read on the forward strand.
GCGCTGGGCACCTTCTTCCTGCTCTCGGCGCAGACCGCGCAGGACTTCAAGTACTCGCTGCCGCGCCACTTCGACGTGTACGACGCCATCCGGCAGAAGCAGCCGGACGCGGCGCGCGCCGCCATGCTGGACATGATTGCCGACTCCCGCGCCAATCTGAAGGGCGCGCGGCTGTCCAGAAAACCCCCACGCTGAAGGAAACACCATGAGCACCGCCTGGATGCAACCCCTCCCCTTGGTTGCCATCCTGCGCGGGCTCACCCCGCAGGAGGCGCCCGCCATCGGCGCGGCACTGGCCGAGGCCGGCTTCCACATCCTGGAAGTCCCGCTCAATTCGCCGCAACCGCTGCAGAGCATCGAACTGCTCGCAAAGCAGCTCGGCGATCGCTGCCTGGTCGGTGCCGGCACCGTCCTGTCCACCGCGCAGGTGCAGGACGTGAACAATGCCGGTGGCCGGCTGGTGGTGATGCCGCACGCGGACGTGGAGGTCATCGCCGCCGCCCACGCCAGCGGCATGGTCTGCACGCCCGGGGTGGCGACGCCCACGGAAGCCTTCGCCGCCCTGCGTGCCGGTGCGGATGCACTGAAACTGTTCCCCGCCGAACAACTGCCACCGCCGGTGCTGAAGGCGTGGTCCAGCGTGCTTCCCGCCGGCACGCCGCTGCTGCCCGTCGGCGGCATCACCCCGGAGCGCATGGCCGCCTACCGCCAGGCAGGTGCCGCCGGCTTCGGTATCGGCTCCGCCCTGTATGCCCCCAAGACCCCCGCGGACGACGTCGCACGCCGCGCGCGTGCGTTCATCGACGCCTGGAACAGAACGAACACGGACTCCCCCGCATGAAGATCACTGCCATCACGACCTACCTGGTGCCCCCGCGCTGGCTGTTCGTCCGCATCGACACGGACGCCGGCATCTGCGGCTGGGGCGAGCCCATCGTCGAAGGACGCGCGCACACCGTGGCGGCGGCCGTGGAAGAGCTGTCCGACTATCTGGTCGGCAAGGACCCCCGGCACATCGAAGACCACTGGAACGTGCTCTATCGTGGTGGCTTCTACCGTGGCGGTCCGATCCTGATGAGCGCACTGGCGGGCATCGACCAGGCGCTGTGGGACATCCACGGCAAGGCACTGGGTGTGCCGGTGCATGCCCTGCTGGGCGGGCCCGTGCGCGACCGCATCCGCGTGTACTCATGGATCGGCGGCGATCGGCCGGCCGACACCGCCCGTGCCGCCCGCGACGCCGTGGCACGCGGTTTCACTGCGGTGAAGATGAACGCCACCGAGGAAGTGCAGTTCGTCGATAGCCATGACAAGGTCACGCGGGTACTGGAGAACGTGCAGGCCGTGCGCGATGCGGTGGGCCGCGATGTGGGAGTGGCCGTGGACTTCCATGGCCGCGTGCACAAGCCGATGGCCAAGGTGCTGATGCGCGAGCTGGCGCCCTTCGGGCTGATGTTCATCGAAGAGCCGGTGCTTTCCGAGCACCTGGAAGCCATCCCGGAACTGGCCGCCCTTTCCCCTGCGCCGATCGCGCTGGGCGAACGCCTGTACTCCCGCTTCGACTTCAAGCGCGTGCTGCAGACCGGTGGCGTGGACATCCTGCAACCGGATCCATCGCACTCCGGTGGCATCACGGAAACCCGCAAGATCGCGGCCATGGCCGAAGCCTACGACGTCGCGATCGCCCTGCACTGCCCGCTCGGTCCGATCGCGCTGGCGGCCAACCTGCAGCTGGATGCGGTCTGCTACAACGCCTTCATCCAGGAACAGAGCCTGGGCATCCACTACAACGCCAGCAACGATCTGCTGGACTACCTGGTGGACCGCGCGCCCTTCGAGTACAGGGAAGGCTTCGTCAGGATTCCCGACGGCCCGGGGCTGGGCATCGAGATCAACCAGGCCTACGTTGACGAGCGGGCCGCCGAAGGCCACCGCTGGCGCAACCCCATCTGGCGCCATGCCGATGGCAGCGTGGCCGAGTGGTGAGCGCCATGACCGATCAGGCACGTTATCCCAGCCTTGAGAACCGCGCGGTGCTGATCACCGGTGGTGCCACCGGCATCGGCGCCGCCTTCGTCGAGCACTTCGCGCGGCAGGGTGCGAAGGTCGTCTTTCTCGACATCGACGACAGCGGCGCCCAAGCACTGCTGGAAAGCCTGCGCGACGTTGCGACTGCCCCGCGCTATCTGCATTGCGACATCACCGATATCGAGGCACTCCGGTCCGCCATCGCCCAGGCGCGCACCCAGGCTGGACCGTTCTCGGTGCTGGTCAACAATGCCGCCAACGACGCTCGTCATGCCCTGGCCGACACCAGCGTCGCGGACTTTGAACGCAGCATGGCGGTGAACCTGCGCCACCAGTATTTCGCCATCCAGGCGCTGGTGCCGGACATGCGCGCCCTCGGCGGCGGTTCGATCATCTGCCTGGGTTCGACGGGCTGGATGATCAAGAACAGTGGGTATCCGCTGTACGCGGTGGCCAAATCCGCGGTCCACGGCCTGGTCAACGGCCTGGCCCGGGAACTGGGGCAGGACCGCATCCGCATCAATGCGCTGGTACCGGGCTGGGTGATCACCGAGAAGCAGCAGCGGCTGTGGCTGGATGCGGAGGGCGAAGCGCAGCTGCGTCGTGCGCAATGCCTGCCGGGCTATCTGCGCGCGGATGACCTGGCGCGCGCCGCCCTGTTCCTGGCCGCCGATGACAGCCGCATGTGTACCGGCCAGGACTTCATCATCGACGGAGGCTGGGTGTGAGCGGGTCCGCCACTGTCGCGGTGCCGGCCGCAAACACCCTGGGCGAAGGCGTGCTGTGGTGTGATCGCGAATCGGTGGTGTACTGGACCGACATCGCGCAGGCGCAACTGTGGCGCTATCGCCCCGGTGACGGCGCGCTCACCCGCTGGCCGATGCCGGAGCGGCTGGCCGCACTGGCATTGTGCGAAGCCGAAGGCTGGCTGCTGCTGGCGTTGGCGTCGCGGCTGGCATTCTTCCATCCGGCGCGCGGCGAGCTGCGTGACGTGCTTGTGCTGCCCGACACAGGGGCGCGTCTGCGCGCCAATGATGGCGCCTGTGACCGCCAGGGCCGCTTCGTGTTCGGCATGCTGCATGAGCCCACGAACGGTCCGAAGCAGGCCGTCGCACCCTTCTACAGGCTCACCGCCGACCTTGTGCTCGAGACGCTTTCACTACCCACCGTGGCGATTGCCAACAGCGTAGCGTTCAGTCCGGACGGCCGCACGATGTACTTCTGCGACTCGCTGCAGAAGCAGATCCTGCGTTGCGATTACGGCGACAGCCCGGGTGCGGTAACGGTATTCGCCGATCTGCGCGCCGAGGATGGCGAGCCCGATGGCAGTGTGGTCGATGCCGAAGGCGGACTCTGGAATGCCCGCTGGGGCGGCTCGCGCGTGGTGCGCTACCGGCCCGATGGCCGGCAGGACCGCACGCTTTCCGTCCCGGTCGCGCAGCCCACCCGCCCGGTGTTTGGCGGCAGCACGCTGCGAACGATGTTCATCACCAGCGCGCACGACGGCCTGGACCCGGCCGCCCGTGCGCGCGACCCCTTCGCCGGCCATCTGTTCGCCACCGACGCCGGCATCGCCGGCGTTCCCGAGCCCCGGTTCGCCGGCAACCCCAATGACGTGCCGCCGTGCCCACAGCGCGGACCCATCGCGGAGCTTCCATGAGCCTTTCCCCCCTGGATATCAGCATCGTGCTGGCCTATCTGGCCGGCATCTTCATCCTCGCGCAGTGGGTTTCCCGCGAGAAGGCCGGCCGGCAGAAGTCGGCCCAGGACTACTTCCTGGCAAGCCGCAGCCTGCCATGGTGGGCGATCGGTGCCTCGCTCATCGCGGCCAACATCTCGGCCGAACAGATCATCGGCATGTCCGGCTCGGGCTATGCCATCGGCCTGGCCATCGCATCCTATGAATGGATGGCGGCGATCACGCTGTTGATCGTCGGCAAATGGTTCCTGCCCATCTTCCTGCGCAACGGCATCACCACCATGCCGCAGTTCCTGCAGGAGCGCTACGGCAACCGAATCCGGACGCTGATGGCCGTGTTCTGGCTGGGCCTGTATGTATTCGTCAATCTCACCTCGATCCTGTGGCTGGGTTCGATCGCCATTGCCGGCGTGGCAGGCCTCAACCAGGACGTGGCGCTGGTACTGCTGGGCGCCTTCGCACTGGCCTACCAGCTGTATGGCGGCCTGAAGGCGGTCGCGCTCACCGACATCGTGCAGGTCTCGCTGCTGGTTCTGGGTGGCCTGCTGGTCACCTTCATCACGCTGGGCCAGATCGGCAACGGCAGCGTCACCGACGGCTTCATGCAGCTGTGGCAGCAGCATCCCGAACGCTTTGAAATGATCCTCAGCAAGGACAACCCGTTCTACAAGGATCTGCCCGGGCTGTCGGTGCTGCTGGGCGGCATGTGGATCGCCAATCTCAGCTACTGGGGCTTCAACCAGTACATCATCCAGCGGGCACTGGCCGCCAAGGATCTGCGTGAGGCGCAGAAGGGCGTGGTATTCGCTGCGTTCCTGAAGCTGCTCATTCCGGCCATCGTGGTGCTGCCCGGCATCGCCGCGGTCATGCTCGCCCCCGGCCTGGAACGCCCGGACGCGGCCTACCCGACGATGCTGGCGCTGCTTCCCAGCGGCATCCTGGGCCTGGTGTTCGCCGCGCTGGTGGCCGCCATCGTTGCGTCGCTGGCATCGAAGATCAATTCCGTCGCCACCATCTTCACGCTCGACTTCTATGCCAAGCGCGCGCCCGATGCCTCGGAAGCCAGACTGGTGCGTGTCGGCCGGTTCGCGGCGTCCGTCTCGATCATCGTGGCGGTGCTGACCGCACGCCCACTGCTGGGCGGGTTCGACCAGGGCTTCCAGTACATCCAGGAGTTCACCGGCTTCTTTACCCCCGGCATCGTGGTGATCTTCCTGCTGGGCCTGTTCTGGAAGCGTGCGAACGAAGCCGGTGCGCTGGCTGCGGCGGTCGGCTCCTTCGTACTGTCGCTGGCCCTGAAGCTGCTGTGGCCCTCGCTGCCCTTCATGGACCGCATGGGCGTGGTGTTCCTGGTCACGCTGTTGCTGGGCGTAGGCGTCGCGCTGGGCACCCGCGCCAGTGGCGATCGCGATCGTATCCGCACCGACGATGTGAGCTATGCCACCGCCCCATCGTTCAACGTCGCTTCGCTGGCGGTGCTGGCGATCCTGGTGGCCCTCTACGCAACCTACTGGTGACCTCGATGCCCCTGACTGTCCCACACGCATCCGTGCTGCGCAGTGGTATGCGCTGCTTGGCCCTGCTGGCCCTGACCGGGTTCGCCTCTGTGCTGCACGCCGCGGAAATCACATGGACCGGCACCGCCACCGTGGCCGCCCGAGACGCGGGATGGGGGCGATTGGCGCAGCTGCCGGATGGTCGCTGGCTGGCAGTGACCACGCGCTTCAATGAGGGGCAGCCGACCACCCTGCAGCTCTCGATCAGCAGTGACCGGGCCCGCAGCTGGGCGCCCTGGTCCGACGTGGCCGAGCCCGGCCGGATGATCGACAACGGCGAACTGCTGGTGCTGCCGGAGGGGCGTGTGCTGCTGGCGATGCGTTCGCTGGTCGAAGGGACCTCCTACCGTCTGCATCTCTATGCCAGCGACGACCTTGGAGCACACTGGACGTTCCTGAGCACCCTCGCCGGCAACGAAGCACCGAACGGGCGCAAGGACCGCGGCGTGTGGGAGCCGGTGTTGACGCGCCTGGACGACGGCACGCTGTCGTTGGTGTATGCCGATGAAACCCGTGCCGATGAGCACCCGTCCTACAACCAGGTCGTTTCACAGCGCCTGTCCAGCGATGGTGGGCGCACCTGGGGACCTGCGATGACGATTGCCGAACAGCCGGGCGGTGGGCAGCTCCGGCCCGGCATGCCGGTCATGGCTCGCCGCCCCGCCGGTGGCTACCTGATGGTGTTCGAGACCTGCGGCGATGACCCGCAATGCCCGGTGTCGTACAAGGTCTCGACGGATGGGCGGACCTGGCCGGCCGGCCTGGGCACGCCGCTCGCCGACCAGCGCTGCGGCCCCCACGTCATGACCAGTACGCGCGGGGTGATGTTCGTGACCTCGTGCCTGAATGAAGTCAGCTGGAGCGAGGACAGCGGATCGAGCTGGCGCACGGTAACGCCTCCCGCATGGCCGCTGGGTTTCCGCCATTCCTGGCCCGCCGTGGTCGAGCTCGGCCCTGCGGAGATCGGCGTCGTGAACGTGGTGGACGGCGCGGTGCAGATCCGTTTCGGAAGCTACTAGGGGGGCGCATGCGGGGCAACCCGGCAGGACGAGGCTGCACATGCGGTGCATTCACGCCATGTTGGCGCAATGTTTCCGTAATACCTTGCCAGCGCCCTGCCCTTTGCGCCTTCTGGAAGGGCCGCCTCCCGCCCATTCCTGGACGCCACCGATGCACATCCTGCTGGTCGAAGACGAGCCAGAACTGGCTGCGGCCCTGAAGTCCGCACTGCAGCGGGACCATCATGTCGTGGACCTGGCAGATACCTTCGGACTTGCCCGGGAGGCTGCATTGCACGGGGCACACGAACTGATCCTGCTGGACCGGACGCTTCCGGATGGGGATGGTCTCGCTCTGATACCGCTGCTGCGTGCACGCAACTGCCTCGTGCCCGTCATCGTCCTGAGTGCCTTGGGTGGCCTGCCAGATCGGGTCGAGGGCCTGGACGAGGGTGCGGACGACTATCTCGGCAAGCCCTTTGCACTGGAAGAACTGTTCGCGCGCATACGCGCCGTCGGCCGTCGGCCCTCCGGGATCCAGGAAGAGTCGATCCGCGCTGGCGATCTGCTGTTCGACCCGATGACAGGTGAGGCTACCGTCCGCGGCGAGCGCCTGGAGCTTCCCCGGCGCGAGATTCGGGTGCTGACCGTGCTGACCCGAAGGCTGGGGCGTACCGTGCTGCGGGAATCCATCGAGATGGCGGTGTATGGCTTCGACGACGGCATTCATTCCAACACGCTCGATTCACACGTATCACGACTGCGCAGGAAGCTGGCTGACGCCGACGCGGGGGTGGAGATCCATGCGATCCGTGGCGTCGGCTACCTGATGCGGGAGCGCACGTGAGCAGGCGACAACCCTCGCTGAAATGGCCGCTCATCATCAAGCCCCTCATCCTGCATCTGTTGGCGCTGCTGATCGCATTCTTCACACTCCTCATGGTGCTGGTTCGCATGGACAGCGGCGGCTACTACACGCTGCAGACCTTTGCCCCGATCGCCGCCAACGCCGTGCACCGCGACAACCAGGGACGGCTCTACGTACAGCGCACGCATGAACTCGACGAACTGTTGAAAGTGGCGCCAGGTGCCTGGTTCGTCGCCGAGGATGAACAGGGACAGACGGTCAGTTTCGGAAACGTCCCGCCGACCTATGCGTCGTTGATCGGCAGGCTTCGGGGCGTTCCGTTCGGCGACCTGCGCGGCCACGAGCGTGGCGACGGACTGGCCATTGTGATCCGTCGGCACACCGGCCCGGCCGGCAAGCTGACCATCATGGCCCATGGTGAAACCGATTCACTCACCTGGCAGATGGCGATCGCGGCGCATGTGTTCACTCTACCCATCTTCGTGCTGCTCGCGCTGGTAACGCTGATCGCCACCCCGTTCATCGTACGCAAGGCGCTTGCAGGGGTTGAACGGATCGCCCTGGAGGCCAAGCATATTTCGGCGAGTCGGCGCGGGATCCGCCTGACCGAAACTGCCGTGCCAGTGGAGATCGCGCCCTTGGTAGCAGCCGTCAACGAGGCACTGGACCGGCTTGATGACGGTCACGAGCGGCAGCAGCGCTTCATCGCTGCTGCCGCACATGAACTGCGTACACCGATCGCCATTCTTCGGGTGAAGATCGAAGCAGCCGACGATGTCACCTCGCGCAGCCTGTCCGTGGAGGTCGCGCGTCTGGCCACGCTGGCGGAGCAGCTGCTGGACCTGCACCGGCTGGATAGTGTCGCGCATCTGGAAACCATCCACCTCGCCCGCCTGGCCAAGCGCGTCGTTGCCGACCTGGCCCCGCTGCTGATCCAGTCCGGGCGCACGGTCGCCGTGGTGGTCGAACCACACCATCCCATACAGGGCGAGACAGGTGCGGTCGAACGCGTCCTGACGAACCTGGTGTTGAATGCAGCGGAACATGGTGGACGCAACATCACTGTGCGGGTACAGGGAACACGCCTGGAGGTGGAGGACGACGGCCCTGGAATACCGGAGGCCGAGCGCGAGCGCGTATTCGAGCCCTTCCAGCGCCTGCGGCCGCGCCAGACCGGCGCAGGACTTGGCCTGAATCTGGTACGGCAGGTCCTCGAGCGCCATCGCGGCCATGTCACGATTCTCGATGCGCCAGGCGGCGGTGCGCTGATCCGCGCCGAGTTCCCTGCGCATCCTGCCGGCGGGAACCTCGCGTCAGGTCACCCGCTGTAGCCCGTTGCGGCGGCGCAGAGAATTCCTGGGGATGTCCCATTCCGGGTTCCGGGCTGACGCAACCCTGGCGCAATGTTGGCTATCCAGCATGACCTTGATCGGCGCGCATGCGTCGCGATGTCGGGTCACGAAAGGAAGCCACATGTCTGACGGCAGCGCCGCACGCGGCGACGCACGCGCCACGTCCTCCCGTGCGCACGAGGCCCCCCCGACCCTGACTGCTGCGGCCTGGAGGCGCCGCCCGCGGAAGGCGGACACGTGGGGCCTGGAGCATTGGCCGGATTGGCTGCGTGTGATACCCGACAGAGCACGCGGCCAGGTGCTGATTCATCTGTTCGGCGGGCTGTTCTTCGCCCTCCCCGGCGCCGCGCTGGTCATTTGCATCGGCGTACGCGGGTCATCCGGGCTCGCGCTGGCTGTCCTGCTGTACGTGGCGGCGCAGGCGCTCCTGCACGGACTGCGTGCTGTCCGCTGCGCGGGCGAGAGCACGGTATCTGGCCTGCAGGTGCTGGATCGCCATTTCCTCCATCTTTCGATGGTCTCATTGATGGTGCCGATGGCCGCACTCGCAAGCACGGATGCCAACACGGCGACGCTGCTCGCAGGCGGTGTGCTGGCCGGCCTGTCCGTCCCCGTGCGGACCGTGTTCGTCCGCCCCGGTCATCTGTTGCTGCACCCTGTCCTGCATGTAATGGCGACTGCCGTGATGCTGGGCTGCATCGCAGTGCTGAGCGTGGACATGGCCCCGTTCGCGCAGTACCTCACAGGCGCCGGCGTACTGGTCTACCTGGGCGGGCTGGCCCTGCAGCGGCGGCACCCCCTGTCCCCGGCAGGCGTGACATGGTCGGGCCTGATGGTGGTTGGGGGCCTGCTGCATTTCATCACGATCGCCCTGCTCGGCATCTCTGCGGCTGCCTGAGCGCAGCGATCACGCAAGGTTCGCGCAATGCAGCGCGGCAAGACTCAGTGTCCGCAGGTGCATGTCCCCATGCGCCCTTCATCACCGATGCAAGGACACCCGATGATCTGCTGCTTATGGATGTCGCCGTCATGACGCGTCCTGCTTCCACGCGTCGCCGGCGCAGGCTGTTGATCGGCGGTGCAGCGCTGCTCTGCGTCCCCGCTCTGCTCTACATGTGGCTGGCACCGCCAGCACCACCGGAACTGGAACGCGCTGCGGTCACCCGTGGCGACATCGAACAGGTCGTCGAAGCCACTGGAACCCTGAAGCCATCGCGTCTGGTCAGTGTAGGCGCCCAGGTTTCCGGACGCATCGAAACGCTGCATGTGAAACTGGGCGACAAAGTAAAGGCAGGTGATCTGATTGCAGAGATCGATTCACGCACGCAGCGCAATGCCCTGCGCAGCGCGCAGGCGGCCGAGCGCAGCGCCCGCGCCAACCGCCAGGCGCTGTCCACCGAGCTGGCACAGCAGGAACTGACGCTACGGCGGCTGCGGCAGCTGGGCGCAGCGCAACTGGTGGCCAGGGCAGATGTCGACGCCGCGCGGGCCCGTGTTGACGCAACACGTGAACAGATCGATGCCCTGGATGGCGAGATCGTACAGCGCCTGACAGACGTGGACAGTGCGCAGACCAGCCTGGGTTATACGCGCATCACCGCTCCGGCCGACGGCATGGTTCTGGCCGTGGTGGCCCGCGAGGGCCAGACGGTGAACGCAGTACAGAGCGCCCCGACCATCATCATCCTTGGCAACCAGGACACGATGACGGTCTATGCCGAGATCTCGGAGGCCGATGTCGTTCGTACCGCTCTGGGCCAGGAGGCGTTCTTCACCATTCTCGGAGATGCAGGCCGGCGCTACACCAGCACCCTTCGCGACATCGCGCCGGCCCCCGAATCGATCACCCGGGAGGACACCTCCAGCCTGTCTTCACCGGCCCTGTCCGGCAATGCCAGCCGTACGGCGATGTACTACAACGGCCAGTTCGACGTGGACAACAGCGATGGTCGCCTGCGCAGCTACATGACCGCCCAGGTCCGCATCGTGCTGGGGCGCTCGCGCAACGTGCTGACCATACCTTCCGCGGCGCTGGGTGCACGGGGCGCAGACGGCAGCTACACGGTGCAGGTGCCATCCGCCAGTGGCCATCCGGTCCCCCGCCGCATCACCATCGGGCTGGACGATCAGATCAGGGTCGAGGTGAGAAGCGGGCTGCGGGAAGGCGAGCAGGTCGTCCTGGGCCAGGCGGATGCTGACGGCGCGACGCCGGCCACGGCAGGCAAGGCGGACTCCCCGCCGGCGCAATCATGATGGCGGACCAGTCGCAGCCGGGCCCCCTGCTGTGTGTGCGCGGACTGCGCCGCGAGTTCCCGGCGGGCGAGCAGACACTTGTGGTCCTGGACGGCGTCGACCTCGACATCCATGCCGGAGAGCTGGTCGCCATCATCGGCCAGTCCGGCTCGGGAAAGTCCACGCTGATGAACATTCTCGGCTGCCTCGACCAGCCTACGGCGGGCACCTACCAGGTGGACGGCCGCAAGACAGCGGACATGGACGCCGACGAACTGGCTGCGCTGCGCCGCGAGCACTTCGGTTTCATCTTCCAGCGCTATCACCTGCTCAACGAGCTGTCCGCGATCAGCAATGTCGAGGTCCCGGCGATCTATGCCGGCATGCCGACCGCGTCCCGTCACACGCGGGCGGCACAGCTGCTGGTGCGACTTGGCCTGGGCGACCGCATGGACCACCGCCCGGGCGAGCTCTCCGGCGGCCAGCAGCAACGCGTATCCATCGCACGTGCATTGATGAACGGCGGAGAGGTGATATTCGCCGATGAGCCGACAGGTGCGCTGGACACGCAATCGGGCAAGGAGGTGATGAAGATCCTTGGCGAACTGCATGCGGAGGGCCACACCGTGGTTCTGGTTACCCATGACCCTGCCGTAGCCGAGCACGCCCAGCGGATCATCGAGATCAGCGATGGCCGCATCGTTTCGGACCGCCGTACCCGCACCGCCGCGATGTCATCGAACGGTGCTGCGCAGCCGCTTGCTGCGCAGGCGGAGGGTGGTGGCCTGCAGGCCGTGCGCGACCGCTTCGGAGAGGCCTTCCGGATGGCGCTGCGGGCCATGAACGCCCATCGCATGCGCACGTTCCTCACCATGCTTGGCATCATCATCGGCATTGCTTCGGTGGTATCCGTAGTGGCGCTGGGGACCGGTGCACGCCAGGCGATCCTGTCCAACATCGCGTCGCTTGGCACCAACACCATCGAGATCTATCCCGGCGCAGGCTTCGGTGACGTGCGCGCCGCGCAGGTGGAGACGCTTACTCCGACTGACAGTGTGGCCCTGGCCGGGCAACCCTTCATCGACAGCGCTACACCCGGTGTGGCGACCACCGCGACAGCCATGCGTGGCAACCGTACGGCCAGCCTCCAGATCCAAGGTGTCAGCGAGCAGTATTTCCGCGTGCGTGGGCTGGAACTGGGCGAAGGCCGCTTCTTCACGCGGAACGCCGTGGACAGCTACCAGCAGGTGGCAGTGATTGACATCAATACCCGCAACCGCCTGTTCGGACCAGGTGAAGACCCGATCGGGAGAACCCTGCTGGCAGGCAATGTTCCGCTGCGCGTGGCCGGGGTGACGAAGAAGGATTCGGCCGCCGTTGGCGATGGCTCGGTGCTGAGCATCTGGGTGCCCTACACAACCGTCATGGCGCGCATGCTCGGCCAGAGCCATGTCTCCAGCATCACCGTGCGCGTGTCCGATGCGATCAGCATGCAGGCTGCCGAGGCCGCGATTACCCGCGTCCTCGGCCAGCGCCATGGCACGCGTGACTTCTACATGAGCAACAACGCGCAGATCCGCAAGTCGATCGAACAGACCACGGGCATCCTCACGATGATGATCAGCTCCATTGCCGCCATTGCGCTGGTAGTAGGCGGCATCGGCGTGATGAACATCATGCTGGTCTCGGTCACCGAGCGCACTCGGGAAATCGGTGTCCGCATGGCCGTCGGCGCGCGACGCGGCGACATCCTGCAGCAGTTCCTCATCGAATCGGTGCTGGTGTGCCTGCTGGGTGGTGTGCTGGGCATCGTGGTCGCGCTTGGCCTGGGCCTGGCTATGGAACTGGCCAGGGTCGGCTTCAACCTGGTGTTCTCCTTTGCGTCCATCCTTGCGGCATTTGCCTGCTCGAGCGCCATTGGCGTGGGCTTCGGCTTCCTGCCGGCCCGTCGTGCTGCGCAGCTCGATCCTGTCGAAGCATTGATCCGTTGACGTCGACGGCGGGAAATCACGGCAGATTCGCGCAATGTTCGCAGCGTCTACTGTCGATATCAAACAACGCGGCACAGGAGCGGGAAATGATTCTGAAGACAGGACGTATGGCGCTGCTGCTGGGTGCAGCCGTGCAGCTGCTGGTGGTGCTTCCGTACGCGGGGGACGCGCACGCCCAGCATCGTGATGGCTATCGCGGAGAGTGGAGCCATGGCTACGCGCAACGCGAGCGCGAGGAGCGGGAACGACGCGAGCGGGAACGGGACCGCCGCGACGACGCCAAGGCCAAGGGCATCGTGGTAGGTGCGGTGGGCGCTGCGGTGGTTGCCGGAGTGATCGCTGCCGCCGCCAAACGCGAACGCGAAAACCGGGAGCGTGCCGATTACTGCATCAGCCGCTACGGCAACTACGATCGGCGCACGGATACCTATCGTGGCGGCGACGGCTACACATACCCCTGCCGCTGATCAACACAACACTCATCAAGGGAGAACTGACTCATGAAGAAGACCGGACTTCTGATCGCGCTGTGTGCGATGCCTGCCCTCGCCCATGCCGCCGGCAACGACCCAAGGCAGGCCTACGTCGATTCCACGTTCTCGGCAATGGACGCCAACGCCGATGGCCGCGTCGACAAGCTTGAGTACGCGAAGTACCAGAACGCACGCTTCAGCAAGCAGGCCGATTCCATCGATGCAGCCTTCAAGGCAATGGACAGCAACAAGGACGGCAGAATCAGCAAGGATGAGGCTGCCATCGTGCCCGAGATCGCCAAGTATTTCGCGGGACTGGACGTCAATGGCGACGGCTACCTGTCACTGGCTGAAATGCAGCAGGCGATGGTGGCGGCACAGACAGCCGATGCCCCGGTGAAGTAGGCCGGGTGGCAGGTCCGGGGCCGGACGTTGATCCAGGCCCCGGACCCGCGCCGGGGGCGCGAGGCAGCCCGCCCATCACTTCTGCTTGAACACACTCCTGCGCCCGATGACCACATCCTTGCCCGTCGTCGGCCTGGCCAGGCCCGGAATCAGGAAATCGGTCGCGCTGCGACCGTGCCGGGTCTTGTCCGCAAGCCAGCGCGGCATGCGCCCGCGACCGGTCCAGGTATTCCGCCGGTTCTCGGGGTCGCGATATTTGGGTGCGACCTTGCCTGTCTTCCGGCGCCTGCGGGAAGCGCCGCCCGCAGGCACGGACACCGCGCTGGCGCCGGCGAACAGTTCCTCGATTGAATAACCACATTCTGCGGCGGCGGCGACCAGCTCACGCCTGACGACGGCCGCGGAACGTCGCTGTGCGAGCAGCTGCAGCCGCCGCTCGGCGGCCGCGATGAGTGCCTTCAGCTGCCGCTCGTCCAGCGCCTTGATATCGATATGCATGGCACGCAGCGTGGTGGCGGCGCCGTGGCCTGTCAAGGGATGCTCCGCGGATGCCGCACCCGGATCGGCGGCCGGGCTCAGAACGAGACCTGCGCCCGTACGCCGACAGTATTGCCGGAATCCGGCCCCTGGGCATTGCCCACCTTGTTGTCGGTCTTCCAGTGAACGTAGTTCAGCATCAGGCGTGACCAGTTGTTGAGGTACCAGTTGAGCCCGAGCGTCCATGCCGTGCCCTCGCCACCGCGGGCAGCATCAAGGAAGTCGTAGCGGTCATAGCGGGCCGCCAGCTCGAAGGCGCCGATGCCGCCTTCCTGCACGGGGCGAAGTACGCGCGTGGTACCCCATACCCCGGAGCGGCTGCTGAATCCAGGGCGCTCACCGGTGATCAGCCAGCCTGCGTAGATCGATGTGGCCTGCTGGTCGACCGGGTCGACCGTGCGCGACTCGATGGTGCGCGTAGTGTGTTCGGCAAAGGCCCACACCGGGCCGTACACCCCACCCAGTTCCAGCCCCCAGGCGCGGTTGTCGGTGACGTTGGTGATGGAACTGGCCGATACGCGCACGTTGCCGTTCCAGCCCAGTGCGATCGGCGAGGTCTTGTTGATGCTGCCGACGTCCTGGCCGAGATCCTCGTACCAGTACCAGCCGCCCAGGTGCACGAAGCCGGCCTGGCCACGCAGCGGGTTCCAGTGCGCGCGCAGCAGGTACGCAATCGTGTCGCTGGCCGTGCTGTCATTGCCGATATCGTCGCCGGTCACCGCGACGCTGGCATGCCAGCCATCGCCGATCACCTTGGTGGTGACGCCCAGTCCGTAGTACCCGCTCTGCTGGGCGCCCACCGAGGCTACGGCATTGCGCTGCATGAAAGGCGTGTTCACTCCACTGGTGCCACCGTCGAGGCCACGGTCCTTGAGCTTGTTGCCCACGTAGATCTCTGTCGGCAGCCCTCCCATCCGCGTGTCCCAGGACAGGTAGGTGTCCTTCAGTGATACCTCGTTGCCAGCAAAGTCCGCATCGATCTTGTAGCCCAGCGGTCCCATCTGTCCCTCTGCGCCCAGGCGGCCGCTGGCCAGATCGGTGCCGGTGACGTTGCGCGCATCGAATCCGGAACCGTGGGTGGTGCTGAAATCCACCAGCACGCGGCCACGGGGATGGAAAGTGAACTGGCCATCACCGCTGCGCAGCTCGGGGCCACCCTTGCGCCAGCGCACATTGCCATCGCCTCCCCCACCGGTCGCGGCAAGCTGGGTCACCTGTGCCTGCAGAATGGCCAGGTCGTCCTGCCGGCTGTCGGCGATTGCGGCGGCTACCTGCGCGTCAACGTTGGCGTCGCTGCCGTGCACTGCGGCAGCGCCCTGCGTTCCCCCTTCCAGCGCAGCCAGGCGTGCGCTCAGCTGCTGCAGCAGGGCTGCCTGTTCGCGCAGCTGTCTGGCCTGCTCCTGCACCTGTGCACGCAACCCGGCTTCGGTATCGCCGGCCGCGGCCAGCACGGAGGGTGACGCCAGCAACAGGCCGCCGCCGGCAGCCGCGGCGAGCGCGGCACGCTTCAGTGAATTCATGCAGTTCTCCCGAATGAAGTACGGTGCGCGGCTCAGTCGCCCGCGCCATCGTCGTCCAGCGCAGGCTGGGGCTGAGGTGCAGCGGCCGGCGTCGCCTGGCCACCGTTCGGGGGCAGCCGCGCAGGCGCTGGCCCGAGGTAGCCGTGGCTGCGTGCCCAGTTGGCGAAGAGCCGCGGCCACTGCGCCACCAATGTGCCGGGCCGGCCCAGCCCCCAGCTGTGGCCTCCGGCCTCGAACAGATGCAGCTCCACCGGAATGCCTGCTGCATGCGCGGCCTGGTACATCGCCACGCTGTGGCCGACATCCACGATGCGATCATCCACGGCCTGGGCCAGGAACACCGGCGGCATGTCCTTGCGGATGTGTTCTTCGACCGAATACGCCTGCTGGGCGTCGTCCTGGCTCGCCAGCTCCCGCTTCGACCGGGTCTGGTCCAGCGGCGCACGCATTGAAACGACCGGATAGATCATGCCGAGGAAATCCGGCCGCGCCGACAGCTGGTCGGCCGCATCCACCGGCGCATACAACGGGGCATCGAAGCGCGTGGCGACGATCCCGGCCAGATTGCCACCCGCGGAAAAGCCCAACGCGCCGATGCGCTCCGGATCGACCCCCAGGCTGGGCGCCTGCGCGCGCAGCAGCCGCAAGGCGCGCTGGCCATCCTGGAAGGGCGAGACAGGTGCCCATCCATCGGCAGGCAGCCGGTAGTAGACGACCGCAGCCGTGACCCCCAGCGACTGCAGCCACTGCGCCGTCGGCTTGGCGGCGCTGCCGATCTGGATCCGGAAGTAGCCGCCACCGCCGAAGATCACCACCGCGGAGCCGTTCGGCTTCAGCGGGCGATAGATTTCCATGCGCGCATCGCTGATGCCCGAGACCGCGCCCTTCGCACTGCCTTCGATCCCGATCCGTTCCGGGCCACGCGCGCGTTGCTGCCAGTGGTCCTGCGGCCACAGCGGAACCACCTCGGGTGCAGGCACAGGCGATGCCGCCGGCGCCGCACCCGCAAGCAAGGGATTCAGCAGCAACACAAGCACTGCCAGCCTGCGCAGTCTCCCCATGTACAGACGCATCTCACGCCCCTCCCTTCGGCCTTCACCGGACGAAGTGTGCGTCGAGCCGCGCTGGGCTCCTATAGCCGGATGGGACTAGCTGTGCTGCGTAGTTTTGTGTGCACTGCAACATCATCCTGCGCCCCGCCGATGCCCGTGGCGGGCGCAGCCAACGCAGGCATCGACTTCGCCAGGCGAATGATCTCCGTTGGAAACGTGGCGTAATCGTCGACCGGGAAGGCATGGCTTTCCCTGCGCTGGATCAGCCGGACCGCGACGATGCGCTGCTCCGGCACGACCACCAGGTGCTGGCCAAGATATCCATTGGCGGCGTAGGCGCTGACCGGACCACGCTGGGATTGGAAAAGATCGGCGATCTTCAGCCCGCGGCCGGTGATCTCGGTGGCGTACAACGGCTGCCAATCGTCGCCCAGCTGCTGGCTGAGATGGGTCATCAGCGCGGACTTGCTGGCAAAGGTGCTGCCTTCCGCCGCCAGCAGTGCATGTTGAAGCCGGTCAGATACGCCGCGCTCCCGGAGCGTGCGCTGCGCATCCTTCCGCAGCGTGTATCGCTCCCATTCCGGCAGCCGCCACCACAGCAATCCGACGTCCGCAGACTGCGCACTCTCGACGGTCATCAAGGACATCGCGTGTTCGCTCATCAGGCGCGTTCCGTCCTTGGCCACGCCGCCATCGAGCATCAGCTGACCAATGGCGGCCAGGTCCCGGGCTGACAGGGAGAGCCCGGCCATGCCCAAGGGCGTGCCCGCTTCATCCTTCATCCAGTCGTGGCGCGTGATCCCCAGGGGCCTGAAGAGGCGCGCCTCCAGATAAGCATCCACGGGCTGGCCGGCCAGGCGGGCAATGATGCCCGGCAGAAGATTGGTGGCCTTGTTGTTGTAGGAGAACGCGCTGCCGGGCACGGACGTGATTTCCGCTGCGAGCGCGAGCTGCACGAGATCCGGCGCGGATTCCAGCTCGACCCCCGCGTTGGGAACGTTCTGCAGGCCGGAGGTATGCTCCAGCAACATCCTTACCGTGATGTCCCGCTTCTGGCCCTGGCGCCATTCCGGATAGATCGCACTGACCGGTTCGTCCAGCGACGCAAGCTTCCCGTCATCGAGCAGCAGGCCGATCGCCAGCGCCATGATCGACTTGGTGGCCGACATGAGGTGAATCGGCTCGCTGGTCGAGGCCACATCCAGCAGTGGAACACCGTCCTTCTGGATCAGCAGAGCGTCGGAATGGGCAGCGCGCCCGTTACGCTCGATATCCGCCAGCACCTCGGCAGGCGACTGCCTGGCCTCGGCGAAAGGACAGTACAGCGCGAACGCCAGCAATACGGACGCCACGTGTCGGATGGCAGACAAGGCAATGCTCCTTCCTGGGACATGCGGTCAGAGTGGCGATGGAGGCAGACCGCCTGCAGTGCCTGAAGTCATGGCTTCAGCACGACCCGCCTACCGCGCCGCGGTACTGCCGGGAACGCACGCCGGCGTCCAACCACTGGCGATGAACAGCGCCTCTGCTGTTTCGGGCCTTACATCCAGCAGCTCGGCAATGGCCTTCTGCCTGTCGTCGGCGCGGTTGACGTACGCCCGCGCGATGCGCTGCCCGACCCAGTAACCCAGATCGCCGCGGCGGGTGTCGTCGCCAGGGCCGTTGTACAGCCACCGCGACAGGTCGGTGCTGTCGCGCTGCGCGACGAACTCCCGTTCCAGGGCGCATTCGCGCCCTGCGGTCCAGCGCTGCAGATGGCTGTTGGCGGGCTGCCCGGAGATCAGTTCACCCACATACTCTGCACCGCCTTCCAGCAGCGTCTGGTACAGCAGCGTAGGCGCCGGTACTTCAACAGCGGCGCCGTGCTGTTGCACGTGCACATACTCGTGCGCGATCAGGTGCACGAAGCGTTCCGTCACATCGGCCTGCATCCAGTCCGCGTTGCAGAGTGTCTCCAGGCCGATCACCACGCCGTCCGGCGTGGTCACGCCACCGGTGGTGCCCCGTCCGACGAGGAGGGTGACCGGAGGGAAACGGGCCGACGGCACGATATCGCCGAGATTCTGCAGCGCACGGGTCACTCCGCTGCGGATGCCCGGCAGTGCCGCAGCGCACGTGCGCGCCTTCACATACAGCGCCGGCTTCTGCTGGATTGCATCGGCAAGCCGCTGCATCGAGCCGATACGCAGTTCGCTGAACTGATGCAGCGCATCGCTGCCCGGCTCCAGATAGCGGCGCTGCAGCAACAATGCATCCGGCCTGCCACCGCTGGCGTTCATCACCGCGAAGAAGCGTGTCACATCATCGGTTCGCACGACCGGCGCGCGCGCCCGGGTCTCCGCCTGTGCGGCTGTCGCCAGCAAGGCCGTTGCCAGCCCACCGGCGATCCATCTGCAGGTGACCGATGCCATCGTACGCCCCGTTCCGCGCCTACTGCGCACCGGCTTCCGGGGCCAGCGTATGCACCACCCTGCCCTGTGCATCGAGGAACTCGATGGCACCATGGCCTTCGGCAGTGACGGTCAGGCGCAGGCGGGTCCGGTCCTGCTTGTCATTCAAGGCGATGGCCGGCGTGCCGTCGGCGCCCACCACCATCTGGATGCGCGTCGGAACCTGCACCCCCGGCACCAGCTTGTTGCCCAGTGCGGCATCGCGTATCGGTGGCGGTGCCTGATTGATCGAGAAGCGGACCTCGCCATCGGGCGATACCCGCCAGCCGATCGCATCCATGGCCGGGTGATCCAGCGCCAGCACGGCCATCCCGCCATCGATGTCAGCGGTGCCGAACCCGCCGCGCTCACTGCCCTTGTCGTCGTACAGCACCATGCCCGCCACGTTGAACGCGCGCTTGTACTGGATGCCATCGATGATCGGCGCCGGCGTCTGCCCCGACAGCGTCATGCGGATCACGCCCTTGTCATCCACGATGTCGATGCGACGGGCCGTGATCCGCTCGCTGTCAGGACGTTCGACGCGAGTCTGCGGCGAGCGGTCGACAATCAGCCGCTGCAACTGCTCGGTCGACGGGCGCTTGGCGCTCTCGTCTGACTCGGCCCAGGCATTGCCGGTCAGCATCGCGGCCAGGGCAAGGGCAAGGCATCCAATCGGTTTCATGCGAGTGTGGTTCATGGCCTGCGCTCCCCGCGCAACTGGTTAATCCAGCTCTGGAACCCCTCCAGGAAGCGGTGCAACCGCTTGCGGGTGGCGTCATCGAAGTCGTTCGTTGCGGTGTCGAGTGCCGATACCGCCTCGGCAATGTACAGCTGCGGCGAGGTCATGACGAGTGCCCCCATCGCGGCCAGCGCGTGGCGCAGCTGCGATTGCGCCAGCCGTGTGCCCCACCGGCCCGGGGTGGCGCCCATGATGGCGACCGGCTTGCCGGACAGCACCTCACCCAGCGCGGCATCGTTGCGCGACAGCCAGTCCAGGGTGTTCTTCAGCACGCCCGGCAGGGACTGGTTGTATTCGGGCGTGGCGATCAGCACGCCGTCGGCCGCCGCAACGGCAGCACGCAGGCGCATCACGCCGGCCGGACCTCCCGCTGCGTCTGCTTCCAGGTCTTCGTTGAACAGCGGGATGTCAGCGATGCTGTCATGGACGGTCAGCGACAGGCCGGCCGGCGCCGAGCCCGCTGCAGCGTCGATCAGGTGCCGGTTGTAACTGTTCCGGCGCAGGCTGCCGGCGAAAGCGAGTACACGCAGGGGGGCGGAATTGTCAGGCATCAGAGGTTCCCAGGAAGGACCGGATGGAGAGCACTCGTCCGAATGCTCTGCCGATCATGCCAGACACCACACGTCGCAGCGCTATGGATCTGCGTCGAACACCACGGTGACGCTGCCCTGATACGTGGTGCCCGGGTGGTCCAGCATCTTCCGTACCGGCTCGCCGTTCACGGCGAACCGAAGCGTCGACGAACGCCCGATGATGACGGCATCGGCGGTGAATACAGGCGGAGGCTGGTTCACCCGCAGCGGCAGATCCACCACCTGGCGGCCGCTCGCGCGATCACGAAAACCTGGCAATGTCAGGCTGACATCCAACGGAACGTCATCGGCATCAACGCTCGTATTGCGGATCCCGCAGCGCCCGTCCGCCTGCAGGTGCTCGCACTGCATCGAGACACTGAACTGGCCGGAACTGCTGATGTGGAACGGAACTTCCTGCTGCAGCCGCGCCGGTGCGATGCCATGGTCGGTCCACTGGCTCCACCCGCCTTTGGGTGCCAGCACCGCGTGGTCCATGCCCGGGGCCACATCCAACCGGAACGCATGGCGCACCTCCAGGCGGAAATGCACGTTCACCAGGCTGTCGGACAGGGATACCCGGTGCCCGAGGTCGAAGTCACTGCCCTGCCCGGTTCCCCCGAACGAGAATCGGGTCGAACCGGTGTAGATGCCACTGCGCATCTCCAGCGGCGCCGGGGTTTCCAGCGCATAGACGAAATCCAGTGCTGGGATGGCATAGTTGTTGGTGTTCACCCAGTGCAGGCCGCAGGCGACGGCGCCCTGTCCGTCGTCGCGGCGCAGAAGCATGCGCATGACAGTATAGGCACTTGATCCTGTCACCCCATACGAGCAGTTGTTCGGTCCACCGCTGGAGTAGAACCCGCTCGACGCCCCGTCCCTGTCCTCGTCGGTGAACCGCATCGCCGCGCCGATCACCCGCAGGGTGAGGTCGAAGCTGCTGGCGCCATCCTCGGACGTGACGGTCACGATGCGCGGTGCCGGCATCGCGATATAGAAGCCGTCCGGGCCGTAGTCCGCATTGCGGATCACCTCCTTGCTGCCACGGACGGTCGTATCGATGCTCCACCAGTTGTTGGCGATGCAGGTCGCCATATGCGCATTGGCGCAGACCCCGCTCCACGGCGTGGTATTGACGAATCCCCGTTGGTTGGGGTTTGCCAGGTCCGGCTTGAACTCGGCCGTGATGTACACGTCGCCCGCCTGCGCGGCCAGCGCGGGCAGCAGCATCGACACGCCGAGCGTGAGCCGGCGAAGGAAGCGGCACAGCAGATGGAACATCATGGTGCTTCTCCAGCATGGCCGGCCGCAGACTGTGCGGCCACGGCCGAAGGTGGACATCTGAGGATGCCAGCCATCCACATCTCCCCACGCGGGCGGGTTGTGCGGCCATCCAGCTCGAAACTGCACGTGCTGATGTCCGGATGACGCACCACCAGCGTCGGCATCCGGCTGTTCATCTCCAGGGCGAAGAAGCCATCGGCCTCGGCGACACTGCGCCCGGCATGATTGATCACGTGCGCACCGGCCAACGGCTGCCCGTGCGAGTCCTGCAGATGGCCCAGCACGGTGATCGTTCTGACGACATCCACCTGGTTGTAGGCGATGCCACCCTTGTTGAGGTGATAGGGCAGCACCGACGGCTGGATCGCGGCGGCAGGCGCATGGTGATCATCGAAGTCGAGCTGGATCGACCCGGGCCTGTAGGCGGACACCGGCAGCAGATTGCGGCCGGGGCGCAGGATGTGGGAACCGCCACGGCTGTCATGGGCGCGGATCGTGGCGCCGGCCAGGTCCGAACGCACATCGATGATCATGCCGGTGTCGACCATGCTGGCCTGGCCGTCGCCCGCGATCGCCAGGGAGCCTCCGCCCACGGCAAGCGTGCTTTCCAGATTGACGCCCCCGCTCACGCCACCGTCCAGCGAAGAGCGCTGCAGATGGAGATCCCCGCGCAGTGCAGCCGACTCGAAGTGGGCGTTGCCGCCCAGGCCGATGCCGGTGCTGTCCACGGTGACCTGCCCGGCGACACTGTGGACGATGCTGTCAGCGAAGCTCTGTTGTACGCCTGCGCTGGCGTAGACGTCACGGCCGCCCCGGGCCCCGGTACGTGAGCCAAGGCTGCCACTGTAGCGGCGCCCATCCTGGCCGAGCGCGATGTTCAAGGTGAACTCCACGCCACGATTGCGTCGCAGGCCCGAGCTGATGCTGCCGGGGCGATCGAAGACCGAGGCCCGCCAGTTGGCGTCACTGCCGAACAGCGCCTGCCGACGGCTGAATGAAAGGTCGAAGCCGGTGCCGCGGCTGATGCCCTGGCTGTGTGAGATCCGGGCCGAGAGCTGGCCATGCCGGCCGAACCCGTGATTGACTCCGACTGCCGAGGTGCGCAACCAGCCCTCGCGCACGGGCGCGCTGGTGTACCCGGGAAACGGCGGAGGCTCGATGAGGTCGCCCTGCGCCTGCCAGCTCCGCGTATGAGAAGCGATCACGCTGCCATTGCGGTAGCGCAGCAGGCCCTGCAGGTCCACGCCCTTGCCGGTCCGGTTGGAGGTATAGGCATTCGTGTAGACATTGGCCCAGTCGTTGACCTGCCAGTCGACTGAACCGGCAAGCGAGCGCTCGTCCCCGATGGATTGCACAGCAACGCCAAGCACCGCACGCGGATGCGCAAGATAGTTGACCACGCCGCCCACGGCGGGCCGGCCCGCGCCGGGATCATCGAAGCTGTCCAGCAGGCTGTCCTGCACGCCGGCAAAGGCGCTGTAGCGCCAACGCCGGCTGGGATCGCGCCACTGGGCGGGTTTGTGGATGATGGACGTTGTCCGTGACGTTTCGCGTCCGTCCTCGATCACACGCAGTTCCACTTCATAGATGCCGCCAGGCAGACGTCGCGTCTCCACCTGCTGAAGCCCCGGACGGACCGCCTGGGTCAGGATCAGGCTGCCGTCACGGTAGACCTCGACGCTGCCCTCGCGGTTGGCAGTCACATATACCGGGTACAGGCTGGGCGAACGACTGTCGACCAGCAGCGTATCGGACGAACCGGCCATCACCCCGAAGGTGGTGAAACGGGTGCGTCCGGCGCCACGGGGCTGCCGCGTGACGCCGTCGAAATTCGGGAGGAACCATCCTGCACGCAGGAAATGGTCCTTGAACTCACGCTGCGCGTGCAGTGACTGCAGGACATGGCGGACGCGACGATCATCCTCGCCACTGCGGTCCGCCTGGTAGCTGGCGTCCAGTGTCCAGTTGCCCACGCTGCCCTGTGCGGCGAGCGCGTAGCGACCGGCAGCCCGCTGGCCCTCCCCGCCATAGGCATTCAACTGGTGGCGCAGGATCAGGCCACTGCTGCCGGAATCAGGCAGCGACAGGTGGCGCTGCACCGCCAACGCCTGGCCGGCCGCTTCGGAGGCGATCGAAAGCAGGGAGCTCTCGAGGCTGTAGTGCAGGCCGGCGAGCCCATCGCGGCACGGCTTGGTGCACGGGCCGAGGGCATGAGGGGAGCCCAGCACGGCCAGCCAACGCTCGCGCTCGCTCTCGGGCTGGGTGCTGCCATGCGCGTCGGTGAACTCCAGCAACGACACCGCGTTGCCGCGGGTAAGCACGGCGCGCGCGTCGCCGAGATACTCGCCGTCCCGCTCTACCCTGACCACCAGCGGCACATCGAAGAAGTGATCGCGGAAGTCATCCGGCAGGGCATCGGACTGCTCCAGCAGATTCAGTGTGTCCAGCGCGCCCTCGGCAGCCAGCACGGCAGGCGCGGTGCAGAACAGCGCGAGGGTAATGGCGAAAGGGAGGATGCGCGGAGACATGATGGCTTCTTGTTGAGTAAGACTGACGGGCGCGCCCGCGCTCCAAAGGGGCACGAGCGCGCCCGGTCTGCACAGGACTGTGCTTACGGCGAACGGCTTTCGAACATCATCGAAACGGTGCCGCTGTAGTTGCCCTGCAGGTAGTCGCC
The DNA here is from genome assembly GCF_056757995.1 of Stenotrophomonas sp. STEN147. NCBI lineage: Bacteria > Pseudomonadati > Pseudomonadota > Gammaproteobacteria > Lysobacterales > Lysobacteraceae > Stenotrophomonas > Stenotrophomonas sp. STEN147. The sequence goes on from NZ_JBRRCG010000002.1 coordinate 224,639, forward strand.
GCCGGTCGGCGCCGCTGCGATGGACACGAGGGCACGCTTGCCAGCCGCGGCCTCGACTTCAGTCGCGACTTCAACGGCGGCCGCCGGGCCCACGGCCAGGGTCTTGCCGGCCACGGAAACCGACATCGGCATTTCACCGGCGTCCGCCGCCAGTTTGGCGTCGTAGGCAAGGTGCGCAGTGATCGCGCCCAGGCCGCTCTTCATGTCGATCTGCTTCTGCACCGGCTCCAGACGCTGCGTGGTCATGTTCCACGGCAGGTCCTGGGTTTCGCCGGCCCAGTCACCCACGGGGGAAATCTGCAGGCCGGTCGGCGACGGCACGGTGGCCGTGACGTTGATCTGCAGCGGGAACTGCTCCGGATCGGCGAAGGCGACGGCCGGCGACAGGGTAAGGGCGGCCAGGGCGGCCACGGTGATGGACTTCAGGTTCATTGCAATTGCTCCAGGGTTGGAAAATGCCGACGTGTGCGGCGGTGGACGCAGCTTCAGAGGAAGCTGCTAGTCGAGCAGGACGGATTTGCGGGATTTCCCCTCGACAATTTCAAAGCGATGGTCTTGGCCAGGCAGATGCGCGAATGCTTCGCTGCGCCCGGGTAGCAGATGCACCCTGCGCGAGGCGCCGCATTGCCCGGGCTGCGTGCCGGTGCTGCACTGACGCACGTTGTCGAGCACCACGGTGCTGTTGCCCGCGTTGTGCACCACGGTGCGGTCGGCCTGGCGATCGGTGCGCAGATCGGGCGACGGCGCTTCCGGATGCACGATGACGAAGACGCCATAGCCGGTCAGCACGTTGACGCCGGCCGCGATGGCACGGCGATAGTCTTCGGACTGCGCCTCGGTCAGGGCGAACTCGTCCTCCTTCTTCGGCAGCACAGGCACGAAGCGGACACGGTAATAGCGCTCCTTGTCGCGATCGCCGTGATAAAGCAGCCGTGTGGCCTGCTGCCCCTGGCGCGGAACGATGAGGCGCGAAGGGCTGGCGATCAGTGCGTTGCCAGCACGGCCATATACACCCGGCGCCACATCGACCTCGTAGGGCGTGTTGTCCTCCGTGTAGCGCACTTCGGTAATCTGCACACGCACGAATGCCGTGGCGTCACCGCTGTTGCGGACACGCTTCAGCAATGCGCCCTGGTCTGGCAACAGGTACTCGTACATGGCGCCGACGTGGATCGACGGCATTTCGGCGCTGGCGAACGCGGGCAACAGCAGTGCTGCGCCCAGCAGAATGAGGCGTTTCATCGAGGCTTCCTTGAGGCCGGGGTGTGGCGCTGCCGACACCGCCTTCACTGAAGTGCGCTACGATAGGGAGGGGTACTCTCCCTGGGTATGCAACTTTTCCGAATAATTCGAAGTTCCGGGCCGAGCGGATGAACGGCTCAGGTTTGTGCAGTGCGCGCTGTACCGTCGAATTACGTGATGATGCCGCAGCTGGAACAGTAGTTTGACAACCCCATCAGATCGATCACGTGCCGGCGGACCCCATCGTCAGCGCACAGAATCAGCACGCCTTCGCCATCGGGCACCGAGCGGAACATGCCGTGCAGCGTGATCGGCGCCGCAGTGCGTGTGGCGATGGCGACAGTGTGGATGCGACCGCGGCCGCACGCGCTGCGGAGTGCGCGCAGTTCTGCTGCCGTGGGCGGCCTTCCTGCGTGACCGACGCCCCGGGGCTCCAGCCCGATACTGACCGTCAGCGACCGGCCCATGAACCGGCTGTTGATCACCGGCACATCGCGATCAGGGAATCGACACAGGAAGGCAATGGCGCTCCGCACCCCCGCGTCTTCCGATGCAGATGATGGATCTACGATGGCAGCGTCATTGCGCGGCGTCGTTGCGGAGCCACGGCACAGGCAGTGACGCAGGTCCGACAGTACTCCGGCTCCCGCTGCGAACATCTCTTACCCCTCGACATGATCCATGTAGGTGATGGCCGCCGACCGTTCCCCCTGCCGGCGCGCCGCTCATGCTATGACTGCCAGCCCAGGCGCTCAATCGAACAACTCCGAAATTCAGCGCGGACTGCCCCACCCCTCTGTTCAGCAGCGGATGATTGATAAAAGTTCTATGGAAAGAACGCGCACTTGATTGCACTGTTGCCATATTGCACTGCAGCGAAATCCGCTGGAGTTGCACTGGCGGCGCGATGGCGTGCCGTTTGACCAGGCCGGAGATGCGGTGTTCGGATGCGTGTGTGCTTTCTGATGAAGTTCGACCTGCGGCGTGATCGCCAAGGCCTGGCGCCGCCGCTCTACGCCTATGTCTGTGCCCATGCATCATCGCGGGAGATCGCATTGCGCAAAGCATCGCGCGTGCTGTCGAGAATCGTGATGGACGACAGTCAGACGAAATGGATGATGATGGAGTGCAAGGACGTGGTGCAGGCATGTCGCTCCGGGCTTCTGCCCGTGGAAGAGACATTGCTCGAGCAGGCAAGCGCGGCGAGGTCCGGCGTTGCTGCACTGTATCGGGAATCGGTGCAGATCGTGGGCGTCACGGAACAGCGATGATGTGTGCGGGCGCCCCACTCCACCCGCGTGGCCGCCTAGGCCTGCCGGGGCACGGCGCTGCGACCGCCCACCTTGTCGTGACCATGGTTCTCCCACGTGCTGCGCAGCTGCCTCCGCTGCGGCGCGGACGCATACATGTAGCCGTTCAATGAATCAAGGAACCACCGCTGCTGCTCGACATCCAGTGCAGCGAACCGTGCAAGCACTCCGGCTACGCAGGCATCCAGTTCAATGGTCATTCCGCTCCCCCGGATTACGAGTTAAGTTGCAGTCACTGTATGGATGGCAGTTCACTTCCACAATCGAACTAGTTTGCAAATGCCGCAGGCCTATCCGCCATCGGCACAGGTCACCCAGCCATTGGCGGCAGCATAGCGATGGACATCGATGGTGCTGTTGAGGCCGAGCTTCTTCATCGCCGAGCGCTTCTGTGCACTGATGGTCTGTACGCTGCGGCACAACTGGCGGGCCACCTCGCGCTGGCTGTAACCTTCGACCAGAAGGCGCAGGACCTCCAGCTCGCGACCCGACAGCACCACGCCCGGTTGCTGCTCATGCAGTGAAGCGAGTTCGAGCATCCGCGGCGACAGGTGGTTCCTGCCGACGGCCGCGGCGAGGATGGCCGGTGGCAGGTACTCCAGCGGATCGGACTTGGCAACGATGCATTTCACGCCGGCCCGCTGCGCATGCTCGATGATGTGGCTGCTGTCGTTCCCGGTGAGCAGGACGAGCGCCGTGCGAGGAAAGCGTCGCAGGAGGAAGCGGATCAATGACAGACCGTCTCCGTACTCGCCACCCGGCATCGAGTAGTCGATCACCGCGACCTGCACGCTGGTGGTGGCCAGCAGGTTGACGAGCTCGCTCGAATTCCTGGCACACCCCCGCAGGGACAGGTCCGGGTGTGCGGCGACGAGCCGGGCAACGCCGATGGTGACCACGGGGTGATCATCGGCGATGATGAATTCGACAGGCATTATTCGCGCCTCCTTCTGTTGACGCTTGTCAGGTTGGCCGGAAGTTTCCTGTTCGCGAAACCCAATGCGAAGGAAAACACCATGAGAGACCGAGTCGAGCATGTTGTCATTGCCGACGATCATCCGATCACACGCTTTGCGGTTGAGGCGATCATCGATGAGCAGGCAGGATTCCAATGCCTGGCCAGCGTTGCGAACGGCGTCGAACTGCTGGACCTCCTCACTGTCCAGCCTGCCGATGTCGCTGTCGTCGACTACTCCATGCCCGCTGGCGACGGCAGCGATGGGCTGGCGTTGGTGGACGCGTTGAGCAGCAGACACCCCGCACTGCGGATCGTGGTGCTCACCGCGATGGACCAGTGGCCGATCATCCAGGTGCTGCTCACGCGGGGGGTGGCTGCGGTGGTCAGCAAGTCGGATGACCTGCACCATGTCGCCAGAGCACTGCTGGCCGCATCACAGGGGCGCCGGTATTTCTCACCTGCCATCCTGGCCAGCCGGGATGTGAACGGATTCGACTCCGCCGGCGAACTGCTCTCGCCCCGCGAAGCGCAGGTGGTACATCTGTTCCTGGCGGGCAAGGGTGTGAACGAGATCGCGCTCGAGCTGGCGATCACCAAGCAGACGGTCAGCACCCAGAAGCGTGCAGCAATGCGCAAGCTCGGCGTAAGCAGCAATGCCGAACTCTTCAGGTTCGCATCGGACTTGGGACTGGAGTGAGCGTGTCTGCCGATGGGGCACGCCCAGAGTCGCGTTGGCACCTCGTGTAGTGGGACGGCAGCAGCGGGCCGGGGCACGAATGATGTACGGCTCGTTCAGGTTCTCCAATACAATTAGTTGCAAAGACGCATCGGGCACTCTTTGCTAGCCTTCCAGCACCGAAATGGAGGAGCACCGGGGGGTGACAGCACCGCGTCGCCACGGCCTCTTCAGCACAACGTCCCGTGAGATCCGCTCACGTGCTTTGCCCGCCTCTGGAAGGCCGATGAAACGATCAACAGGAATGGCCGGGCTGCTGGCTGCAGCCGCGCTTGTGCTCTGCGCGCTTGCTGCCGGCGTCCATCACTCCTCCCGCAACGACGACGCCACGCAGGCGCGCATCATCCGTGTGGCCGCCGATCCGCAGCTTGATGGAGGGCGTGCGGTTGGCTTCGCCACCGGGAAAGGTGCTTCCGCCTATCGCTACATGATGCACATCGCCGGGCTCGCGGGCGTCCGCTTCCAGTTCGTACCCACCGGATCGCCCGCGGAGGCCTACCGTCAGCTTCAGTCGGGCGAGGTGGATCTTGTGCCTTCGGTCATGGACCTGGATCTTCCACAGGATGACCGCTTCCTGGTGTCGCCACCCTACTTCGAGGGCAGGACATTGCTGTTCTCGCGAGCGGCGGGGCCCGGTTTCGCTACGCTTGGCGCGCTGGCCGGCCACGTGGTCGCCGTACGCGAGGGCAGCCAGTACGTTGACTGGATCCGGCGCCATCATCCGGATATCAAGGTGCTGGAGTTCACGGGAGTGCCGCAGATCCTCGGTGCGGTCGAGTCGGGAACGGCGGATGCGGCGCTGGGAACCGATGCGCTGTACAACCCGGTGATCCGTCGCTATTTCCAGCACACTCTGGTCGCGTCCGGTGCGGTCGCGGAGCTGCCGATCGTGGTGCGTGCGGTGGTCAGGCGCGAGGACAAGGCGCTGCTGGACACCATCGACAGCGGACTCCGCGCGCTTTCGGTCGCGCATCACCGGGATGTGATCGATGGCTGGCTGGAGACGGTGTACCGCACGCCGCCCTCGATCGGCGCAATCCTGCTGTACTACCGGACGGAAGCGATTTCCGCCGCCCTCGTCCTGCTGGCGCTGGCGTTCGCGGCCTACCAGATGAAGCAATCACGGGATCTGGCCAAACGCGCCGCGCAGGAGAAGGCAAGGATGCTGGCCGTGGTCAGCCATGAAATCCGCAATTCGGCCAATGCGCTGCTTTCGGCAACCGACCTGCTCGGCAAGGGACCCGTGCTTCCGGAGCAGGAAGAGGCCCTCGATGCAGCCCTGGCCAGTGCCTCCAGCCTCAGTCTTCTGCTGAACAACGCATTGGAGTACTCGCGATTTGAAGGAGGCAGCCGCGCAGCGGAGCCAACGCGGGTCGCGCTGTGCCCCCTGATCGAGGAGTCGGTGCGCGCGTTCCGCCCGCAGGCGCGCGAGCGCAACGTGACATGCCATGTCGAACTGCCCGGTGGCGAGCCGGGCGATCTGTGGATCGATCCCATCGTGGTGCGGCAGGTGGTCGTCAACCTGTTGTCCAACGCGATCAAGTTCACACGCAACGGTGACGTACGTGTGCGCCTGTGGGTGGAGACCGGCACGTCCGGGCACTGCACGCTGAACATCGAGGTCATCGACAGCGGCATCGGCATGAGTGCCGAGGAGCGCGAAGCCTTGTTCTCCGACTACTGGCAGAGCCGGCAGGGACGCGCCCTGGGCGGCGCTGGCCTGGGCCTGTCCATCTGCTCACGCATCACGCAGCGGCTGGGGGGTTCCATCCGTGTGGAGAGCAGCCCCGAACAAGGCAGTCGTTTCCACGTCGTGCTTCCCGCGCGTCACGCGCGGGCCGGCGAACCTTCTGCTCCGACGCCCGCACTGCAACCGCAGGCGACTGCTACGCCTGGAAATCCATCGGTACTGATCGTGGAAGATCACATCTACAGTGCACGGATGTTCAAGGCGCAGATCGAGGCGATGGGGCTGCCGGTGACCTTGGCGGCAGACGCCGCACATGCCCTGCGCGTGATCGAGACGGATCCTCAGTTCGGCTCGATCCTGCTGGACTGCAACCTGCCCGACATGGACGGCTACGCACTGTGCCGACGGATCCGCGCGATTGAACGCTCGCGACAGCAGGGGCGTGCCAGAATCCTGGCGATCTCAGCGATGGAAGGCGTCGAACATGCCAGGGAGTGCGCCGAGGCAGGGTTCGATCACGTCGTGACCAAACCTCTCTCCACCTTCCAGCTCAGGGCCTGGCTGGGCCGGGGACCGGGGGACGAGATCGCACGCGGAATGCTGGAGATCTTCTGGGAATCGTATGACAGCGACCTGCAGGATCTCCAGGTCGCGGTCGAGGCGGGTGTCTGGGGCAAGGCCGGCGACCTGGCCCATCGCATCTGCGGCAGCGCGGCCATCGCTGGCGAGCGTGGCATCGAAGCCATCGCGCGGGCCCTGATGCCGGCACTGCGTCAACGCACGGCAGACCCGGCGTTGGCCGGCGACATCGCGGGCTTCATCGCAGACCTGCGATGGTATGCGGCGCATGGCACGCGGATGCAGCAGGCGCCGCTGGCAGCGGCGCCGCGCACTTCCTCCACCGCACGCGTCCCCGTCGAGGAACGCGGCATCACCTCAGTGCAGGGGCACCCGCAGGACTGAAGGTGCGTTGGCCGGGGAACTGAAGGTGACCGTTCCACCCAGCTGGCTGACGCCGGCATAGCGCAGGTCCACGGTGTCGATCACCAGGGTCAGCCGGCTTCCGGCCGGGATGTTCCAGCTGCTCGCTTCAAGACGCAGATCGAGCGTGCTGGCCTGCCCTGGGGTCGCGCCGCGCAGGGTGTACGGCTTGTGGCTGATCAGCTGCCCGTTGCCGAGGACGTCCTCGACGAACAGGTACGCGTACAGCGTGGTGTCGGCCCGGCTGGGGGTGACGGTGACGCGCACTTCCGGCATGCCATCCAGGCGACGGGCGCTCCAGTAGACCGGGCTCTGCCAGACGCCGGCGGCATTGCGGCCGATGAAGGGGACGTACGCACCGGGCGGGACGTTGATCATCTGCAGGGTGCCGGACACCATTGCGACCCCGGAGTTGGCAGCGGTCGCCAGGCCACTGCCGATGCGGTAGCTCCAGCCGCTGCTGCGCCCGTTCTCGACCAGGCCGCCCGTGGGAAGCAGGAGTCCGCCCGGCGCGGTCAGCGCGTACTGGGTCGCGCCGGCACGGGTCGCCTGCCAGTCTGCATAGGTGGTCCAGCTGCCCTTCTGCGATTTCAGCTGCACGGCCGGGGCACGATCGATGCCGTTCGCCACGCCCTTGAGGTAGTGATCAAACCAGTCCCCCACCGAGGCGTAGACCTCATTCGGCACGCCCAGCGCACCCAGCGCCTCGTTGAGGGCATGATCGCCATGACGCAGCTGCAGCTGCTTGGGGCCGGTCAACGCATTGAAGAAGTCCACCAGCTGGCCGGGCGGGAACAGGCTGTCGTTGAAGGCATTGGCCAGGAAGATGGCGGGGCGGTTGGCGTTGATCTCCGCCACGCTGGCCGATGGGCTGCGCAGTGCCGCAACCGGCAGCAGCGATTCCACCGCGCCCTGGAAGTTGCCGGTCACCACCCTGCGGTTGATCGTGGCCAGCTCCTCACCGGGACGACCGGTGGCCAGGCCGGCGGCCACCAGCAGGGCAATGCCCTGCGCGCTGGGGGTGTCATTGCTGTACAGCGCCGCCTGCAGGTCGGCCCAGCCGCTCAGTGCGGCCACCGCCTTGATGCGGGGATCACGCGCCGCCGCCAGCAGGCTGGTGCCGGCGCCGTAGGAGATGCCGGAGACACCGATGCGGGCAGGATCGGCCCGGGTGTTGTCCAGCGCCCAGTCGATCAGCGCGCTGACATCTTCCACGGTGGCGGGTCCGGCGATGTCGATCGCCCCACCCGACTCCCAGAACCCGCGCGAACTGTAGCTGAGCACGATATAGCCACGCTGGGCCAGCGCCTGCGCGACGCCGACATATTCCACGCTGGGAACGGCCCAGCTGCTGGGCATGACCAGCAGCGGAAGGCGTCCCTCGCCCTGCCCCAGCGGCTGGATGACCAATACCCCGAGCGGTGTTCCGTCCCAGCTGGGTATCGTCTGATGGGTGGTGGTGACGGTCACCGCCCAGGCGGCAGGTGACAGGCCGGTCAGCAGGATCAACAGCAGCAGCATCTTGCGCATCGTCGTTTCTCCCCGTCGCTGCAGTGCGACGAGCCGGACCGTACCAGTGCGAATGGTGGGAGACACCTTGCGACGCAACATGGCGGGAACGCCCCTGTCGCCAGGCCTGAACATGAATGCGGCGTGCTAGGCTCTAGCGTGCCGATGCAGGCACACAGACAGCTCCCGGCCGGTGCCGGCAGATTCAATTGCCGAGAAGAGGTCAATGGCGAAATTCCCGTTCCGGATGGCCGCATGCGTGGCTGCACTGCTGGTCCTCCTGGCGATGACGCTTGTCGTCGCCTCGCGGCGGTCTGCGGACACCACGCAATCACCCACGGCCACTACCGGAGCCGAGGCTGCGCTGCACGGTGCGCCGGCGTCGGCAGCCGCCGCAGGTACCGGACAGGCCAGGCCCGTGCTTTCACCCATGGCGCGCTACCGCGAGGCGGCCCGCCTGGATCTGCTCATCGCCGACCTGGAGCAGCGCTCGCGCAACGGCGACGCCGACGCCAGCCTGGCCCTGAGCCGGATCTACGACGAGTGCATGATGTCCCTCGACCCTACGGCACTCGCGACGATGGACATCCCGACTGCGCGCCGTGCGGCCCTGATACGCAGCCATGCCTGGTTGCAGAGGCGCTGTGCCGGGGTGTCGCTGCGCATTCTCGAGAGCATCAGGAACGTCCGGCACTACCGAAGCCTGGCCGCCCGGCAGGGCAGTCTGGTGGCCCAGATAGAAGAGCAGATCCCGCTTGCACGGTCTGATCTGTCCTTGGCCGATCACAGGACACTGATTGAAGCCGTCCTCCTGCAAGACGATGGCGAGGCGTACGTGGCTCTTTCCAACCTGATGGGTTCGACGGCGGCCGGCAGGCGCGAGCAGCTGCAGGGCGTTCCCGCCGGCAGCGAGGTCGCCACAGCGGCCTGGATGCTCGCCGGATGCCGGCTCGGCATCCCCTGCGGAATCGACTCTCCGCTGCTCAACCGCCTGTGCGGCCAGTCGGGCATGTGCGGGCCGGAGTCGGTCGAGGACCTGTTCACCAGCGACCTGCAGCCGGAAGACAGGGACGCTGCCCAGGCCGGGGCCGATGCGATCTTCGCGTTGGCGCATCGCATCGGACGGGAACCGGGCCTGTAGTCGGCGCGCCCTCGGCATCCCATCCGCAGCCCGGCAACCCGGCGCTGCGCGAACCGGCGATAATGATGGGCTTTTCACTGGCAGGAGTTATCGATGTCCCCCTACCCCTTCGATGCGGTGCTGTTCGACTGCGATGGCGTACTGGTGGATTCGGAGCCGCTGGTGGCCCGCGTGCTCTCCGAGATGCTGAGTGCGCGCGGCTGGCTGCTGACCCCCGCCCAGGCAGGCGAGGTCTTTCTCGGCAAGTCCGTCGCCGGATTGGCCGACCTGATCGAGGAGCGCACGGGAAAACCCTTCACCGCCGAATGGCTGGAGGAGTTCCGCCAGCAGCGCAATCGTGCCCTGGAGCGGGACCTGACCGCCATCGCAGGTGCCCCTGAAGCCGTGCGCGCCATCCACGTGGCCACCGGCGGCCGCATCGCCTGCGCGTCCGGCGCGGACCTGCACAAGGTCGAGCTGCAACTGCGCAAGGTCGGGATGTTCGACGCCTTCGAGGGCCATGTCTTTAGCGGCCAGGACATGCCGCGCAGCAAACCGCATCCGGATGTCTACCTGGCCGCTGCCGCCTCGCTGGGCGTCGAGCCGCGACGCTGTGCGGTGATCGAGGACACCGTGACCGGCGCTGCGGCCGGCGTAGCCGCGGGCGCGACCGTGTTCGGCTTCAGCGAGGGCGGGCCGCACCACAGCACCCCGGAGGCACTGCGCGCCGCAGGCGTCCATCGGGTGTTCCAGCGCATGGATGAGCTGCCGGCCCTGCTGGCAGCCCACGCGGCCGGCGCCGTGGCGTGATCCGGATGCACGGGGCCGGCCCCGCGCCCGCGGGTCATGGCCGGCGCCTCGCATCAGACCGGGCCTCGATCATCTTCCAGCCATTGCCGGAAGGATCACGGAATCCGGCATCGACCGCGCCGTAGCGCTCGACCGGCTCCTGGGTGAACTCGACCCCGCGCTGCCGCCAGGCCTCGTAAGTGGCGCGGCAATCGTCCACCGCGAGCACCAGGGGCGGCATCGCGCCCTTGGCCAGCAACTGCTGCAGGCTCGCTGCGGTGGCGGCGTCGTGGACCGGTGGGCCGGGCCGGAACAGGCCAAGCTGGACGCCGTCCTGCCCGGGGCTGCGGACCGTCAGCCAGCGGTAGTCACCGTTGCGCACATCGGTATCCACCTCGAAGCCGAGCTTGCCGACGTAGAAATCGAGTGCTTCATCCTGGTCGCGCACGTACAGGCCGACCACATTCACGCTGTTCGTCATGGGACCTCCCTCAGTCGGGGGCGACGTTAGCAGCGCTGTCGCGTCGCCGCTTCTCCAGAACTGCGGTCTTCAGGTCAGGGCGTCGCGCCGCGCGGGCGTGGCACTCCGGCACCCGACCCTGCGCTGCCACCCCTGCGCGCTCGCGTTCGCGGATGGCACCCGGGCTGGCGCCGGTGATGTCACGGAAGATGCGACCAAACGTGCCCAGGCTGATCCAGCCGGTCGCCAGTGCGATCTCGGTGATGGGCAGGTCTGTCTCGCGCAGCAGGGCAACCGCCCGCTCGATGCGCCGGCTGAGCAGGTAGCGATGGGGCGGTATGCCAAACGCCTGCTTGAAGGAGCGTGCGAAGTGCGCCGCGGACACTGCGCTGACGTCGGCCAGACGGGCGACCGGCCACGGTTCGTGGCTGGCGCGGTCCATGCAGTCGCGGGCACGCAGCAACCGGCGCAGCAGGTCCGGGCTCTGGTTCATGGCCGCCCCGCATGCACGAGGCAGGGCCACGCATCCTCCGCGCACGCCACCCCTTCAATGGCGTGCGGGGATGCGGACAGGGGCGATGGGTGTCGGGCGGCCATGAGCCGGCCCAGCCTGCGTCGCCGACTGCGCGCGGTCAATCCCTGCCGGTCGCCGGCGCCCTGCGGCATGATGGGCGCCTTGGCCCCACCGGAAGCAGTCATGCCTGTCGGATTCATCGGGCTCGGAGTGATGGGAACGCCGATGGCGTCGCACCTGGCGCGGACGGGAAGCCAGGTACTGGGATGGTCACGCTCGGGCCGCAACGACGCCGAGGCGGTCGCCGCCGGCATCGAAGTGGCCGATGGCGTTGAAGACGTGTTCGCTGCCTGCGGCACGATCATCCTCATGCTCGCCAACGACGCGGCGATCGACAGCGTGCTGGCACGCGACAGCCCCGAATTCGCCGCGCGTGCTGCCGGTCGCCTGCTGATCAACATGGGGACCAGCTCCGCGTCCTATTCGCAGGCATTGGCACAACAGGTGCGCGCAGCCGGCGGGCGCTATGTGGAAGCCCCGGTGTCCGGCTCGCGGGTGCAGGCCGAAGCCGCGCAGCTGGTCATCCTGCTGGCAGGTGAAGACGAGGACGTCGCACAGGCCTCCGCGCTGGTGGCGCCGCTGGGCAGGCAATGCGTTCCCTGCGGCAATGTTCCTGCGGCATTGCGCATGAAGCTCGCCGTGAACCTGTACCTGATCACGCTGGTGACCGGCCTGGCCGAGGCCGTGCATTTCGCCGAAGCGCACGGCATTCCGCTGGAGCGCTTCGCGCAGGTGCTCGATGCCGGCCCGATGGCCAGTGACGTTTCGCGGATCAAGCTCGACAAGATGGTGCGCGACGACTATGCAGTGCAGGCATCGATCACCGACGTGCTGAAGAACAGCCAGCTGGTGGCTGCGGCCGCACGCGAAGCCGGCATTGCCGCACCGCTGATCGAGGCCAGTGATGCCCTCTTCGACCGCGCCCAGCGGCTTGGCCTGGGCGGGCTGGACATGGCCGCCGTGCTGCAGGCGGTGCGACGGCCGCCCACGGCCTGATTCTGCAAGGGATGGCACGCCTGCCCCCGCCCGCTGCTATATTCAGGCGGGCTGGACAGGCATGGTGCCTGTCCACGCAACAACAGGGAGTTGGCCATGGGTCTGGTACAGGCGGTGAAGGGTGCGGTCGGTGGTGTGCTGGCCGACCAGTGGAAGGACTTCTACACCGTGCCCACCGGCCTGCCGGCCACCGCAGCCCTGTTCGCTGCGGTCCCGCAGGGCACCAATGCCGGACGCGGCTCCAACACCCAGGGGTCGTCCAACATCATCAGCAACGGCTCGAAGATCGTCGTGCCCGAGGGCTACGGCCTGCTGCTGTTCCAGGACGGTGCGATCACCGCCTTCGTCGCCGAACCGGGCGGATACGAATGGCGCTCGGACGACCTGAACTCGCAGTCCCTCTTCGCCGGCGATGGCCTGGTCAGCACCTTCATCAAGCAGAGCTGGGAGCGCTTCAAGTTCGGTGGCCAGCCGGGAAGCCAGCAGGCCGCCTTCTTCGTCTCGCTGAAGGAACTGCCGGACAACCGTTTCGGCACCCAGTCGGAGATCTACTGGGATGACGGTTTCCTCAACACCCAGGTCGGCGCGGTCACCCGCGGTTCGTACACGTTGAAGATCGTTGATCCGATCCTGTTCGTGAAGAACTTTGTACCCGCGGCCTACCTGCAGCCGGGCAAGGTGTTCGACTTCACCGACCTGGACAACGCTGCCGCCACCCAGCTGTTCAATGAGGTGGTGGGCTCGCTGGCGCCGGCCTTCAGCCTGTACACCAACGATCCGGGCAAGGGCAACCGCATCACCCGGCTGCAACAGGATTCGATCGGGTTCGCGCAGAGCCTGTCGGCCGCCGTCGAGCAGGCCTACCAGTGGCAGAGCGATCGCGGCCTGGCCATCGTCAAGACGGCGATCGTCTCCATCGAGTACGACGCCACTACCCGTGAACTGCTCAAGACCGTGCAGCGCGCCGACGCGCTGGCCGGCTCGCGCGGCAACTCCAACCTGCAGGCCAGTGTCGCCCAGGGCATCCAGTCCGCCGGCGAGAACGGTGGCGCGGCAGGCCTGGTGGGGGTCGGCATGGCATCGGGCATGTTCGGTGTCGGCGGCATGCAGCAGCCGGTCACCCCGGCGGCGGATGATCCGGTGGCCAAGCTGAAAAAGGCCAAGGAGATGCTGGACCTGGGCCTGATCACCCAGGATGACTACGATGCGTTGAAGGCCAAGGCGCTGGGCCTGTAACCCGCAGGGCGCGAACCGCACATGTCAGATCCACGCAACGGACCGCCTCCGCTGCCCGCCTCCGGCCCTGTGACGCCGCCGCCGTTGCCGGCGGCGCCGTTGGACGGTCCGGGCTCTCCGCGGGACGTCCCTCCCCCACCCGGCAGCTTCCCGCTGGACACCTCGCAGCTGCCGCAGGCGATCCGCGACGAAGTGGACGCCCCGGACCCGCTGGCCATCGACACCTCCGCCACCGAGTTGAAGGACGGCCTGAACCGGTGCCCAAAATGCGGCGCCACCGATATCCGGCCCAAGCTCGGCACGGACATCCTGGTCTGCCTGTACTGCCGTCACGAATGGCATGGCACCCGGGTGGAAGAGGCGTTCAGTCTGGGCGAGAACATCGACCAGCTGCGTGGCACCATCATTGCCAGCGGGGCACGCGACATCGATGCCGATGCGTCGGCGCTGATGAGCTTCAAATGCACCGGCTGCGGTGCCGAAGTCACGGTCAACACCGAGAGTACGATGACGGCGCGCTGCCACTGGTGCCGGCATGTGTTCGGCGTCAACGAGCAGATCGCCAATGGCGCGGTACCGGATGCAGTACTGCCGTTCCACATCAGCAAGGACGATGCGGTTGCCCGCATCCGCCAGTTCGTCGACAAGCGCCGTCTGTTCGCCCTGAAAGCCTTCAAGGATCAGTTCACGCCCGAAAACGTGGCCGGCGTGTACCTGCCGTACATGATCGTGGACAGCAATGTCAGCGCCGCCGTGGCGGGCAAGGGCGAGATCCAGACCCGCCGGTACACCGTGGGCAGCGAGAAGAACAAGCGCACCGTATACGACGCCGATGTCTACCAGATCGAGCGCCAGGTGAACTTCACCGTCGACGATCTGCCGCTGGAGTCCTCTGCCGAGCGCGGCAATCTGGACATCAGTGCCAATACCAACAACATCATCAACACCATTCTGCCGTTCGACACCAAGAACGCGGTGAAATGGAACGCGTCCTACCTGGCCGGCTTCACGTCCGAGAAGCGCAATCTCGATGTCGAAACGCTGCGCCCGCGGCTGGAGGACCAGCTGCTGTCGATCGCGCGCGCACAGGTGGAAGCGTCGGTGCGTGGCTACAACCGGGGCGTCCGCTGGGAGCAGGAACAGCTGGACGTGCATGGCACCCGCTGGGTATCCATGTACCTTCCGGTCTGGCTGTACTCCTATCATCAGCCCGGCCGCAACGGCGGCATGCTGCACTACATCGCAGTGAACGGGCGCACCGGCGAAACCATGGGAAGCGTGCCCGTGCAGCAGTGGAAGATGCTGCTGGCCGCCCTTACGGCCGGCACGATCATCGAAGCAGTGGCAATCCTCATTCTGATGGCGACCGCATGAGCGACGACAGTGGCCTCTGGCTGTTGGCGGCAGGTCCGGCCGGCGCGACCGCGCTGTACTGGGCGCTGTACCGCTACTACCGCAATACCGACAAATCACACGCCTTCGAGCATGAAACCGAAGTGCAGGCCGCGCCCGTCAGCGGCTCGGACCAGAAGGTGGGCCAGGTGCGCGGCACCGAGGCCACCCGCATCGAGGGCGACAACGTCTACCAGTACCGACGACGCGTGGCGCGGCTGAAACCCAGGCCCTGAGGGCTGGGGCGACGGGCACCGCCACGGTGCCCGCCATCGCGTACCGTTGCGCAGCCGGCATGGCACCATCACGCGGTCTCCCGCCCTGCCGGTCGCATGCTTTCCGGGCCGCCCTTCCGAGGTTCCCGCCATGCCCGCCCTTCTCCCGCGCACCAGCCTGGCTGCGCTGTGCTGCCTGACCTTTCCCGTCATGGCCCAGGATGCGTCCTTCGGCTTTGGCCAGCAGAGTACCGAGACCTCGCAGACCACCCAGACCTCGACCACCCAGAGCCAAAGCCAGCGCAGCGATGACACGGCGTTCGGCAGCAGCGGCTCGATGACCTCGCAGTCCAGCACCCATTCCCGGACGCATTCCGAATCGAACAGCGAGGGCTCCGGCGTGGATCTGGAGATCGGCGTCCCCGATGACACCGATCGCTGGGGCCAGGAACGCCGCCATCCCCGCGATCTGCGTGACAGCGACCTGTTCGGCACATGGACGCTGGGCGAGGAGAACGGGAACACCTGCACGATCGAACTGAAGAGCATGGAGTGGTTCGGCGGCTACAGCGCCTACGTGCCGGCGGGCTGTCCAGAGGGATTCTTCCCGGCCAACCGCTGGGTGCTTTCCGGTAACCAGTTGCTGCTGACCGACACCAGCAACACGGTGTACGGCCGTTTCCGTGCGTCGGGCGGCGGACGGTGGTCTGGCTTTCGCGAGTCCGACGGCGCGCGGCTCTACCTGAATCCGAAGGGTCGCTGACGGACGCCCTGCACGCCCCGGGGACGGCAGCATCAGGAAGATCAGGCAACCTTCCTTGAACCGCCCTGCGATGTCCGCCCCCACCGGTCCCCGCCTCGTCATCTATGCCGCCCTGGCCGGCAACCTCGCCATTGCCGTGGCCAAATTCATCGCCGCTGGCATCTCCGGCAGTTCAGCGATGCTCAGTGAAGGCGTGCACTCGCTGGTCGACACCCTGAACGAAGTGCTGTTGCTGTACGGGCTACGCAGGGCCGGCAAGGCGCCGGACGCCGTGCATCCATTCGGCTACGGGCGCGAGCTGTATTTCTGGAGTTTCATCGTGGCCTTGCTGGTGTTTGCCGCGGGCGCGGGCGTGTCGGCGTACGAGGGCATCCAGCACATCCGCCAGCCGGAGCCGGCGACCCACCATGTGCTGAGCTACAGCGTGCTGGGCATTTCCATCCTCTTCGAAGGCGCGTCGTGGTGGGTGGCGCTGCGCGAGTTCCGTCGCACCAAGGGCAGGCTCGGCTATTTCGAGGCGTTCCGACGCAGCAAGGACCCGTCCACGTTCACCGTGCTTCTGGAGGACAGTGCAGCCCTGCTCGGTCTTGGATTCGCGCTGGCCGGGCTGGTCGCGGCGCAACTGCTGGACATGCCGGTCCTGGACGGGGTGGCCTCGCTGTGCATCGCCGCGGTACTGGCGGTGACTGCGTTCCTGCTGGCACGCGAGACCAAGGGTCTGCTGGTGGGCGAGCCTGCCCATCCAGCGGTGGCCGAGCGGATCCTCGCCGTCGCCGAAACCGATGCCGATCTGCGCCGCGCCAATGGCGTGACCACCATGCAGATGGGCCCGGAGCAGGTGGTGGCCATGCTCAGCGCGGAGTTCGAGGATGATCGGCATACGCCGCAGATCGAGGCCTGCATCACCCGTATCGAAAACGCCGTCAAGCGTGAGTACCCGGAACTGGTGGCGCTGTTCGTCAAACCGCAGACGCCGGAAGTGTACGCCGCCCGGCGTGCGGCGCTTCGCGCGCCGCGTTCACCGGATTGACGCCGCGTCCGCATCCGCTTCACCCTGCCAGCGCCAGACTGATCCCCCGTTCGCCGACCCGCTACCGCCGTGCCCGACTGGTTGCCCGATCATTGGACGCTCCTGCCCCGCCGCTTCTACCAGCGTCCGCCGCAGGAGGTCGCCCCCGAACTCCTGAACGCGCTGCTGGTGCGCAGCGATGGGCGGGTGGCCCGTATCGTCGAGGTCGAGGCCTACGGCGGCAGCCAGGACCCGGCCGCGCACTCCTACCGGGGACCGACGCCGCGGACAGCCAGCATGTTCGGGGAGGCCGGGCATCTGTACGTGTACTTCAGCTATGGCATCCACTGGGGAAGCAACGTGGTGTGCGGGCAGGAGCACGAGGGCGTGGCAGTCCTGCTGCGTGCAGCGGAGCCCGTGCAGGGCATCGACAGGATGCGGGAACTCAGGCCAGCCGCACGCCAGGACCGCGATCTTGCCAGCGGCCCAGGCAAGCTGTCCCAGGCATTCGGCCTGGACCGGAGCTTCGACGGCGCCGATCTGGTGACGGGCAGCCACGGTGTGGTCATTGCCCGCGACGGCACACCTCCGCCGACGGACCCGGTCATCGGCCCGCGGATCGGCATCAGCCGCGCTGTCGACTTTCCGTGGCGCTGGCATGTGCGGGGCCATCGGCACGTCTCGGCACGCGCACCCCGGCCGGCACCGGCGGCACGCAGATGACGCCGCTGGACCGGCCACTGCGGCGTGAACTGGAGATCGACGGCCAGCACTACACCCTGACGCTTGATCCGCAGGGCCTGAAGCTGGTGGAGAAGGGGCGGCGCAAGGGCCTGGTCCTGCGCTGGCGTGACCTGGTGTCAGGTGATGCCGCCCTGACCGCCGCCCTGCAGGCATCGTTGCAGGCGCGCTGAGCGGATGCCCCACCACAGTGCCGACGGACAACGCCGGATCCGGATCAGGTGCGCACCGTCACCCACGTTGGCGCGTGATCGCTGGCCTTGTCCTGCAGGCGCACCCAACGGTCCACGCCTGCATCCACCAGGCGTGCCGCCAGGACCGGGTTCAGCAGCAGGTGATCGATGCGCAGTCCCCGGTCGCGCTCGGCATGCTGGCGGAAGTAGTCCCAGAATGTGTAGATCGTGCTGTCACCGTGCACGCTGCGCAGGGCGTCGGTCCAGCCCTGCGCGAGCAGATGCTCGAACTGCTCGCGCACCTCCGGCTGGAACAGCGCGTCGCGGCGCCATGCCTTCGGGTCGTACACATCGGCCTCGGTGGGGATGACGTTGAAATCGCCCAGCAGCACTGCAGGGTGCGGGAGATCGACAAGGCTGCGTGCGTGACGGATAAGGCGCTTCATCCAGCGCAGCTTGTAGTCGAACCTGGGGCCCGGCTGGGGATTGCCGTTGGGCAGGTAGAGACCACCCACGACGATGCCGTGCACCGCCGCTTCCAGATAGCGGCTCTGCACATCCGCCGGTTCGCCCGGCAACCGCCGCCGGCTTTCCACCGGCACCGCATCCCTTGCCAGCAGGGCCACGCCATTCCATCGCGCTTCGCCCAGCCACAGTGCACCGTAGCCGGCCTGTTCCAGCGCATCGGCCGGGAATGCCGCATCCGTGGCCTTCAGCTCCTGCAATGCGACCACGTCCGGCGATGTCCTGTCGAGCCAGGCAAGCAGATGGGGCAAGCGCGTGCCGATACCGTTGACGTTGAACGTGGCGATGCGCAGCGTCTTGCGGCGGGCCATGCAGCACTCCTGAAGCCGGCGGGCAGAGGTACCACTGTGCCTGCGCCGTCATGCAGGCGCCGTCGACGTCATCGACACGACGCCCGGCGATCATGGCGAACGCGCCCACAGAAACCTGCTGCGAGCGCTACCCGGCCCCGCGCCCGCCTGCCAGAAACAGCGCCATGCGCTGCAGCTCGTCCTCCAGCGCACTGCGGAACAGCCGGTCGCGCGCCAGTGAGCGCCCCGCATAGCCGATCGATGGCTCAAGCTGGCCGTCGCGGACGGTCACATTGGCCCACCCCACCACCTGCTCGTGCCACAGCATCGGCAGCGCGTAGTAGCCATACTGGCGCTTGGGCGCCGGCGTGTAGGCCTCGAACCTGTAGACCCAGCCCCACAGCAGCTCGAATCGCCGGCGGTCCCAGACCACCGGATCGAACGGCGCCAGCAGGCGTACCTGCTCGTCCGGCGCATGCCGTCGTGAGCGCGGATTCTCGTCCGCCGGCCAGTACCACGTGGTGCCCTCCACGGTAGCGCTCGCCAGCTGTTCCTTCGCCAGCTTCAGCGCCTGCCGGGTCTGCTCGGCCAGATGCGGTGCGCCGTAGCCCAGCAGCCGGACCAGGTAGGTCAGGCTGGCCGATGGAAGCGGCGCGTACTTGCGCACGATCAGCGCGACCAGTGCCGCCGCGCGCCGCGCGCGCCCTTCCTCGCTGTCCTCCGCCGGCGCATGCTCGGCCACGCTGTAGATGCGCGTTCCGCTGTCGCGTCGCTGCACCCGGAGCAGGCCGCGATAGTGCATGCCCTCCAGCAGATGCGTGCTGGCGTTGCTGGTGCCTCCCCAGTAGTTGGTCACCCGCCCGTGCGCGAATGCCTGGTCGACCTCGCGCGGATGCACACTGCCACGTTCGCGCACGAACGCCAGCACATCCGCCGCACGGCGTTCGGTGTCCGCGTCCCATGCGCGCCGGGCCACGCGGGGATGCATCAACGCCAGGTACTCGCGCGGCAGGAAGCCGTAGTTGACCAGGCAGTCCTCTTCAACCTGCAGGCGCGGGTAACGCCGCTCGAGGTCACCCGCCCGATAGTCCTTCACCCGATGCCGCAGTGTCAGATCCTGTGCCCGGGCGGGCGCGCGGATCGGATCGGCCTGTACGAAGCCCAGCCGCCGGATCGCGGCCATCAACGTTGTCGGCGGGAACAGGGTGCGCGCCACCGCGTAGCGGCGCAGGTCGTCGAGAGTGGGCTGCCTGGACATGACGCCATTGTAGGCGCGCGCCGGGGGTATGCTGTCAGGCCCCGGTCCACTGACGTCCATCATGCGCACGCTGTACCCCCCGATCACGCCCTATCGCGAGCACACCCTGCCCGTGAGCACGCTGCACACCCTGCATGTCGAAGAGTGCGGAACGCCAGACGGCATTCCGGTGGTGTATCTGCATGGCGGTCCCGGTGCCGGCATCTCACCCACGCATCGTCGCTTCTTCGACCCGGCGCGGTACCGCATCGTGCTGATCGACCAGCGCGGCAGCGGCCGTTCCACCCCGTTCGGCGAACTACGCGACAACACCACGCAGGAACTGGTGGCCGATATCGAGAAGGTACGTGAGCACCTCGGTATAGAGCGCTGGCTGGTGTATGGCGGCTCCTGGGGCTCGACGTTGTCGCTGGCGTACGCGCAGGCCCATCCCGCCCGCGCCACCGGCCTCATCGTGCGCGGCGTGTATCTGGGGCGGGACATCGAGAACCACTGGTTTTCCGAGCCGCAGGGCGGTGCGCGCTGGATCTTTCCGGAACGCTGGGACCGCTATGAAGCGCACATCCCCGAAGACGAGCGCGGCAACCTGCTGCAGGCGTACTGGACACGCCTGGACAGCCCGGACCCCGCCATCCGCAGTGCTGCCGCAATGGCGTGGCTGGGCTGGGAGGACAATGCTGCGACCCTGCAGCACGAGGTGAACGCCGAATCCAGCAGCGATCCGATGGATACCCTGGCCAAGGCCCGGATCGAAGCGCACTACTTCCGCAACGGGGCGTTCCTTGAACCCGGCCAGCTGCTGCGCGATGTAGAGCGGATCCGCCACCTCCCGGCGGTGATCGTACAGGGCCGCTACGACATCATCTGTCCGCCACGCAGCGCGTGGGAACTGGCCAAGGCGTGGCCGGAAGCCAGGCTGGAGATGGTGATTGCCGGCCACAGCGCGAACGAAGCGGCCACGACCGACGCGCTGGTGCGCGCGACCGACGACTTCGCCGACCGTTTCGGCCAGCCCGGCTGAATCGCCCCTTCACCGTGCCACGGTGAAGCCGACCGTCGTCAGACCGTCCGAACTGGCCACGAACACGTCGCCGCCATGCAATGCGGCGATGGCCTTGACGATGGACAACCCGAGCCCGTGATGGCGCTCGCCCCGATACTCACGGGCCTGGTCGACCCGGTAGAAGCGCTCGAACAGCAGGGGCAGATGCTCGGCGGCGATGCCGTTGCCTTCATTCAGCACGGCCACCCGCACGCCCTCGCCTCCGGACTGCAGCTGCACACGCACGTCGCTGCCTGGACGCGCATGCTGCACGGCGTTGTGCAACAGGTTGGTCAGCGCGCGACGGAACAACGACGGATCGATGCGGGCGGTGGCGTCGCCTTCAACATGCAACGTCAGCTGGGCCTCTTCGAACAGGAATTCCATGAATTCACCGGCGGTGGCGACCTCGTCTGCCAGCTGGACCTGGCGCGTTTCCACCGCGATATCGCCCTGGCCGGCCCGCGACAGGAACAGCATGTCGTTGACGATCGCACGCAGGCGCTCCAGTTCCTCCAGGTTGGACTGCA
The DNA here is from genome assembly GCF_056757995.1 of Stenotrophomonas sp. STEN147. Lineage (NCBI taxonomy): Bacteria > Pseudomonadati > Pseudomonadota > Gammaproteobacteria > Lysobacterales > Lysobacteraceae > Stenotrophomonas > Stenotrophomonas sp. STEN147. The sequence continues at coordinate 246,178 of NZ_JBRRCG010000002.1, forward strand.
TGACCTCCTGCAGCGCCGCCACATCGCGCGGACGGGACAGGGCCACCTGGGTCTGCCCCATCAGATTGGCCAGGGGGGTGCGCAGCTCGTGCGCGACGTCCGCGTTGAATCCGTCCAGGCGCGTGTATGCCGCTTCCAACCGATCCAGTGCGCCGTTGAAGGCCTGGGTGAGGTGGCCCAGTTCGGCCGGTAGCCCCTGCGCCGCCAGGCGCTGCGACAGCCGCTGCGGGCTGAGCGAGCGTGCCTCGTTGGACAGCGCCCGCAGCGGGGCCAGCCCCAGCCGGGCGATCCAGTAGCCAAGCCCGGCCACCAGCAGCACGCCCAGCCCGCCGGCCACCCACAACGCAACGCCGAAGCGCTGCAGCGCCTGCGTATAGGGTTCCGAATCGATGCCGATCCACAGGTCCACATCCGGTCGCGCACCCTTGCCCGGCACCCGTTCGTACAGCGTGCGCAGCGGGTGCCCACCCTCACGCGGCAGCGTGCCCATGCCGTTGTCACCCTTGCCGGGGGCCTGCACCTGCGGCTCTGCCTGGCCGATGCGGAACGTGGGATTCTCGCTCCATGCCCAGACCAGGGTGTCGCGGTCGCCGGAGATCAGATTGCCGACCTTCTCGCGCACCTTGTTCCAGCGCTCGGTGCTGTCGCACATCGCGACGCTGCCACTGACCGCGTGCAGCTTGGTCTGCAGTTCCGCATGCTGGTAGCGCACGACCTGCCGCTCGAGCACGCCATAGACGCCCACGCCCAGCAGAGCAAACACCAGCAATGCGGCCAGCGCGAACATCGCCGACAGGCGCTGGGCGATCGACATCCTCATCCCCGCCCTCCCTCGTCCTCGCGCACTTCCAGCACATAGCCCATGCCGCGCACGGTATGCAGCAGCTTGCTCGGGTAGGGGCCGTCGATCTTGCCGCGCAGGCGCTTGATCGCCACTTCGACCACATTGGTATTGCTGTCGAAATTGATGTCCCAGACCTGGGCGGCGATCACCGTCTTGGACAGGATCTGGCCCCGCCGCTGTGCCAGCAGCGCCAGCAGCGCGAACTCCTTGCCGGTCAGGTCCAGCCGCGAGCCATCGCGGTAGGCCCGCCGGGCCAGCAGGTTCACCTGCAGATCGCCCACCTGCAGTTCGGTCGGCTCCTGCTGGCGCCCACGCCGCACCAGGGCCTGCAGCCGCGCCAGCAGTTCGATGAACGAGAACGGCTTGACCAAGTAGTCGTCGGCGCCCTGCCCCAGGCCGTGCACGCGATCATCCACACGGTCCCGCGCGGTCAGCATGATCACCGGTGTCTGCTTGCTGCGGCGCAGCTCGCGCAGCACGCTGAAGCCATCCATGCCCGGCAGCATCACATCCAGCACGATCACGTCGTAGTCGAACTCGCGCGCCAGGTGCAGGCCGGTGACACCGTCCGCAGCCAGATCCACCGCCCAGCCCTGCTCGCCCAGGCCGGTGCGCAGGTAATGGGCGGTCTTGCCTTCATCTTCCACGATCAACAGTTTCATCCGGGGTCCGCCAGGGCAGCGCCCGCCGCCTCCCTGCGCTCGCGGCGACGCTGCAGGAACAGGCGGTCCAGGGCCAGGTAGATCACCGGGGTACTGTACAGGGTCAACAGCTGGCTGATCAGCAGGCCACCGACCACCGCCACGCCCAGCGGCTGGCGCAGTTCCGAGCCGGTACCGAAACCGATCATCAGCGGAATGGCGCCCAGCAGCGCGGCCAGCGTGGTCATCATGATCGGACGGAACCGGGTCAGGCAGGCCTCGTGGATCGCCTCCAGTGGCGACAGTCCGCGGTTGCGCTGTGCGTCGAGGGCGAAGTCGACCATCAGGATGCCGTTCTTCTTGACGATGCCGATCAGCAGCACGATGCCGATCAGCGCCATGATCGAGAAGTCCAGCCCCCACAGCCAGAGCATCAGCACCGCTCCGATGCCGGCCGACGGCAGAGTGGACAGGATGGTCAGCGGGTGCACGAAACTCTCGTACAGCACGCCGAGAATGATGTAGACCGCCAGCAGGGCCGCGAGGATCAGCAGCGGCTGGCTGGCCAGCGACTCCTGGAAGGCCTGCGCCGTACCCTGGAAGCGGCCGCTGATGCTGGCAGGCATGCCGATCTGCGCCTGCGCCTGCTCCACCAGGCCGACCGCCTCGCCCAGTGAAACGCCGGGGGCCAGGTTGAACGACAGGTTCACCGCCGGCAGCATGCCGTTATGGCTGATCGACAGCGGACCATTGCCCGGGGGCTGCACCTGGGCCACGGCCGACAGCGGCACCATCTGCCCGGTCAGCGGCGAACGCAGGTGGAAGTAGGGCAGCGCATCGACCTGCCCCAGCATGCCCGGCGCGATTTCCAGGATGACCCGGTACTGGTTGGTTTCGGTCTGGAACTCGTTGATCTGGCGCTGGCCGAAGGCATCGTAGAGCACCTGGTCGATGTCGTTGGCGGTCAGGCCGAAGCGCGCCGCTGCCGTGCGGTCGATCTCCAGCCGGGTCACGCTGGCGCCGATCTGCTGGTCATTGGACACGTCGCGCAGCTGCGGCAGGCCCCGCAGCCGCTCGGTCAGCTGCTCGGCCCACTGCGACAGCTCGCGGCTGTCCTGCCCACGCAGGGCGTACTGGTACTGCGTCCGCGCCGGCCCGGCGCCGAGATTGATGTCCTGCGCCGCGCGCATGTACACGGTGATGCCGGGCACACTGGCCATCTTCGCCCGCACCCGGTCAATGAAGCCGTGCACGTCCACATCGCGGTCGCCGCGGTCCTTCAGCACGAACCAGAAGCGGCCATTGGACAGCGTCTGGCTGCCGGCAGTGGCACCGACCGCGTGGTTGTAGGCCTGCAGGGCCGGATCATCTGCAACGATGCGCGCGAGCTGCTGGTGCTTGGCCACCATGTCCTCGTAGCCGATGTCCTGCGCCGCCTCGGTGGTGGCGAACACGAAGGCGGTGTCCTGCAGGGGGAAGAAGCCCTTGGGAATCACCACGTACGAGGCCACCGCCACCGCGACGGTCAGGCCGAAGCCCGCCAGCACCAGTCGCTGGCGGCGCAGGGCCCATTGCAGGCTGCGGTCGTAGCCGGCCAGCAGGCGCCCGGCCAGGGTCCGCTCGCTGTCACGGTGCGCTGGCATGCGCTTCATCAGGTGCGCGGCCATCATCGGTGCCAGGGTCAGCGAGGCGACGATGGAGATCAGGATCGCCACGGTGATGGTCAGCGCGAACTCGGCGAACAGGCGCCCGACCACCCCGCCCATGAACAGCAGCGGGATGAAGGCGGCAATCAACGACAGGCTGATCGAGACCACGGTGAAGCCGATTTCGCCGGCGCCCTTCAGGGCGGCGTCCACCGGACCGAGCCCGGCCTCGCGGTGACGGTGGATGTTCTCCACCACGACGATCGCGTCGTCGACCACGAAGCCGACCGCAACCACCAGTGCCACCAGGGTCAGGTTGTTGAGGCTGAAGCCGGCCACGTACATCGCGGCAAAGGTCGCCACCAGCGCGACCACCAGTACCGCGCCGACGATCAGCGTGGCGGAAAGCTGGCGCAGGAACAGGCCCATCACCAGCACCACCAGCACGATGGTCAGTACCAGGGTGAGCTCCACCTCGTGCAGCGACGCGCGGATGGTGCGCGTACGGTCGTTGAGCACCTCTACATCGACGCTGGCCGGGAGGTTCGCGCTCAGTTCCGGCAAGGCGGCCAGCACCGCATCGGTGGTGCGCACGATGTTCGCGCCGGGCTGCCGGCTGATGATCAGGCCGACGCCGGGCTGGCCGTTCGGCCACGCCTGCACGTACGCATTCTCGGCGCCGTCGATCACCTGCGCGACATCACCCAGCGCCACCGGTGCGCCGTCACGATAGGCAACGACGAGGCGCCGGTAGTCCTGGGCGCTGAACAGCTGGTCGTTGGCTTCGAAGGTGGACGTGCGCTGCTCGCCCATCAGTGCACCCTTGGCCTGGTTGAGGCTGGCGTTCTGCGCCACGCCACGCAGGTCGGACAGGGTCAGGCCCATCGCCGCCAGCCGCTCAGGCTGGGCCTGGATGCGGATCGCCGGACGCTGCTGGCCGACGATGCCAACCTCCGAAACGCCGCTGATCTGGCTGATCGAGCGTGCGAGGCGGCTCTCGGCCAGATCGCTCAGTTCGGTCATCGACATCTGGGTCGACACCACGCTGAGCACCAGGATGGGACTGTCGGCCGGATTCACCTTGCGCCAGGTCGGCATGTTCGGCAGTTCACTGGGCAGGCGGCCGGCGGCGGCGTTGATCGCCGCCTGCACTTCCTGCGCGGCCGTGTCGATGTTCTTTTCCAGATCGAACTGCAGGGTGATCGAGGTGCTGCCCAATGCACTGGTCGAGGTCATCTCGATGATGCCGGGCACGCCCGTCAGCTGGGTTTCCAGTGGCGTGGCGACCGCCGAGGCCATGGTCTCGGCGCTGGCACCGGGCAGATTGGCATTGACCCGGATGGTCGGGAACTCAGCCTCCGGCAACGGCGCCACCGGCAGGCGCGGCAACGCCGCCACGCCCAGCAGCACCACCGCCAGGGTCAACAGGGTCGTGGCGACCGGGTGATGAACGAACCAGCTGGACAGCGAGGTGCGCGCGCTCACGGTGCCGCCCCGCGCCGGACCGGTGCAGGCGCTGCGGCGGGTTTGGCCTCGGCCGCCACCGTGCCCGGCCGCAGCCGCGACTGTCCATCGCGTACCACCACGTCGCCGACCCGCAGCTCACCCTGCACGACCACCTGCCCGCCGTCCTGTTCACCGACCGTGACCGGCAACGATTCCACACTGCCATCAGCGACCACGCGGTAGACGAAGCTGCCCTGCACGCCACGCTGGATCGCCGCGGCATCCAGCACCAGCGCGCCCGTGCTCTGGCCGGTGCGCACCCGCACGCTGACCAGTTGCCCGGGCCACAGCTGGTCGGACGCATTGCTGAAGCGCGCGCGCAGCCGCACCGTACCGGAGGCCTCGTCCACCTGGTTGTCGATCACCTGCAACGTGCCCTCAGCCAGCAGCTGGCCACCCTCGCGGTCCAGTGCCTGCACCTGTGCGCCGCCTGCGGCGAGCGCCTGTCGCAGCTGCGGCAGCGCGTCCTGCGGCAGCGCGAACACCACCGAGATCGGATCGGTCTGCTGCACGGTCACCAACCCCTGCGTATCACTGGCGCGCACCAGATTGCCCGGATCCACCTGGCGCAGGCCGATGCGGCCGTCCATCGGCGCCACGATGCGCGTATATGAGAGCTGCACCTGCGCTGCGTCCACCGCAGCCTGGTTGCCGCGGCCGGTGGCCTGCAGCTGCTGCACGGTGGCGGCCTGCTGCTCCAGCATCTGTCGCGACACCAGCTGGTCGCTGGACAGGTGCTGCAGCCGTGACAGATCCGAGCGCGCCGCGTCCAGCGTGGCGCGGTCGCGCACCAGCGCCGCCTGTGCACCGCCCAGACCGGCACGGATGGCGCGATCATCGATACGCGCGAGCAGTTGCCCCTTGCGCACCTTCTGCCCTTCCTCGAACAGCACTTCGGTCAGCACGCCATCCACCTGCGGGCGCAGCACCGTGCTCTGCAGCGACTGCACCGTGCCGACGCCGCTTCGCCAGTGCGGGACATCACGCTGCTCGACGCGCGTGGTGACCACCGGTACCGGTGGCGGTGCCGCGCTGGGCTGTGCGTCGCCGCGGGAAACGCCGTGGAACAGCATCGCCAGCAACAGGGCAACCAGCAGTGCCGCTCCCAGCGCGAGGTGGCGGCGGCGCAGCAGCGCAGTGACATCAGGCAATCGCATGGCAGGGGGTCCAATCCGGTGCCCGCGCCGGTCTGCGCAGGCCTGCCGTCATCCTGGGCGGCAACCTCCGGCACCATGCTGTCACCTGCCTGACAATTCCGTCAGCTTCGACTGAGGCCGCTATACCAAGGTATAGCGACGCTAACCCACGGGCCTCTAGGCCGTGCCCGGCCAGCGGCCGACAATGGCACCACCGCCGGGAAACGTGCCCGGCAGCCCCTTCCCACCTGCACGGAGACGCCGATGGATCCCGACCCTGCCGGGCGCAACGCGCCCCTGCCTGCCTGTTTCCGCCCGTACCGGGCACCTGGCGGCCGGTCCCTGCCTGCGTGAGTGCGGGGGGCCGCCACGCGCACCAGCCTGGAGAGTGCCCCCATGTCCTGCAAGACCCTCTACATCACCCTGCGCCGCCTGATGGGTACGCGCGATGTCACCGCCCTGCGCAGCCAGCTGTGGGTGCATGGCCCAGTGCTGTTTGCCCGTTCGCTGGCGCTGGGCTCGCCACGCGTGGTGGCCGACGTCCTTTCGTTGCTGCCGATCAGCGAGCGCATCAGCGTCCTGCGCCATCTGCCCTACCCCCTCCGCGACGCGATGAAGCCGCTGTGCATCGGCGGCAGCCAGCGCCTTCGCATGCAGCCCTGGTCGCCTGACGTACTGGCCCTGCGCTCCGCCTGAACGGCGACGCGACGCCCTGCCCCTGCGTGCCGGTCCTGCGCCGGCCCCATCAAGGAGTTCCCCATGAGCCTGCTCAATGCCTGGTTCAACGCTTTCCTGCGCAGCCGGCGCGCCGGCAACCTGTTCCGGCGCCGGGCGATGCCCGAAGCCGGCTTCGGTCCCGGCAACAGCGGGAGCGTACCGTTCAACCTCACCGCCGGACTGGTCACCCTGGCGCAGCTCGATGAAGCGCACCTGCTGAGCAGGCTGAACTCGCACGCCGATGGCCTGGGCCAGCACGAGGCGGACGAACGGCTGGCTGCCCTCGGCCCGAACGAAGTCGATCACGAAAAGCCGCTGCCGTGGTGGCGCCACCTGTGGCAGTGCTACCGCAATCCGTTCAACCTGCTGTTGACCGTGCTGGCAGCGGTCTCGTGGCTGACGGAGGATGCGAAGGCCACGGTGGTGATCGGCGCGATGGTGCTGTTGTCCACCCTGATCCGCTTCGTCCAGGAAGGGCGTTCCAACCGCGCCGCTGAACGGCTGAAGGCACTGGTGGGGAATACGGCACGTGTACTGCGGCGCACCCCTGGAACGGAAGCGGCAGACCTGGCCGATCAGTACTTCGGTGCGCACCTGCACAGCCGGCGTCCCTCACGGCTGCTGGACCTGCCGATCCGCGAGCTGGTACCCGGCGATCACATCGTACTCTCGGCCGGCGACATGATTCCGGCCGACTGCCGGGTGCTGTCGGCCAAGGATCTGTTCGTGGCCCAGGCGGCCATGACCGGGGAATCACTGCCGGTGGAGAAGTTCGCCCATCCGGGCGATGCGCAGGCCGGCCTGCTCGATCAGCACAACCTGCTGTTCATGGGTACCAACGTGGTCTCCGGCACGGCCACCGCGGTGGTACTGGCGACCGGCAACCGCACCTATTTCGGCACTCTGGCCGAGCGCAGCATCGCCAGCGACCGTGCGCCCACGGCCTTCCAGGCCGGGGTCAACAGTGTCAGCTGGCTGCTGATCCGCTTCGCCCTGGTGATGGTGCCGTTCGTGCTGCTGGTCAATGGCTGGACCAAGGGTGACTGGACCGAAGCCTTCCTGTTTGCCCTGTCGGTGGCGGTCGGCCTGACCCCGGAAATGCTGCCGATGATCGTCACCTCCACCCTGGCCAAGGGGGCGGTGCTGCTGTCGCACCGCAAGGTGATCGTCAAGCGCCTGGACGCCATCCAGAACTTCGGTGCCATGGACGTGCTGTGCACCGACAAGACCGGCACGCTTACCCAGGACCGGATCGCCCTGGAACGGCATACCGACGTGTTCGGCCGTGACTCGGAAGACGTGCTGAAGTTCGCCTATCTCAACAGCCACTTCCAGACCGGCCTGATCAATCTGCTGGACCGCGCCGTGCTGGAGCACGTGGAACTGCAGAGCTCGCTGCGCCTGAGCCAGGACTACCGGAAGGTGGACGAGATACCGTTCGACTTCGAGCGCCGCCGCATGTCGGTCGTGGTATCCGAATGCGGGAATCACCATGAGCTGATCTGCAAGGGCGCGGTCGAGGAGATGCTCGCGGTGTGCTCCACCGTGCGCGAGAACGGCCACGACATGCCACTGGACGAACGGCGGCTGGCGCGGGTCCGGCAGACCACCGAGGAACTGAACGAACAGGGCCTGCGGGTTGTGGCGGTGGCGATGAAGGAAACCAGCGTGCAGCAGGCGACCTACACCCAGTCCGACGAATGTGGACTGACCCTGATCGGCTACGTGGCCTTTCTTGATCCGCCCAAGGAATCGGCTGCACAGGCACTGCAGGCACTGGCGATGCATGGCGTCGAGGTCAAGGTGTTCACCGGCGACAACGAACTGGTCACCGCCCGTGTCTGTGCCCAGGTCGGACTCGACGCGGACACGATCCTGACCGGCCCGCAGATCGAACGCATGGGCGATGAAGCGCTGGCACACGCCCTGCAGCACCACCGCGTGTTTGCCCGCCTGACGCCGCTGCACAAGGAGCGACTGGTACGCCAGCTGCGCGCGCAGGGCAAGGTGGTCGGCTTTCTCGGCGACGGCATCAATGATGCGCCCGCGCTGCGCGCCGCCGACATCGGCATCAGCGTCGACAGCGCCGTGGACATCGCCAAGGAAGCGGCCGACATCATCCTGCTGGAAAAGAACCTGATGGTGCTGGAGGAAGGCGTGATCCAGGGCCGGCGCACCTTCTGCAACATGCTCAAGTACATCCGCATGACCGCCAGCTCCAACTTCGGCAACGTGTTCTCGGTGCTGGTGGCGTCCGCCTTCCTGCCGTTCCTGCCGATGCTGCCGCTGCAGCTGCTGGTGCAGAACCTGCTGTACGACGTTTCGCAGATCGCCATTCCGTTCGACAACGTGGACGGGGACCTGGTGCGGCAGCCGCTGAAATGGAACCCGACGGACATCGGCCGCTTCATGGTGTTCTTCGGACCGATCAGCTCGGTCTTCGACCTCAGCTGCTTCGCCCTGATGTGGTATGTGTTCGACGCTCGCACACCCGCCGACCAGGGCCTGTTCCAGTCAGGCTGGTTCGTCGTCGGCCTGCTGACCCAGACCCTGATCGTGCACATGATCCGCACGCCGAAGCTGCCGTTCCTGCAGAGCATCGCCGCGCCACCGCTGCTGCTGATGACGGGACTGATCATGGCTCTGGGCGTGATCCTGCCGATGAGCCCGCTGGCCGCCTACTTCAGGCTGCAGGCACTGCCGGCAGGGTACTGGCCGTTCCTGGTGGCGATCCTGTTCGGCTATGCCGCACTGACCACTGCACTGAAGAAGCTCTACATCCGTCGCTACGGCTGGCAGTAGGCGTTGCCGGCCGTGCCTGGGGAGATCCTGATGTCCGCCATCAACCTGAACCTGCCCGCGTTCAACGCCGGCGCCACGCTCGGCTCGCTGCTGAGCCTGTCCACCGCCTTCGTCCTCGGTGCCGCCATCGGCCTGGAGCGCCAGCTGCGCCAACGTACCGCAGGGCTGCGCACCAACACGCTGGTAGCCGTCGGCGCGGCGGTGTTCGTCGACCTGGCTGTCCGTTTCCACGACCTGTACGGCGGGCCGCCGTCGCCGCTGCACGTGGTCGCCTACGTGATCTCCGGTGTCGGCTTCCTGGGCGCGGGCGCGATCATGAAGGAGGGCGCACAGGTCTCGGGCCTGAACACCGCCGCCACCCTGTGGGGCTCGGCGGCAGTGGGAGCCTGTGCCGGCATCAAGCTGTTGCCGGAGGCGGTGATGGCCACGCTGTTCGTGCTCGCCGCCAACACGCTGCTGCGGCCGGTGGTCAACCGCATCCAGCGGCAGCCCTTGCCGGAGACGTTCAGCGAAGCCGTCTATGCCATCAATGTCGTCTGCCAGCGCGAACAGCAGGCAGAGGTACTGGATCGCCTGCTGCTGTTGCTGGAACAGGCCCAGTACCCCGTGCGCGCGGTGGACCACCATCCCTTCGGCGAGCGCGATGTGGAGATCGAAGCGGTGCTGTATGCCACCACCGCCGATGGCGACGAGCTGGATGCGGTTCTGGCGGCGTTATCCACCACGCCCGGCGTCCTGCAGGGGTTCTGGAATGCCAGCCTGGAGGAGTGACGCGAGATCATCGCGCGCACGTGCAGCGCGGCAGCCGCTGCCGTCCAGGCGCACACGCCCAGCCACAGGAGGCAGAGCCAGCTTTGCTATCCTTTCCATCCCGCCAGGGAGCTGTCCCGATGCCTTCGCTGTCGTCCCGCCGTCCACTGGTGCTGCTGGCCCTGATCGCCTCCGTAGTGGCGATCTTCCTGCTCGACACGTTGACCGACTACGCGGTGGCAGCCGCCTGCTTCTATGCGGCGGTGATCCTGGCAGCCTCGCGGGTGCTTTCGCCGCGCGGATTGCTGCCCCTGGCCGTGGCCTGTGTCGCCCTGACCGGCCTGAGCTTCGTACTGACGCGTTTCGGCACCTACCACATCGGTCTGGTCAATTCGGTGATCGGCATGCTGGTGATCGCCATCACCACCTGGCTGGCGCTGAAAATGGAAGCCGCCAAGGCCGCCGTGCAGGAGGCGCAGGCACGCCTGCTGCGGGTCGCCCGCGCGTCCACCGTTGGTGAGCTGACCACGTCCATCGCGCACGAGGTGAACCAGCCGCTGGCGGCCATTGCCAGCAGCGCCGACGCCTGCCAGCGCTGGCTGGCGCAGGAACCGCCGAATGTTGACAAGGCACGGCAGGCGCTGTCACGCATCCTCGCCGACGCGCATCGTGCCGGCGATGTGATCGCCCGCATCCGCGGACTGACCCGGGGTGCGGCACCCCAGCGCGACACCTTCGACCTGAATCAGGCCGTGGAGGAAATGCTTGCGCTGTCGCGCAGCGAACTCGACCAGCATGGGGTGACCGTGGCCCTGCTGCTGGAGCCGGACCTGCCGCCGGTGCAGGCCGACCGCGTGCAGGTGCAGCAGGTGATCGGCAACCTGATTCTCAATGCCGTCGATGCGATGGAAGGCGTAGCGGTGGCCGAACGCCGGCTGTCACTGCTGAGCCGGCGCGACGGGCAACGGATCACCCTGAGCGTGCGCGACCGTGGCATCGGCCTGCCGGCGGAACAGCCGGAGCGCGTGTTCGAGGCGTTCTGGACCACGAAGTCGAGCGGACTCGGCCTGGGCCTGAGCTTGAGCCGCTCCATGATCGAGGCCAATGACGGCCACATCCGCGCGGAACGCGTTGCCGGCGGTGGCGCCTGCTTCGTGTTCGACCTGCCTGTTGCCATCGGGGACCGCCATGCGTAGACCCGCTGCACCGGCCGTCGAGCCGGCGCCCATCGTGTACGTGATCGACGATGATCCCTCGGTGCGCGCGGCGCTGGAGGATCTGCTGGCCTCGATGGGCCTGCAGGTACGGGGCTTCGCGTCCACCCAGGCGTTCCTCGAACAACCGCTGCTGGATGCGCCCGCTTGCCTGGTGCTGGATGTGCGCATGCCGGGCCAGAGCGGCCTGGAATTCCACCGCGGCATGCGCCAGCGTGGCCTGCACCTGCCGGTGGTGTTCATCACCGGCCACGGTGACATCGCGATGGGTGTCAACGCGATCAAGGACGGTGCGATCGAGTTCCTGACCAAGCCCTTCCGCGACCAGGAACTGTTGGATGCGATCCACAAGGGCATCGGCATCGATCGCCAGCGCCGCCGCGAAGGCGACGAACTGGGCGCCCTCCAGCAGCGCTGGGAGTCGCTGTCGGCCGGCGAGCGCGACGTGGTGGATGGCGTGGTCCGGGGCCGGCTCAACAAGCAGATCGCTGCGGACCTGGGCGTCAGCGAGATCACGGTGAAGGTGCGCCGCGCCCAGGTGATGCGCAAGATGGGCGCGCGCACGCTGGTCGACCTGGTCCGCCTGTACGACCGGCTGCGGGCCGGGCTGGACTAGCCTTATGGGAGCCATGAAATCTATGCGGAACGCGGCCGACGAGGCCCATGCTAGTTTCTGCGCCTCCTCCCAGCGAACCTTCACGATGCGCTCTTTCCTGCCTGCCCTCGTCCTTGCCGTGGCGGTCCCGCCGCTACATGCAGCAGAGCCGCCCCTGCCCCAGCTGCGGGCCTACACGGTGGATGCTTCATGGCTGCAGCCGATGAGGCCGCTGCAGATCGCCGACCATACCTGGCAGATCGGCACCGAAAACCTGACCGCACTGCTGGTACAGACCGACGACGGCGCGGTGCTGATCGATGGCGGCATGCCGCAGATGGCCGATCACCTGCTGGCCAACCTGCAGCAGCGCGGCGTCGCACCGCAGCAGCTGCGCTGGATCCTGCTCAGCCATGCCCATGCCGACCACGCCGGTGCGGTGGCCGAACTCAAGCGCCGCACCGGCGCGCAGATCGCCAGCAACGCCGAAACGGCCGTCCTGCTGGCGCGCGGGGGCAGCAACGATCTGCACTTCGGCGATGACATCACCTTCCCTCCGGCCAATGCCGACCGCATCCTGATGGACGGCGAGGTCGTGTCGCTGGGCGGAATGCACTTCACCGCGCATTTCATGCCGGGTCACACACCGGGCAGCACCGCCTGGACCTGGAACGACACCCGCGATGGCAGGCCGGTACGCATCGCCTATGCGGACAGCCTCAGTGCGCCGGGCTACCGGTTGCAGGGCAATCCCCGCTATCCGCACCTGATCGAGGACTATCGCCGCAGCTTCGCGACCGTGCGCCGCCTGCCCTGCGACGTGCTGTTGACCCCGCATCCTGGCGCCAGCGGCTGGGACTATGCCGCAGGCGCCAAGGCCAGTGCTGCAGCGATGCGCTGCAGCGCCTACGCGGATTCAGCCGAGCGCAGTTTCGAGGCACAGCTGGCCAGGGAACGCGACAACGCGCACTGAAGCCGTGGCGGCCTGTGAGCCGCCACAGCAGCAGCGACCCTCAGCCGCCCTGGCCGTGGTGGGCGAACGGCTCGGTGCTGCCGTCACCGCGCACCAGTTCCACCGTGTACGGCTGCACATAACCGTCGGGCATCTCCATGCCGGGCGAACCGGCCGGCATGCCCGGCAGCACCAGTCCACGCGCCGCAGGACGCTCCTTCAGCAGCCGCTTGATGTCCTCGGCCGGAACATGCCCCTCCACCACATAGCCGTCGATCTCGGCGGTATGGCAGGACCCCTTGCCGACCGGCACACCCAGGCGCTGCTTGATCGGGTTCATGTCATCGGTATCCCGTACGTCCACCGCGAAGCCCGCGGCCTGCAGGTGTTCGACCCAGACGCCACAGCAACCGCAGCTGGCGGTCTTGTGGACGATGGCGGTCGGCAGCTGCGCATCGGGGACGGAGGCGGCATCGGCCGCTGCGTGGGCATGGCCCGGCGCCGCGGCCACCTCTTCGGCTGCACGGGCGCAGCCGGCGCCGGACAGAATGCTGGCCAGCAGCAGGCCGAGAGAGAGAGAACGGTTCATCGTGTTGGTTCCTTTGTGCATGCGGGCGGAACGCCCGCGACCCACGCATCGAAGGCGCGGGAAAATCGGGAATGGGACAGGCAGGACAACAGGCGGCTGGCGCCTGCAGGCCATCACACGATGGGAGGTCGCAACGCGTCGGTCAGGGGCGGCGGCACAGGCCGTCGTGCAAGGGCAGTGCGTGGCGCCTCACGCCAGGGTGTGATCGCCACGGCGGAAGAGGTCGCAGGCACGCCGGTACACGCGGGAGGGCACGGACACTCACTGGCTGCGCAGTCGCCCGATGATCGATCGCCGCAGCATCCGGCCCGATCCACGGCCGTCTCATGCGACGCGGCGCAGTACTCCGTGTCGCCCTGTCCACCGTCGCCCGATGCAGCCCGCGCCAGCCCCGGTGCGGTCAGCACCAGGGCAACGAGCAACAGCCAGCGCAGCAGGAGAGCAGCAGCATTCATCGCAGGCATCATAGCCGATGGGCGTGGCAGGCTGGGCCGCCGCCCGACCCTATGCGGTGTCCGCGTTGCCTGTGTCTGCCCGCATGCGTACCGGAATCGACTTCGCCGCAGGCGTGCCGCTGAGGCGATCGTAGTAGTCCAGCGGCAGCAGCGCATTCAACTCAGGGTAGTAGCCCGCCAGCGCGCCCCGTGGCATGGGGTAGTCGAGCACGGTCAGCCCGTCGATGCGACGCCGCACGCCATCTGCGCTGAGCGTCTCCAGGCTGACCCGCGCCTCCTTCTCCAGACCGCGTGCCAGCCGGTCTTCGATGTTCATGAACACCACCCTGCGATCGTTGTACACGCCGCGATAGCGATCGTTGTAGCTGTAGATGGTGGTGTTGAACTGGTCGTGCGAACGCACCGTGGCCAGTCGCAGCATGTCAGGATCATCCACCGGATCATCCACATCCAGGCCCGGCATCACCAGGATGTTGGCCTTGCCGTTGGCGGTGGGCCACACCCGGCGGCGCGGTGCAATGTCCAGATGGAAGCCGTGCGGCTGCCGGATGCGCTCATTGAAGCCTGCATAGATCTGCGGGTACACGGCAGCGATCAGGTCACGGATCCGCGCATAGTCATGCCTGCAACCTGCCCAGTCGACCCTGCTGTCCGGCAGCGTCGCCATCGCCATGCGACAGACGATCTCGACCTCCGGCAGCAGCTGGTCGCTGGCCGGCTCAAGAACACCGCGCGATGCGGTCACGTTCGACATCGCATCCTCGATCGTCACGAACTGCTCGCCTGCGGGCGTGACGATACGTTCCGAGCGCGCCACTACCGGCAGGATCAGCGCATCGCGGCCATGCACCAGGTGCCCGCGGTTGAGCTTGGTGGCGATACCCACCGTCAGCTGCAGGCTGCGCATGGCTTCGTAGGCCCGGGGCGTGTCCGGCACGGCATGGATGAAATTGCCGCCCAGCCCGACGAACACCCTGGCGCTGCCATCGAGCATGGCCTCGATCGACTCGACCACATGATGCCCGTGCTCCCGCGGCGGATTGAAACCGAACACCTCCTGCAGGCGATCCAGATACGCTGCCGCCGGCTTCTCGTCGATGCCGACGGTACGATCGCCCTGCACGTTGGAATGACCCCGGATCGGGCCGATCCCCGCCCCCGGCTTGCCGAAGTTGCCGCGCAGCATCAGCAGATTGGCGACCTGCTGCAGCAGCCGCGAACCATACTGGTGCTGGGTCAGGCCCATGCCATAGCAGATCACCGTGGCATTGGAGCGGATGTAGATCTCGGCGCAGCGCCGGATCTGCGCCTCCGAGATGCCCGAGACCCTGACGATGTCGTCCCAGTCCTGCGCCATCACGTCCGCGCGCAAGGCCTCCAGGCCGACCGTATGTTCATCCAGGAACCGATGGTCGAGCACGCGCTGGCCCTGTGCCTCTCGCTCGAACATCACCTTCATCATGCCTTTGATCAGCGCCAGGTCACCGCCGATGCGGATATGCACGAATTCGCTGCTGATCTCGGTGGAGCCGAAGGTCACCATCTGCACCACATCCTGCGGCTCGGCAAACCGGATCAGGGCGCGCTCGGGCATCGGGTTGACCGCCACGATCGGCACGCCGCGCCTGCGCGCCTTGACCAGGTTGCCCATCATCCGCGGCGAATTGGTGCCGGTGTTCTGGCCGATCACGAAGATCGCCTCGGCGTGCTCGAAATCCTCCAGGACGATGGTGCCCTTGCCCACACCGATGGAAGGTGGCAGGCCACGGCTGGTCGGCTCGTGGCACATGTTCGAACAATCGGGGAAGTTGTTGGTGCCGAACTCGCGTACGAAGATCGAATACAGGAACGCCGCCTCGTTCGGCGTGCGGCCCGACGTGTAGAACTCGGCCTGATGCGGGCTGTCCAGTGACCGCAGGTGACGGCCGATGAGTGCGAACGCCTCGTCCCAGCTGCATGGCACATAGTGGTCGGTGGCTGCGTCGTAACGCATCGGCTCGGTCAGCCGCCCCTGCATTTCCAGCCAGTAGTCGGTCCGCTCCATCAGCTCGCTGACGGTATAACGCGCGAACAGCTCGCGATCCGCGCGGAACCGGGTCGCCTCCCAGGCCAGTGCCTTGGCCCCGTTCTCGCAGAACTCCAGTTTCCTGCGCTCGTCGGCGTCGGGGAAGGCGCAGCTGGGACATTTGAAGCCAGCGGGCTGGTTCATCGCCAGCAGTGCCCTGGAGCCGTTGCCGATCACGCTCTGCTGCAGCAGAACCCGGGCGGTGGCGCCGGCCGCACCCCAGCCGCCTGCGGGCTGGTTGTAGGGCTTGTAACGGGGTGGTTTCTGCTCGGACATGTTCGAAGACCTGGCGCCAGGAGACGAGACTGCGAAGGGCACGACAGACAGAGTCAAGCACGCCCGGGACCGCTTCGCCAGAGCCGCCCCGAATCTTCCGGCGCGCCCCCTCCGGGTCAACGGAGTCTGCTGCATTGCCACGGACGCACTGCGCTATCCTCGGGGCGTGGGCCAGCAGCCCATGACACGCTCACTCTGTCCGGACACTCTACATGGCTGACTCGCCCCCGCCGCCCTCTCCGCCTGCCGGCACCGCGCAGCGCACGTTGCAGCGCTGGCGCGAGGGAGGGCTGCAGGTGCAGGCGCAGGCCGACGTGGTCGCCGAAGAGGTGCCGGTAGCGCTGCACTACAACGGCACCGTGTTCGCCGTGATGATGGCCACGCCCTGTGACCTGGAGGACTTTGCGCTCGGTTTCTCGCTCAGCGAGGGCTTGATCACCACGCCGACGCAGCTGCTCTCGATCGATGTGGCGCCGCAGCTGGAAGGCATCGAACTGCGGATGACGGTTGCCGCCGAGGCACCGGGCGCCGGTCTGGATCCGGCCGATGGCCGCCTGCTGCCCGGCCGTGGCGGCTGCGGCCTGTGCGGAACACGGCAGCTCGAGGATGTGCTGCGGCCCCTGCCCCCGGTACGCGAACGACGGACCTACGCGCCGGCGGCCCTGCAGCGGGCACTGGCCACGCTGTCGCAGCACCAGCCGATGAATGCGGCCAGCGGCTCCACCCACGCGGCCGCCTGGGCCGACGCCAACGGGCGCATCGGCTGGGTGCGCGAGGACGTGGGCCGCCACAATGCACTGGACAAGCTGATCGGCGCCCTGCATCACAACGAGCACGCCATCGACGGTGGACTGCTGCTGATTTCCAGCCGGGCCAGCTACGAGATGGTCAGCAAAGCAGTGCGCGCCGGTGCCAGCGTACTGGCCGCCGTGTCCGCGCCAACGGCGTTGGCGATCGATCTGGCGCGCAGCGCAGGGCTGTGCCTGGTCGGCTTCGCCCGCGGCAGTGGATTCAATGTGTACACCCATCCAGAGCGGTTGCGGCCGGAAGACATGCCAACGGCATGAACGCGGCCATGGCGGGACCCGCCATCGTCAGTGGGCAACCCCCATCATCGGCCGGGTGACAACAGGCCCGCGATGCGCTCGGCCACCTGGGCGCGCACCGCGTCGTCCAGCTGTCCTTCGTACATGGCCTCGTAGATCCACAGCCCATCGGCCGCCAACCGTGCCACGAAATTGTCCAGCGCCGCAGGATCAACCACGCCGGCCGGCGGCGGCGATGGCGCCCAGCGCTGCACGGCCGGGCTCCACGGCCGCTCACCGGCCTCCGGGTCCACCGATTCGAGCATGAACATCAGCTCGGCGCGCGTCGCGCTCTGCGCCGACACGCGGACGAAGGTCTGATAGCGCTCGAGCGCCGTGGCCTCGCTGGCACGCTTGCCGAGCAGCGCTTCCATCGATGCCTCCCAGTTGTGCACCAGGTGCTCGTCGATGCCGCGCAGCAGTGCCTCGCGCGACGGGAAGTGATACAGCAGGCCGCCGCGCGTGAGGCCGGCTTCTGCCGCCACCGACTCGAAGGTCACCGCGCGCACGCCGTCTCGATTGATCACGTTGACGGCGGCATCGAGGATGCGCTGGCGCTTGCTGGTTCTCATCCCACTACTTTACGCGATCGGCCGCTCCCTCGCGGCTCCCCGCCCGCCCCCGCAGCAGGCGCGCGATCAGCGCTGCACCCACGGCCAGCACCGCGGTGATGACCAGCAGTACGATCTGGTAGCTGCGGTCATAGGCGGCGGTGGCGCCGGCGAACCACTCGCCCGGGCCGGCTTCGCGGGCGACCTGCTGCGCCTGGGCAAATCCTTCCCGCGCCAGTGCCGGAACATCCGCCGATACCGGCAGGAAGGCGCCGTACATCGCTGCGCCCAGGCTGCCCAGCATCGCCACCGCCAGCAGGCCGCCGAATTCGTAGGAGACCTCCTCCACGGAGGACGCCATGCCCGCACGGTGCGCAGGCACGTTGTTGAGGATGGCGGTGGATGCGACCGAGATTGCCGAGCCCATACCGAACCCGGTGATCGCCATGCCGGCGACGACCCAGCCCAGTCCGTGCGGAAAACCGAACGCGACCACGCCCACTCCCAGTGCCCCCGCGGCCAGTCCGCCGCAGATCAGCGGACGCAGGCCGACGCGGTGCAGGATGCTGCCGCCGAGCAGCGCGCTGGGCAGGCTGCCCAGCGCCGCCACCGATACCAGCAGGCCCGCCTGCAATGGCGTGAATCCGGCGACCAGCTGGAAACGCTGGGTGGTCAGCAGTTGCAGGCCCGCCATCGCAAACAGGGTGAACACCGCAGACAGCGTACCGGCCAGGAATGCCGGATTGCGGAAGATCGCGAAGTCCAGCAGTGGATGCGGCAGGCGCTGCTGGCGGCGGGCAAACGCGGCGCCCGCCGTCAGCGCCAGCACCGATGCCGCCGCGCCGAGGCCATAGGAAGGCGGCGTGGCGATCAGCGATTTGATCGCCAGCACCAGCCCCGACAGCGCCGCCAGCGCCAGCAGCGAGGACAGCAGATCCCACGGCCGGGACGTGTCGCGCTGCCCCTCCGGCGCCAGCAGCAGCGTCGCGACGAAGGCCACGATCACCACCGGCACGTTGACCAGGAACACCGATCCCCACCAGAAATGCTGCAGCAGCCAGCCACCGATGATCGGTCCGAGTGCGGCGCCGACGATCGCCACCGAGCCCCAGATCGCGATGGCGATGTTGCGCTCACGCTCTTCATGGAAGCTGAGGCCGATCAGCGCGAGCGTGGCCGGCATCATCGCCGCGGCGCCCATGGCGAGCAGCGCACGGGCAGCGATCAACTGCGCTGCGGTGACAGAGAACGCTGCCGCCAGCGAAGCCACGCCGAAGACCACCAGGCCGATCAGGAACATGCGACGGTGACCGATGCGGTCGCCCAGCGTGCCCGCACCGAGCAGCAGGCCAGCCATCACCAGTGGATAGGCATTGATGATCCACAGCGCCTGACCCGCGCTGGCGGAAAGTTCTGCCGTCAGCGTGGGCAGCGCCGTGTACAGCACCGAGTTGTCCAGCGTCACCAGCAGCAGGCCGGCGGCCACCGTGAACAACAGCGACCAGCGCCGGGCACGGGACAGGGCCGGAGCATCGGCCAAGGACTGGGACAAGGCCATGGGGAACAAACCTGGGCAAGAAGGTTCCACTAACTATACCGGATATCCTGTATAGTTATAGCACTACAGCGACACGTTCAGGTTTCGACCCAGGCGCTGTTCAGCCCCGGCAGGCGCCGCTGGTGCTACCTGCAGTCCACCGGCAACGCCGCCACCGCCGCGACCACCTGTTCCTGCATGCCCTGCCCCACGGCCATGTCGAGTTCGCCCGCGATGTCACCGTGCTGGCGCCGCAGCTCGTCCTCGCACAGGCTGCGCACCCGGGCCCGCGCGTTCGCCCGCAGCGACGCACAGCGCCAGTCCGCGTCGCCGAGCGGCAGTACCGAATAAACCACGCTGTTGCATGCGTTGGAGGCCCGCTCGCGCAGCGTATGCCCACCGAAATCCCGCGGCGCCCTGCTGCGCGTGGGATCGAAGTAGCTGTCCGGGAAGGTGCGAGCATACTGCTCGATATCGACGTGCAGCACGCGGCCACCGGCCGCTGCGAGGGGCAGCGGATCCGTGCAGCGGGCACTGTCGGCGCGGTGCTGGATGTAACGGTAGATGGGACGGTCAAGGCCTGGATCCTCCGCAGTCACCGCACTCACCGCGGCCAGTACCGGCAGCGCGGCACGGTTGGCCATGCGCGCGAGCAGCCCTGCCTCTGCCGGCCGGCAGCGGTCGCGCAGGGTTGCCACCAGCAGGAATGCCACGTCGTTGCGGAAGGCCGCATCGTCCCCCATCCGCCGCTCGATCCGTTGCCGCATCTCATCGGTGGGCGCCACGGAAGTGGCCTGCGGCGGCTGCGGC
The DNA here is from genome assembly GCF_056757995.1 of Stenotrophomonas sp. STEN147. Lineage (NCBI taxonomy): Bacteria > Pseudomonadati > Pseudomonadota > Gammaproteobacteria > Lysobacterales > Lysobacteraceae > Stenotrophomonas > Stenotrophomonas sp. STEN147. Next base: position 266,349 of record NZ_JBRRCG010000002.1, read on the forward strand.
TGCGCTGTCCGCAGGTACAGCCACCCGACCGCCGTGACCGTCACCGCCAGCAGCGCCATCGCCAGTAGTGGACGCCCGCGCATCAGTTGTGGATCGGCGTCAGTGTGGCGGCCGCCACATCGTAGGAAGCGCTGGCGATGTCGGCGTCGAAGCGCTTGACCTGCACCCGCCCGGCGAGTCGATAGGGGTCCCACAGCGCACCCAGCGTGATCGGCGTGGCCAACGTCACGTGGATCATCTGGTTCGGCGGTGGTGGGGGTACATGGATGCAGGCACCATAGAACGGGACGAACAGCACCTCGTCCACGCGTCCATCGTCGGTGGTGCCCAGGGGCACGACGTAACCGTCCAGGTCCACCGCACGTCCATCCACCGATGCCACCACGCGCGAAGAGCCGAACTGCCGGGCGCGCTCCGGACGGGAGTGGTCGATCGCCTGACCGGGCGGCGTGCCGGCGCCGCTGTCGTCAATCAGGCCACCGACGCCGGCCATGCCGTCGCGTGACAGGCCGATCTGCGGCGGCGGTCGCTGGAAACGGTCCTCGTCCGGCATCAGGGCGTCCCAGCGGTCGATCGGGCGTGCCGACGGAGACGGCGCCGCCGCCGGCAACGGTGCAGGGTGCTGTCCGGCACCGTCGGGCACGCGGGCGCATCCGGCCAGCAGCGCGCAACCAGCGAGCCATGCAAGGCAATCACGGCGCATAGGGTTTCAGCCGTGCATCGCGCATGCTGTAGGCAGAGCCTGCCAGCTCATCGTCCAGGCGCTCGGCGTGCAGGTTTCCGGCCAGGAAGAACGGCGCGTACATGTCAGGCATCTCGATTGCCCGGTCCAGTACCACGTGCACGATCTGGTTCGGCGGCGGTGGTGGCACATGGATGCAGGCGCCGTAATACGGGACGAACAGGAATTCACTGAGCCGTCCTTCCGCAGTGCTGGCCAGCGGCACCACGTAGCCCGGCAGGCGCACCGGGCGCTGCAGCACGGCGTCGACGGTGCGGAACGTGCCGAACTGCGGCATGCGTCGGCTGCCGTTGTGTTCCACCTCAGGGCCTTCGCCACGTTCCAGCGCCGCCAGCTCGTCGGCGGGCATCATCTGCAGCCAGTCCAGCTCCTGCTCTTCCACGGTCGCTGCGCCCTGATCCGCCACCGGTGGCGGCAGCGCCTGCACGCCGGTGTCGACCGGCCGCTCGCAGGCAACCAGCATCAGCAACACTGGCAAGCCACCCAGCCGGCGCATGCTCATCCCGGCGACGCCAAACCGTCGGCGAGCGTGCGCCGGTAGGCCAGCGCGGCCGGCACCAGGCCCGCCACGGCGCTGACCAGCAGCAGGCCCGCCACCCAGCCCAGCTCGCGCGCATCCGGCCAGACGTGGGTGATCGACAGGCCATACTGCGCCAGCGCCCAGCTGCGTCCCACGGCACTGGCCAGCACCAGCGCCGCCAGTGCCAGCCCGCACGCCAGCGCGCTGGTCGCCACCGCCTCCACCACCAGCAGGCCGGCGATGTAGCGCGGACGCGCGCCGACCGCGCGCAGCACCGCCATCTCGCGGCGCCGCTCCTGCAGGGTTGATACCAGCAGCGCCACCAGCGAGACCATTCCCAGCAGCACCACCATCGCGCTGATCAACCGCAGTGCCCGCTCGGCCGTGCCCAACGATTGCCACAACTGCTGCAGGGTGACGCCCGGCAGGATCGCCAGCATCGCCTCCTCCGGATAGTCGTTGATCGTGCGCTGCACGGAGAACGTCGCGATGCGGGTATTCAGGCCAAGCATGAAGGCGGTGATGCTGGTCGGGGTCAGATCAAGCCGCCGCGCCTGCTCCGCGCTGACATGCTGGCCGGGCAGCTGCACGCCGGAACGCCAGTCGATGTGGATGGCTTCGATCGCCGGCAGCGATACCAGTACCGACGCATCCACCGGTGTTCCGGTGCGCTGCAGGATCCCCACCACGCGGAACGGCTTGTCGGCATGCGTGGCCAGGGGCACCGCCCCGGTGCCATGCGCCAGCACGATCGGGTCGCCCGGCGTGATGTTCTGCGCCTGCGCCACCTCCGCGCCGATCACCGCATCGTACAGGTCCGAGAAGGGCCCGCCCTGTGCGAAGACCAGTTCATGACCGGCACCGTAGCGGTAATGCTCGAAGTAGCCGCCGGTGGTGCCGACCACGCGGTAGCCCCGCCAGGAATCGCCCAGCGAGAGCGGCACCGACCACTTCACCTGCGGCAGCGCCGACAGCGCCTGATAGGACTGCCAGGAGACATTGTTGGTTGGATCACCGATATGGAACACCGAATAGAGCAGCAGGTTCACCGGTCCGGAGCGCGCACCCACGATCAGATCGGTTCCGGACACTGTGCTGGCAAAACCTTCATGCGCCTGCGTGCGGACCCGCTCCACGCCCAGCAGCAGAGCCACGCTGAGGGCGATCACCAGCACCGTGAGGGCAACACTGAGCGCGCGGCTGCGCAGGCTGGCCCAGGCAAGTTCAAGCATGGGCAGCTCCGGCATGATTGATCTCGGCCAGGACGATGACCCGGTCGAACAGAGGCTGCAGGCTTTCATCGTGGCTGACCACCAGCGCGGTGGTGCCGCAGGCCTGGCATTGCCGGGTCATCAGGCGCACGAACGCGTCCGCCGCGTGCCGGTCCAGTGCCGAGGTGGGCTCGTCGGCAAGCAGCACCTGCGGCCGCCCGATCAGTGCGCGTGCTGCTGCCACGCGCTGCTGCTGGCCGACACTGAGCCTGCCCGCCGGACGGCCCATCAGCGTCGGGTCGATCTGCAGGGACTGCAGCAGCCGTGCGATCTCCTCGTCCAGCGCTGCGCCGACGCGCTGCCTGCGCAGCCGCGAGAAGCGCAGACCCAGCGCGATGTTCTCGCGCACGCTGAGGAACGGCAGCAGGTTGAACTGCTGGAAGATCACGCCCAGCTGGTCGGCACGGAAGCGGTCGCGGGCCGGACCGTTCATCGCATGCAGGGAGTGTCCGGCGACGTCGACCCGGCCCTGGCGAGCGCGCAGCACGCCGGCCAGCACACCCAGCAGGGTGCTTTTGCCACCGCCACTGGCACCGCGCAGCAGCACGCTGCTGCCCGCATCGACGCGCAATGCCGGAATCTCCAGTACCGGGCGATCGCCGTAGGCGAAGCGCAGGTCCTGCACATCGATGACCGCCGCACTCACGGCGCAAGTACCACGCGCAGAGTCTCGGCGGTCAGCACGTGCCGTCCCTGTCCGGCGGGCGTGGTGCTGTTGACGATGACCTCATGCAGGCCAGGGAACAGCACCGGCAGGCGGACCACCAGCACCCGCAGCGCGGACGGATGCGCGCACTGGAAACGCAGTCCGGCACTGAAGCCGGCATGGCCGTGGTGCCCGGCGTCGCGCATCGGGTCTGCAGCGAATCCGTCGGCGGCCACGCTGCTGGCGGCAAGGCGGCACTGGGCCGCAGTCGGCAGGGTGACCCATGCGCCTTCCTTCAGCAGTGCCTTCGCACGTGCGAGCGCGGCGCGCTCCTGCGGGGTGGCGGGCGGTCGCTCGAAATCGAGCAGGCCGATACCGGGGGCCTGCATTGCCAGGTCCAGTGTTCCCCGTTCGAGCGCCACATCGACCGTGGCCTGGCCATGCACATGCGCGCCCTGCTGGCGCACCTCATGGGCGTGGGCGGACGCCGCAGAAAGCAGCAGCAGAAACGTGGCGGGAAGCTTCATGAGGGCACCGTTAGTGTTACTATGTAACATTATGGACCACATCCCCACCGTTCCTGCAAGGGGTCTGCCACAGCCGCCAGCATCGGCACGCTGGCATCCCCGTTTCGATCTGGCCGGCGCAGGGCTGTCATTGGCCTGCGCAGCGCACTGCATCGCGCTGCCGCTGCTGCTGGCCTTCGTCCCGGCGGCCATGATGGCGTTGCGCTCGTTCCAGCACCCCGGCCATGCCCTGATGACCACCCTGCTGCTGATGTCACGCTGGGAGTGGGCGTTCGCGTTGCTCGCCTCGCTGCTGGCGCTGGCCAGCACCGCTGCGGGCCTGCGCCGGCACCGCCACTGGCTGCCGATGCGGCTGGCCCTGGCTGGGGCTGGCCTGCTGTTGTCCGCATCGCTGTATCCACCGCTGAAGGAATCGCTGCTCTGGCACGGCATGGCCACCGCCTGCGGCGGTGGGCTGCTGGCGATGGCCCACCTGTGCAACCGCCGCGCCCTGCGTGCCTGCCCACGCGCGCGCCGATGATGGGAAGGGCGGGTCGGCCCGGCACCGGCCAACCTGACAGATCGGTAATGTCCGGGTCAGGGCCACGAAAAGTGCCCGCCGTCAGCCTGAGCGCCCCATTCCTGCAGGCACCCACCATGTCGTCTTCGCTGCGCCGCTCCGCCGCTCTGCTCCTGCTGCTGCCGGGCGTCGCCGCCGCTCCGCTGGCCCTTGCACACCCCAGCCTGGTGAAGGCAACGCCCGCCGCCGATGCCAGCGTCGCCCCTGCCAACCGCATCGAGCTGACCTTCAGCGAGCGGGTGATGCCGCGCGCCACCCGCATCGAACTGAGCATGGCCCATGGCCGCACCCTGATGGCGATGCCTGCCCTTTCCCAGCAGGTGTCGGACGATGGTCACCGGCTGGTCGTGAGTTTCGCCAAGCCGCTGCCTGCCGGAGACTATCGCCTGCAGTGGCGCGCCGTCGGCCAGGACAGCCACCCCGTCACCGGCGACTATCGTTTCAGCGTGAAGTAAGCTGCGGTGGTGATCGAACTGTCTCCCTATGCCCTGCGGCTGGCGTTGTACCTGGCCTTGATGCTGCTGTTCGGCAGGATGCTGTTCATCCGCCCTGCGCCTGCGCGTCGCATCTTCCTGCCACTGGCCGTGATCGCGCTGGCAGTCGTGCTGCTGGACGCGGCGGTGCGGGTGACAGGCGTGCTGGGGCTTCCGCTTGCCGCGGTCGATCAAGCGACCGTCGCATGGTTCACCACCGCCACACCGGTCGGCGAAGCGGCACTGGTGCGTGCGCTGGCGCTGCTGGCAATGCTGCCGCTGCTTGCCGCAAGCGCGAAAGTGGCCGGGGCACGCCGTGTCATCCTGCTGCCGCTCTCGGCGGTCGCCCTGGCAAGCCTGGCCTGGAACGGCCACGCCGCCGCCGGCGACGGCATCCGCGGTGCGCTGCGCCTGGCGGCCGGGACCGTCCACCTGCTCGCCGCAGGCGCATGGGTCGGCGCGATCGCCGCGGTGCTGCATCTGGCCCTGCGCACCCAGGGCCCTTCCCTGCGTGAACGCACCCATGAACTCTGGCAGGTGGCGCATGGTTTCGCCCTGCCCGGTACGGTAATCGTGGCCCTGCTGGCGATGACCGGCACCTATACCTACGCGGATCTGCAGGGCTCGCTGCAGACCCTGTTCAACACCGCGCACGGGCGCTGGCTGCTGTTCAAGCTGGCCCTGGTCGCGGGCATGCTCGGCCTGGCCGCGCTGCACCGCTGGCGGCTGGTGCCGGCACTCGCCACCGCCATCCGTGGCGGCTGGCAGTTCCGCCCGCTGCGCTCGCTGCGTCACAGCCTCACCTTCGAGGCCGCACTCGGGCTGCTGGTACTGGCCTGCGTGGCCGTGCTCGGCACGCTGGACCCGCTGGCATGAGGGCGGCGCTGCTCGGGCCGGCATGCCCACGATGAAGCTGCTGATCGTCGAAGACGAGCCCAAGACCGGCAATTACCTGCGACAGGGCCTGATCGAAGCGGGCTACGTGGTCGATCTCGCCTGCGACGGCGTGGACGGCCTGCATCTGGCGGCAAGCGGCGAGTACCAGCTGGTCATCCTCGATGTGATGCTGCCCGGTCTCGATGGCTGGAACGTCCTGTCGCGCCTGCGCGATGCGGGGTGGCAGGTGCCGGTGCTGTTCCTGTCGGCGCGCAGCAGCATTGCCGACCGCGTGCAGGGGCTGGAACTGGGTGCCGATGATTACCTGGCCAAACCTTTCGCCTTCGCCGAGCTGCTGGCACGCGTGCGTACCCTGCTGCGACGCGGCCAGGGCCAGTCTCAGCCTGACCGCATCGTCGTCGCCGATCTGGTGGTGGATACGCTTCGCCGGCGCGTGGAGCGCGGTGGCCAGCGCATCACACTGAGCCCGAAGGAATACGCGCTGCTGGAGCTGCTGGCACGACGGCGCGGCGAGGTCCTGCCACGCTCGTTGATCGCCTCGCAGGTGTGGGACATGAATTTCGACAGCGACACCAATGTCATCGATGTGGCGATACGCCGCCTGCGCGCCAAGATCGACGATGGCTTCGCCGAAAAGCTGGTGGTCACTGTGCGCGGGATGGGCTACGTGCTGGAGGCACCCGAGGTCGAAGCAGCGCAACCGCAATGAGCCTGCGACGCTCCATTGCCGTCCGCCTCACCGTGCTGTTCGCCACGGTCGGTACGCTGGTGCTGGCTGCACTGGGCGTGGCGATCTATCTGAGCGCGCGCCATGATCTGGTCGCACAGGATTTCGCCGAACTGGAGAACAAGGCCGCGTTGATCGCCGACCTCGCCGGCAGCGGCACGTCCGATGAGCGCGCCCAGCGCCTGGGCGATGCGCTGCGCCACCATCCCGATATCGCCTTCCACATCGTCGATGAGCAGGGCGGCGTGCTCTTCTCCACCGCGCCGCAGGCCTTGCGCGCGCATGCGCGGACCCAACCCGCCGACACTGAACCGCGCCGCCATGACTGGACGCTGGCCGACGGAAGCCGCCTGCACGCCCTCAATCTGCGGCAGACGCTGGCCGATGGCAGCAGCCTGGCCACCCTGCTGGCGATCGACGATGCGCGCCATGCCGACTTCCTGCAGCGCTTCCGCCACCTGCTGGCCGTCGCTCTGGTCGCTGCTGCGGTGGCCAGCAGCCTGCTGGGGGGCTACGTCGTGCGGCAGACGCTGCGCCCACTGCGCACGCTGGCCGACGAGGCCCGCCATATCACCGCCGGACGACTGCAGCGCCGGCTCACGGCCGAGCACGTGCCCGTCGAACTGGAACAGCTGGCGCAGAGCCTGAACGGGATGCTGGCGCGGCTGCAACAGGACTTCGAGCGCCTCAGCGGGTTCTCCGGAGACCTCGCCCACGAACTGCGTACGCCGATCACCAACATGCTGACCCAGGTGCAGGTGGTGCTCGCGCACCCCCGCAGCAACGAGTCCTATCGCGAGACGCTGCTCTCCTGCGCGGAAGAGCTGCAACGGCTGGCACAGACCGTGGGAGATCTGCTCTATCTGGCCCAGGCCGAAGCACCCGGCGCCCTGCCCTCGCGCGAGGGGGTGGCGCTGGATGCGATGGTCGATGCGCTGCTGGAGTTCTACGATCTGCTGGCCGAGGAGCGCCAGCTCACGCTGCGGCGGGAAGGCAGCGCAGAGGCCAACGGCAACCGCCTGATGCTGCACCGGGCGGTCGCCAACCTGCTTTCCAACGCCCTGCAGCACGCCACGCCGGGTACGGAGATCGTGGTGCGGCTGGACGGCACCGGGCCCACGAGCCGGATTGCTGTCCACAACCTCGGTCCGTCGATTCCCATGCAGGCACTGCCCCGCTTGTTCGACCGGTTCTTCCGCGGCGAGCGCGGCCGGCACGAGGGCGCCGGGCTGGGATTGGCGATCACCCGCGCCATCGTGCAGGCCCATGGTGGATCGGTGAGCGTGGTCTCCGACGCATCGGGCACCGTGTTCGAGCTGGCCCTGCCGGGCGCTAGCGGTCCGGCGCAAACACGCCGGCAATCCAGTCGATGAATACCCGCAACCGCGGCGACGGCGTGCGGTTGCGCGGGTGAACCAGGCTCAACGGGCTGGGTGTGGGCGGCGATTCCGCCAGCAACTCCAGCAACTGACCACGTTCGATATAGGGATCCAGCCGGTAGCGCGGCGCCTGGATGATCCCGAGCCCCGCCAGTGCCGCCCCCAGGAAGGCATCTGCGCCGGATACCCGCACGGTTGCCGGCAGAGGCACATGGCGCACCTGCCCGGCCTGCTGGAACTCCAGAGGAATCAACTGTCCGCTGGCACCGGAACGGAAACCGACCATCCGATGACCGGACAGCAGCGCGTCGATGCTGTCCGGCAGCCCATGCGAACCCACGTAGGACGGTGAGGCAACGGTGACTTCGCGCAGCAGTGCCAGGCGCCGCGCGACCAGATCGCTGTCGGCCAGGGTGCCGACCCGAAGCGCGGCATCCACGCCTTCGCGCAGCAGATCCACGTAGCGATCCCCCTCGCTCACGTCCAGCTCGATGTTGGGATAGCGCTGCAGGAACTCGGGCAGGTGCGGAAACAACAAGTGCCGACCAAGCGTTCCGTGCACTTCGATGCGCAGCGTGCCGCGCGGCGGAACATCACGGAATGCAGCTTCGGCGTCGTCCATGTCGGCGATCAGCCGCAGGCAGCGGCCGTAGAAGGCTTCGCCCTCCAGGGTGGGCACCACCCGCCGCGTGGTCCTGTGCAACAGCCTCACCCCCAGCCGCCGCTCCAGCGCCTTGATCGCGTCGGTCACCGTCGCCCGCGGCAAGCCCAGGTCCTCTGCGGCGCGGGTGAAACTGCGGCGTTCGACGATACGGACGAAAGCGCGCAGGGCGGTGAATCGATCCATTGTTCGACCATCCGGATGATGTTGTCGGATTCTCCATGATTATCCGGACGCCAGGAACCAGCAAGATGATGGGGCGCCACGCGGGCGCGTCTTCGACGGAAGCCTTCATGTCCACCTCCTCTCCCCGTACCGTCGCCCTGGTCACCGGCGGCTCCCGCGGCATCGGTGCCGCGATCTCGCGTCGGCTGGCGGCCGACGGCCATGCGGTTGCGATCAACTATGCCGGCCGCCGCGAAGAGGCTGATGCCCTGGCCGCCGAGCTGGTCTCCGCCGGCGGCCAAGCCATTGCGCTGCAGGCCGACGTGGCCGATCCGCAGGCGGTGAGCCGCTTGTTCGATGCCGTCGAGGCTCGTTTCGAGGGCATCGATGTGGTGGTCAACAGCGCCGGGGTGCTGCAGCTCGCGCCGCTGTCAGCCACCGATGATGCGTTGTTCGATCGGGTCACCGGCATCAATCTCAAGGGCGCCTTCAACGTGCTGCGCGAGAGCGCGCGTCGCGTACGCGACGGCGGCCGCATCGTGGCGCTGTCCACCAGCGTGGTCGGCCTCAAGCTGGAGAATTACGGTGTCTACGCGGCAAGCAAGGCGGCCGTGGAAACCCTGACGGCGATACTCAGCAAGGAGCTGCGTGGCCGTGGCATCACGGTCAATGCCGTGGCACCCGGCCCGACCGCGACCGACCTGTTCCTGGAGGGCAAGTCGCCGGAACTGATCGAGCGCCTGGCGCAGATGAATCCGCTGGAGCGGCTGGGCACGCCGGACGACATCGCCGGCGCGGTGGCTTTCCTGGCTGGAACCGACGGCGGCTGGATCAATGGCCAGGTGCTGCGAGCCAATGGCGGGATGGTGTGACAGCAAAGCCGCCGGGCATGGCCCGGCGCTACCGTTACGGCGTTGACATCGAGTACGGCGCCTGCGCGCCCTGCCCGGGCCAGTCCCTGTTCGGCTCGGCCTGCATGGTGAAGCGCAGCTCGCCCCCGGCCATGATCTCGTCGTGGCGCAGGAAGGTGCGCTGCAGCGGTTTGCCGTTCAGGGACACACTGCCCACATAGGTGTGCCTGTCATCCAGCCCCTCGGCCACGATGGTGAAGGTCCTGCCGTTGGGCAGGCGCATGGCGGTCCTTGGCAGGAACGGGCGGCCCAGGATGTACTCCCCCGAGCCCGGCGCCACCGGATAGAAGCCCAGCGCGGTGAACACGTACCACGCCGACATCTGGCCCACGTCATCGTTGCCGGCCAGGCCATCGGGACGGTCGGCGTACTGGCTGTCCATGATCTGCTTCAGGCGCGCCTGCGTGCGCCAGGGCTGGCCAGCGTAGGCGTAGAGGTACGCAACGTGATGACTGGGCTCGTTGCCATGCGCATACCAGCCGATCAGGCCGGTGATGTCTTCCATGTGCTCGAAGACCGCCGGATCGACCGTGGCGTTGAACACCTCGTCCAGCCTCGCCAGCAGCCGGTCGCTGCCGCCATGCGCGGCGGCCAGGCCCGCCACGTCCTGCGGGACGTACCACGAGTACTGCCAGGCATTGCCCTCGGTGTAGTCGGTGCCGTAGCCGCTGGCGCTGGGATCGAACGGGGTGCGGAAACTGCCGTCGCGCTTGCGCGCCCGCATGAAGCCGGTGTCCTTGTCGAAGGCATTGCGCCAGTTCGCCGCACGCTTGTCGAATGTCGCCGCGATCTCGCTCCTGCCCATCGCCTGCGCCATGCGCGCGATGGTCCAGTCGTCGAACGCGTATTCCAGGGTCTTGCTGGCCGCTTCGCCCTCTTCATCGATGGGCACATACCCCAGCTCACGGTACTGCGCGATGCCGTCGTAGGGACCGTAATTGGCGGTCTCCACCATCGCGTCGAGCGCCTTTGCGGCGTCGAAGCCGCGGATGCCCTTCACATAGGCGTCGGCGATGACCGGCACCGCGTGGTAACCGATCATGCACCAGTCTTCCAGGCCGTGGAACGACCACACCGGGAGCATGCCGTACGGGCTGTGTTCGTGGTGCGCCAGCATCGAGTTGATGAAGTCGCTGTTGCGTTTTTCCGGCTGCACCAGGGTCAGCAGCGGATGCAGCGCCCGGTAGGTGTCCCACAACGAGAACGTGGAATAGTGGGCGTAGCCCTTGGCGACATGCACGGCGTTGTCGGGGCCGCGATACTGGCCATCCACATCCATGAACAGCGTCGGCCCCAGCATCGTGTGGTACAGCGCGGTGTAGGCGCTGCGCCGCGCATGCTCCGGCGCATCGATGTCCAGCACCGACAGTGCCTGCGTCCATTCCTGCCGGGCCTGCGCACGCACGCGGTCGAAGTCGAAGTCGGCGACCTCGGCATCCAGGTTGGCGATCGCACCGGCCTCGCTCACGGGCGAGATCGCCACCTTCACCACCAGCGGAGCATCCAGCCTGCCGAAATCGAACGTGCCGACCAGCTGGCGGCCTTCGATCTGTGCACGCTGTGCCGGATCTTTCTCACCGGGCGGCGGGAAGCCCTTGTACACGATGTCCTGCTCGGTGTTGTGCAGCGCATGGCCTGCCAACGGTTGCGAGAAGCGCATGGCGAAGTACAGCTGGCGCCCCGGCGCCCAGCCGCGGGTCTCGCGGAAACCGGTGATGGTGCCGTCCTTGCGCACCCGCACCCGCGACCACAGCACCTTGCCCGGGTAGTCGTACATGCTGGTCCGCATGTCCAGCAGTACCTTGGCATCGACGCCCGTGGGGAAGGCATACCGATGCACACCGACCCGGGCGCTGGTGGTCAGTTCGGCGCGCACCTTGTAATCGTCCAGGGTCACCGCGTAGTAGCCCGGTTCGGCCTTTTCGTCGTCATGGCGGAAGCGCGACGCATAGCCGCTGCCGGGCCGTTCGGGGTCGCCGCGCTCCAATCCCGGGTTTCCGGTGAACGGCATCACCAGGACGTCGCCGAGATCAGAATGGCCGGTGCCGGAGAAGTGGGTATGCGAAAAGCCGACGATGCTGCTGTCGTCATAACGGTATCCGGCGGCCCAGCCGTAGGCCTTCTCACGCGGCTGGATGCGCGTGTCCGGGCTGAGCTGGACCATGCCGAAGGGTACCGTCGCACCGGGGTAGGTATGCCCTTCGCCGCCCGTGCCGATGAAGGGGTCCACCGAGGCATACGCCTTGTCGGCGGCGGACTTCGAAGGCGCTGCCCAGGCCGCGCCGGAGGCGAGCATGGCAGTGGCGGCGAAGGCGATCAGGAGACGACGGTCCAGCATGGGCATCGGCATTTGGATCGATTCAGATGGTATCCCGATGCTAGCACCAGTGCCCGTGCATCGCATGCTGCAGTGCGGCCGCAGTCCCCGGTGCAGCGTGCCCTCAGTCGGGCAGCGCGCCCTCCAGCTTCGCCAGATCGGCACGCAGGCGTGGGCGCACCACGCGCGCCACTTCCCGGCCCTCATGCAGCAGGATCACCGTGGGCCACAGTTTCACCTGGAACGAGCGCCCGAGTGCACGCCCTTTCCCATCCTCGATCTTCCAGTGCGCCAGATCATGTGCTTCCACGACCTGCTGCAGCGCCGGCTGTGCCGCCTGGCAATGGCCGCACCAGGGCGCACCGAATTCCAGCAGCTGCCAGCCGTCGCGCGCCTCCACTTCGGCGCGTGACGGCTCGCTGGACAGGTGCGTGCGCATGAAGGGCACCGAGGTTACCCCGCCAGGCTGCGCTGGATGTCTGCCAGCGGCGCGTTGGTCAGGTCCTTGGCGATGTCGCCCAGCAACCGTGCCTGCGTCTCCTTGTGCAGCAGCGGACGGATCCGTCCGAGCGTGGTGGGGTCGGCCACCAGCAGCAGGTGGGCATAGCGGTTGTTGAGCGCATCCTCGTTGAGCTGTTCGGCCACCTGCTTGGCGAAGGTGGCTTCGTTGAGCTGGGCGATGGACATGTCCTTGGGAACGGCACCGGCCGGGCCCTGCCCGGAGACGCCCGTCTCGCTGATGTCCTGCAGCCGCAGTTCGCCCTCCTGCTTCAGCGTGAGCTGCTGCGCGCTGCCGACATTGGTGAACACCCGGGCCGAACCACCATCGGCCACCACCACCAGCGTCCCCTCGGGAATCGTTCGTGCCATCGCTGCCTCCTCGTACGGGTTTCGAATGTTTCTGCAGCACCACCCTAGGTCGCCCGCCGTAACCGTGGCGCGCACACAATGTGATCCATTCGTTGGAATGGAAGATCGCGGCTCAACTTGCCCCGGCGCCGGCCGCTACCCACGGCATCACCGCGAGGATCCCCCCATGCATGCTGCCTCCCTGCTCCATGTCTGCTTCGCCGTTGGCCTGGCCGTCGCTGGATGCGCCGGCTGCATCCACCAGTTCCTGCAGGGCCAGCCGGTGCTCGCGCTCGGCATTGCCCTGGCTTCGCTGATGACCACGGGCACCGCGCTGGCGACGCGTCATCTGGCGGTACCGGTCGCGATGGCGCTCACCTGCACCCTGATCGGCGCAGCCGCCACGCACTGACCCGGCCAGCCCTTGAAGGAACGCAGGCGCTACCCGGGCGGCGGCGACAGGCTGGAGGTGGCATCGGTCTGCAGCAGGCTGTCGCGCTCGCGCAGCGGCAAGCGGATCCACGCATCCACGCCCTGGGGTGAGAACGCAAGTTCGCCGCTGCCGCCAAGCTCATAGGGAATGCGCTGTTCGACCAGCGCCCGCCCGAGCCCGCGATGCGAAGGGACGACCCAGTCGTCGTTCACCGCGCGCCGCTCGCGCCAGTGCAGGTCCAGCCAGGCTTCACCGTCGATGTCCTGCACCGACCAGGACACCTCGATCCGCGTATCGCTGTGCACCGATGCGCCGTGCGTGAGCGCGTTGCTGGCCAGTTCATGGACCGCCAGCGACAGCACCTCGGCCGCCTTGGGCGGCAGCAGCACGTCCTCCTCGCCCTGCAGGAGCAATCCGTCGGGCGCGTGTCCCTGCACCGCGATCTCCTGGTCCAGCATGCCACGCAGGCTCACGCCGGCATTGGCGCTGCGGGTGAGCAGGGTCTGCGTGCGGGAGAGCGACATCAGGCGTGCGCACAGGCGGTCAGCGTATTCGTCCACGCTGTCGACCGATTCGCGCGTGCGCCAGGCGATGGCGTGGATCGTGGCCATGATGTTGCGCACGCGGTGCTGCAGCTCGGCCAGCAATACCGCCTGCCGCTCGGTGGCACGCTTGAGATCATCGATGTCCACGGCGATGGCGAACACGCCCGTCACCTCGCCGTCGACATCGCGCAGCGGCGCCGCCGCGACCCGCGTCCAGCGGACACACCCATCATCGTGGGTGAACTGGAACTCCAGCCCGGGCACCACAGTTTCGCCGCGAAGGGCCCGTGCGATGGCGAAATCCTCGGGTGCGATCGGACTGCCATCGGCATGCCAGCCCTGCCACCGGTGCTGGTTGACCGGATCGGCCGAGGGCACCTGGCTGCTGGGAAGATAGGCGCGCATCTGGTCGTTCGACAGCTGCATCCGCCCCTGCGCATCGACAATGCACAAGCCGACCGGCAGTACCTTGAACGCCAGCGCCAGGCGCCGGTCGCTCTCCTGCCGCCGCCGCTCTTCGCGCTCACGCGCGTCCTGCGCCACGTGCGCAGCAGTGGTCTCGAACATGGTGACCAGCACACCGCCGACCTGCCCGTCCTCGCCGCGGAGCGGGCTGTAGGTGATGGTGAACCAGACGTCCTCCAGCCGGCCCTGCCGGGCCAGCGGGTACACCTTGTCCTCGAACGTGACGGTCTCACCCTGCCAGACCCGGTCGTAGATCGGCCCGTTGATGTGCCAGACCTCGGGCCAGCAGTCGCAGGTGGGCTGCCCGAGGCCAGCGGGATGCTTGTCGGGAAGGATCTCGGCATAGCCGTCGTTGTAGAGCTGGATGAGCTCCTGGCCCCACAGGATGATCATCGGAAACCCATGGGCCAGCATCATGTCCACGGTGGCGCGCAGATGCGCCGGCCACCGTTCTGTCGGGCCCAGCGGCGTCCTCGACCAGTCGTGGCGCGCGATGCGGGCATCCATGCCGTCGTGCAGTACGCCCCGACGATGCGCCGAAGGTGCTGCACCGCGCACGGACGGGGAAGCAGCGGTATCCAATCGCCGGCCCATGCCGCGCAGTCAGACCTTGCCCGCAGCAGCCCGCGGTGCGGCGACCAGTCCGGCCAGCTGCCGGGCCAACGCGTCGATATGGTAGGGCTTGGGGCAGCGCGGCGCGCTGGCGAAGCGGCTCGGCAGGTTGTCGTCGTAACCGGAGGTCAGCAGGAACGGCGTCCCCGCCTCGGACAGGCGGTCGGCCAACGGGTACACCTGCTCACCTCCCAGGTTGATGTCCAGCAGGGCGACGTCGATCGGGTGATCATCGACCAGACGCGCCAACTCGCGCAGGTCACCGGCCGGGCCCACGACGTGTGCGCCCTTCAGCTGCAGATAGTCGGCCAGGAACATCGCAATGGCGAATTCATCTTCGGCCACCAGCACCCGCAGCCCCTGCAGCCCCTCCCGTTCTTCGCCCGACTCCAGCACGCTGCACTCCCTGACACGCGCGGCCCGTCCGGCCGCAATGCCCGCAGGATGCGCGAGTTGCCCTACAAGAACGCGTGATGACGGATGAAGACAACAGCGAGATCGCATTCACCTCGGCCAAACACGCTGTGTGCGCGGCCCGCGGTCAGAACGCACGCTCCCATTTCAGGCTCAGCAGGCTGCGGTCATGGCTGTACAGCCAGTCCACATTGCTGTCGATGCGGGTGTAGCGCAGGCTCAGGCTGGGTACCAGGCCTGCCACCGCCAGCCGTTCGCTGCGTACCAGCGCGATGAGGTTCTGCTCGTCGTCATGCCGGCGCGCTTCCAGCAGCGGACTCCAGGCATCGTAGCTGCGCTCGCGCAGCGACAGGAACAGCGTGGCGGTCGTGCCGCTCCACTGCCGCGCCGCGCCGACGCGCAGGCCGCGCTGGCGATAGGCATTGGCCGCGTCGGCCGCCCCGCTGTCGGCCAGATCGATGCCGGCGAAGACGGTCCAGCGCGCAGTGAGCGCACGGAACCAGGTGGCGTACAGCGCTCCCATCGCGCCATCGTAGTTGTCGGCCAGCCCCGGTTGCCGATAGCGCTGGCGCTTCCAGTCCGCCTCCAGCTTCAGCAGGCTGCGCGGGTCCAGCGCGTACTGCCATTCCGCATGCGCGCCTGCGGCGCCCTGCAGTGTACGGTTGCCCAGTGCCTGATAGTCGTAGCCGGGGGCCAGCAGCAGGGTGTGCCGCGCACTGCGCCAGCTGTAGCCCACCTGCACAGTGGCGTTGAGTTCGTTGTAGGCGCGATTGTCTTTCCATGCCTGGCCGAAGGCCAACCCGCGCACATACAGGCCGTGGTGGCCGGCCAGTGCCCAGCGGCGTTCCAGGCTGCCGTCGTAGTCCACCCCCGGCGCGCGCTGGGCATCGGGCAACCTGCGCTCGATGATGCAGTCCTCGCCCACGCCGAACAGGCAGGTGCGGCTGGCCGAACTGCGGTTGATGTTGTCGCTCCATGCAGGTCCGGCGGACAGTGTGCCCTTCCAGCGCCGCCGCGCCTGCAGCGCCTGCAGATATCCCTGCACCCGGCCGCGCACGCCGGCGGTGGCAGGATCGCGGTCATCGATGCCGGCGGCGATCGCAGTGAACAGCGACGTTGCCTCCCGGTCGCGCTGGTCCTCGGCGTAGACCCGCGCCAGTTCAAGCCGCGCAGGCAGGAAGTCCGGCTGCCGGGCCAGCAGGGCCTCGTACTCGAGGGCCGCGCGATGATGCTCGCCCGCAACCCGCGCCAGCGCGCCCTGCGCGTAGTGGCGCAGCAGCGGGTCATGGCCGGGAAGTTCAATGTACTCGTGCAGGAAGGCCTGCGCGGCGGGCCATTGCTGGTGCTGCAACGACAGGTACAGCGCCTGGCCCAGGTCGTCGACCGTGCGCTCCACGCGCAGGGTCCGGCCATCAAGGGTGACGGTCGGCCGGTCCGGTTCGGCCTGTTGCAGGCGCTGCTGGTCCTGGCGTTGATGGCGCACGTCGTTGCCCTGCTCCAGCACGCGGCGCAGGTCATCCTGCTGGGCGTGCGCCGTGGCGGCCAGCGCCAGCAGAAGGAGGCAGAAAAGAGGGAGGCGCATGGTCGATCCGGTTTAAAGCGATGCAGCGGGCCGAAGCAGGGACTGGCGGATCGCGGCTTGTCCCTGCCCTGCCCCGTCAGGGGCGTGGCGATCAGTTCTTGCTGCCGCCGAAGGCGGTGTCGTACTGGCTGTTGCCGGCGAAGGTGGCGATACCGGCCAGGGTGGCGGCATTGGCACCGAAGAACTGGCCCTGGGTGGTGCCACTGACCGAACCGTTGGCGGTGGCTGCGCCTGCGAACGAGGCGGTGGCGCTGTTGATGGTGGCGTTGATGTTGACCGACAGGCCACCACCGCTGAGGCCGCCCAGCAGAGTGCCGGTGCCGAAGTTGGCGCGGAAGGTGCCGCTGAGCAGGTTGCTGCCGTTGAACTTGTTCAGGCCCGCCACACTGTAGGTGGCCACGCCCGCCGGCAGAGTGGTGCCGGCACGGTCGCCGACGAAGTAGACCTGGCGGTTGTTGAAGCCACCTGCGGCGCCGTCCTTGGACCACTCACCGAACCAGACATCGCCACTGCCGACCTTGACGAAGTTGAAGTGGCCCATGCCCGAGTGGCTGCCCGGCGCACCGGTGATCGGCATGGCCAGCGTGCGCACGGTGGTGCCATTGACGGTGGTCGGCACCGAATAGCCGGCCAGGCCCTGGAAATCGACGCGACGGGCGTTGGACACGGTGCCGACGCCGATACCGGCCTTGCCGGCCGAGTGCGGGCCACCGTTGACCTGGGACTCACCGACGGCGACATACAGCTCGGCATCGGTCACCGGACTGGCCGCACCGACGATGTCGGCTGCCTGCGCGGCGCCGGCCAGGGCGAAGGAGGCGGCGACCGCCAGGACGGAACGGGAGATCATTTTCATGGTGTTGCTCCTTGGGTTGAGGGAACTACGGGTACAACGCTTGAATGCAGGTGCTCAGAAGCGTGCGGTGATGCCCAGCTTGAGGGTGCGGCCCGGCGCGGGCAGCGTGGACCGCGTGGCCGGGTCAACGTAGTAGCGGTTGCCGAGATTGCTACCGACCAGCTCCACGCTCGCGTGCTCGTTGAAGCGCCAGCGCGCATACGCATCCACCGTGGTGATGTTTCCCCAGGTGAAGGGCACGTTCTGCCAGAGCAGGCTGCTGCCACCGGCCAGCAACCGGTCGCGGTAGGCCTGCAGGTCCGGATTGTCGTGGCGCCGGTAGTGGATGATCCGGCTGCCCAGCTCCAGTCGTTCGTCGAACAGGCGGGTGCCCAGCGACGCGTTGACCGACAGCTTCGGAATCGCCTGGGTCAGCAGGTAGCCGCTGACGAACCCATCCTGCACGCAGTTCGGGACCAGGCCACGGTTGGCATCCAGCAGCACGGCACTGCTCTCGTCGCAGACCTCGTTCTCCAGCGTGCGGGCGATGCCCAGATCGGTGAAGAAACGGCGGTTGTCGAAGCGCGCCTGCAGTTCGATGCCGCGGATGGTCTGTTTGTCGATGTTGTCGAACAGGAAGTAGGCATCGCGCTCGATCACGTTGCGGGTCTTGTGCACGTAATAGGCCAGCTTGACGTCGGCATCGGCGGTGTTTCCGAACAGCGCCGACAGGTCGTGCACGTAACCCAGCTCGTAGTTGTAGGCATGCTCCGGCTTGAGGTCATACAGCGGGTTGAGGCTGCTGGAGAAGGCGATGGTGCTTTCGAACATGCTCGGGAAACGCACTGCTTCGCTGTAGCGCAGGTAGATGCGCGCGGCCGGCGACAGATGCGCCGTCGCCGAGAAGGTGGGCAGCCACGCGTGATCACGCTGGCGCCGGTTGCTGCCATCCACCGGCCGCGCCTGCACGGTGTTGCCGATGCTGCAGACCAGGTCGCTGCCGGCGAACAACGGCAGCACGCCCGGGATCGCGGCCACCTCGCCGTTGAGGCACGGGTTGGTGGCACGGGCATAGTTGCCGTTGGCGTCGGGCAGCCAGGCGATGTTGTGCTCCACTGCCTGCGGTGTTTCGTAATAGGCCAGCAGTCCCCGGATCGAATCATCGATCACCGAGCCCATGCCGATGCTCTCCCAGAACTCGCGTTCTGCTTCCAGCGCATCGATCTCTGCCTGCAGGCTGGCCGGTCGCTCGGGCAGCTCGTTGACCCGATAGGTGGCCTGCTTGCTGCCCACTCCCTTGGTCAGCAGCTCCGGATGCGCGTCGAGGAAGTCGTCGAAGGCCCAGTAGCGGCTGTAGCGGACGCCGGCGTTGAGGGTGAGGACATCGAGCGGACGCCATTCCAGGTTGAGGTAGCCCTCACCCTCCTGGCGGCGGCCGGCACGCGGAAACATGCGCCACCCATCAGTGGTGCCGAAGTACGGATCGCGCGAACCCAGGCTCTCGTACTGCCAGTTGCCCCCTACGGTCAGGTCGAGGCTGGAGTGCAACGCGAAGCGGTTGCTGACCGTCAGGCCGGTGCGATCGTTGCGCGCGTTGGCCAGCGCGGTATTGCGCAGGATCGGGCTGGCTTCCGGGTCCCATTGCGGATTGCCCGGCGCGAAGTTGGGGAAGCCGCCTGCGGTATAGGTATCGCTGTCGGTCTCGGTACGCCACAGATTGGCATACAGATCCAGCCAGCGGCTGCCGGCCGGCTGCCAGCGATACTCCAGGTTCCAGGCATCCGAGTCGACGCGGCTCAACGGCCACTGGATGCGGCCGTAGTCCGGCGCCGACAGGATGCGCGAAGGCATGATCTCGCCGTAGTGCGAGAGCGTGTGCCGCCAGCTCGCCTTCAGCTGCTGGTCGTCATTGATCTGCCACGTCGCCTTGAGCAGCCACGACTCCTGTTCGCTCGACGTATTGGGCACTTCATCACCCGGCTTGAAGTAGCGGGCCAGCGTGGTGATGTAGTCGATGCCCTGGTACTCGTACTGCTCGCGCGGGTCCTGGTCGTAGTAGTCGCTGCCCTGGCTGCCGGAGAAATAGTTGCCACGCCGGCGCCAGGCATAGGCGGCCATCACGTCCACCGTCTCGCCGCGCAGGCCCAGCGCCAGTCGCCATGCCTGATCCTCGCCATCGAATGGAGTGTTGCCGCTGCGCGACTGCACCGGCACCACCAGGGTGCGGTCGTCATAGGGCGAGTTCGGCGACCCCTGCGGGAAGCCCGGCACCGTCCGGTAGTCCTCGCCGCTGTGGAGGCGTGGCAGGCGTGGCGCCACCGCGTTGCTGCTGCCTTCGATCTTCAGCTCCCCGCCGAAGCGTTCGCCCGCCGCCACGACGTCATCGATGTCGATGGTCCTGATGACCAGCGCGCCGCCGATGCCGCTGTGCACGTCACGCACCAGGCCGGGCCCCTTGATGACCTGGATGCCACCGATCAGGTTGGGATCGATGTAGTTGCGGTTGCTGACGCCGTTGTAGCCCCGCCAGACCGTGAGGGCCTGTTCACCGCCGTCAATGCTCACCGGCACCCGCCCCGGCCCCTGGATGCCGCGGATGTTGATGTCCAGCGCGCCGCTGTTGCGCGCATCGCCGCTGAATACGCCGACCAGATCCTTGACCACGTCGGCCGGGTTGGCGCCACGGAAGCGCTCCACCCGGTCCCGCCCCGAATACGCCGTGGTCAGGTCCAGCGCGAACACGTCGTCATAGCCACGGCGATCGCGCGCTTCGCCGCCTTCCGGCTGCAGACGACCGGCGACGTCCAGCGTATCGGTCACCCGCACCCCTTCCCCCTCGGCCGATGCCTGCGCTGCGTCCGCCGCGGCGCGCAGGCTCCAGGTGCCATCCAGGCCTCGCTGGGCACGCACCCCACTGCCCTGCAGCAGCCGCTGCAGGGCCTGCATCTGGCTGTACTGGCCCTGCACTGCGCTGGAACGACGCCCTTCGACCAGGTCGCTGCGGAACACCACCTGCGCATCGGCCTGGCGCCCGAACGCGCGTACCGCGTCTGCCAGCGACTGCTCCGGGATGGCGTACTGGCGCAGCGCCGCCGCTGTGCTGGGTTGCGCCTGCGCGGCCGGCACCCGGGCCAGCGGCAGCAGTGCGGTGCAGATGGCCAGGGCCAGTGTGGTGGCGCGACGGTGGCAGGCAGACGCCGTGGACGGCATGGACGGAACTCCTCAAGCGTGGGGAAACCACGGGCACAGCCGCTGCCGGTGGTGTGTCTGGCTTGAGGAAAAACGGTGTTTCGCTCTGGCTGTACCTCTATAGACAGCGCACGCCGCAGGCTGCCCACGCTTCTTTCAGGTTCTTTTCATCGCGATCTCCAAACCCTGCCGGCATCACCAGACCATCAGCGCGCCACCCGGCAGCCGCTGCACGCGCAGGCCCGCCTGGGCCGCCACTGCGGTGATGGCCGGGTCCGGCTGGCGCAGATAGAACAGGCCACTGACCCGGATCTGCTCCGCTTTTCTCCCCAGCACCCAGACCGGTGCGGCCCGATAGCGCGCCAACCGATCGATGGCCTGGGCCGCGCTCAGATCGTCGATGACAACCTCACCGCGCCGCCAGGGTGCCACCGCGTCGCTGGCGAGGCTGCTCACCGGCTGCAGCCAGCGTCCGTCACGGAACGCGCGTGCCTGCCCCGCATGCAGCCGTTGCAGGCTGCCATCACCGGGAAGTACGTCCACCACCCCCTCGCTGACCTGGGCGGTCACCACCGCGTCCTGCAACGAAACGCTGAACGCGGTACCGATGTCGTGCACCCGGCCACCGCCGGCCTCGACCCGGAACGGCCGCGCTTCATGCGCGACCCGGAACCACGCCTGCCCGCGCAGCAGCCGCAGTTGCCGCTGATGCCCATCGAATGCGACGGCCAGCGCGGTGCCGGCATCCAGCACGACCGTGCTGCCATCCTCCAGTTGCACCACACGGGGTGCATCGCCGCTGCGCAGATCGCTGCGCGCCCACAGTCCCACCCCGGGGAGGGCCGGCAGCACCAGTACCACCGCGGCCGCACTGGCCCACCACCAGGACACGCGCCTGCGCGGCGCGATCGGGCGCAGGCCCTGGCGATCGGAGGTCAGTGCCGGCAGTGCGGCCAGCACCTCCGGCCCCGCCGCGTCCAGGCCGTCCCAGAATGCCTGCTGCCGGCGCCAGGCCAAGGCATGGCGTGGATCGGCCTGCAGCCATCGCTGCAGGGCCCGCTGCTGCCGGTCCGGCAGCGGGCCTGCACTGCACCGGATCACCCAGCGCAACGCCTGCCTGGCCTGTCGCGGCGAGGGTTCGGACGTGGTCATGGTCGTAGCCTGTCGCACCACGAACCGGTGCGCGTGACTGTTGTGACAAGGGCGGGCGGCCTCTGCCCACGGTAATTGCAGGTCATCGGCGTGCGCCCTGCTGGTGCTGCTGGATCAGCATTGCGGCGCGAAGCACATGCTTGCCGACCAGGCTCTTGGAAATGCCCAGGCGGGCGGCGATCTCACGCTCGCTCAGGCCCAGGTAGCGGTTGAGCACGAAACACTCCCGCACCTGCGGCGGCAGCGAAAGGATGGTCCGGGTGATCTCGCGCAGCTGCGCCTGGTCCAGCGCCTGTTGCTCACCCCCAACGGCATCGCCGACCTCGCACGCGTACTCGGCCATCGCCCGCCGTTCGCGTGCGTCGGCCTGGCTGCGGTTGAGGGCGTGGTGGTACGCCATGCGGTACAGGTAACCGCGCGGTTCAAGAATCGGCGGATCGCCGGGCACGCTGCTGGCCTTCAGATAAAGGTTCTGCAGGGTGTCCTCGGTGCTGGCCGGGTCCAGGTAGCGCGCGATGAAGCGTGACAACGCACGGCGCTCGCGGATCAACAGCTCGACCAGCGCCAGGGCATTGGGAGACATAGGTGCCAGGCCGGACCGGGGAATGATGGGCGTGATGGCGACGGTCCGGGACGTGATTGTAGGGCGCGGCACCCCATCACGCCCAGCCCGCACCATGGCAACCGCCGCACCCGGGATCGCCAGCGCCATTGTCACGATAGCCCTGCCACCCGATCATCACCGGTGATGGCCGCGCGGCACCGCGCCTGATCCGGCCCCACATCCCCCGCACAGGAGAAGCCCATGGCCTACGCACGCATTGTCTCGACGGCTGACAACTACCTGCACCACATCAGCAACGGCACCTTCGATGTCAACGCCGACGAGCCGGCCTCGCTGGGCGGCCAGGGCAAGGGATTCGCCCCGTTCGACCTGTACCTGGCCTCATTGGCCGCCTGCACCGCCATCACCCTGCGCATGTACGCCCAGCGCAAGGGCTGGGAGCTGGGCGAGTTCCACGCCGAACTGCGCTCGGAGCGCGATCCTGATGGCCGTTTCCATGTGCACCGCATACTGCATGCCAGCGCCGCGCTGGACGATGCCCAGTGGCAGCGACTGCTGGAGGTGGTCGAGAAGACCCCGGTCACTCTGGTGATGCGCGAAGGGGCGCGCATCACCAGCGAACGCGGCCAGGACGCCGCTCCCTGAAAGCGCTAGCGGCGGGGATGCAGCACGGTGCGCTGGCGCATCGCGTTGAACTCCCGCTCCACCTGCTGGATGTCCTCGGCCTGGAAACCCGAGGCATCCAGCATCTGGTTGGCCGCGGCGGCCGCCAGCGGATCGTCGTCACGCTGGCGCCAGCAGCGGGACGGCAGGAAATAGCCCACCTCGCTGCGCCCGCGCATGATCACCACCGGGCGGCCGGCGTACAGCAGGAACTCGGCCAGGTGCTGGCGCAGGCCCTCCACCGAGACATAGGCCGGACCGATGCCCAGCATCTGGCTGGACGTCCCGGAATTTTCGAACAGCTTGCGACGGCTCATCACACTCCTCCTTGTTGCCACGCGTGGTCTCCTTTCCCTAGACGGGCGCATCGCTGCACCCCCGCCACGTTTCGTGCCGGCCGGTCATCGCTGGCGGCTCAGAAGCCGGTGTTGAACTCCAGCTGGAACACATCGATCGCCAGCGGCGGGCCCGACACCGCCTTGGCAGCCATCCACTTGCCGCTGATCCAGCTGCGCGCGTCCAACGCGTAGGCACCGCCCACGTAATAGCCGCGCGCGTTGGTGCCACCCAGATGGAAGTTCGGATCGTTGTACGCATCCGGCAGCGCATCGGCCTCGATCCGCTTGTAGCCCAGCAGTGCCTGCCACTGCCCCTTCTCCTTCAGATCGATGGCGCCGAACGTTGCCTGCAGCATCCACGCGGTGTCGCCACTGCGGAACGTATCGATGCCGGGAGCGTCACCCGCACCGAAATTGTTGACGATGCCGTTGTTCGCGCGGCGGAACATCGCCTGCGTGTCGTACGCCAGGTTGCGGATGAAGTCGCCTTCCAGGCGCAGTCCGATATCCTGCGCCAGCCGGGTATCCCAACGCAGGTTCAGCGTGGCCAGGCGGAAGGCGGACGCCAGGCCGACATACTGCGGCGTCGGCGTGCCGGCTGGATCCATCGGATTGAACGCGATGTCGCGGATCAGCATCAGGGTGTTGCCCTTCTGCATGAACGCCGGGCGCGACCAATCGGTGTCGCAGCCGACGGCGCCGGAGTACAGCGCACAGGGCGAGGACAGCCGACCGCTGATGTTCTTGAAGTCGTAGTAGCCCAGTGCGGCCCGCAGTGCGTTGTCCTCGTTGAAGCGCCAGTTCACGCCAGCCTGCGCGCCGGACAGCCATTTGTTCTCGTTCGGCGACTTCTCTCCGCTGCGGCTCTGCAGGCTGTCCGAGGTGTACTCCAGCGGCGCCACTGCCAGGGTGCCGAACAGGTCCAGATCGCCGTCGCCGAAGCCGTACTTCAGGTTGGCGGCAAGTCCATCGAAGTTCAGATCGTTGGAGAACAGGGTGTCGCTGCTCCAGAACGGATTGCCGAAACGGCGTTGAACACATGACCCTCGGCAGCGACAGCAGCTGTGACGGAGGCAGGCGGCACGACCGGGAGGTCGCGCGCGCGCGACCGGCAAGCGGGATCAGACCCTACCGGGGGCAGATGTCATTGCGATGACCACCGCACCGGGGGCCGGCGCGGCGTGGCCTCAAAGCGGCAGCCGGGTGGTCTGCTTGATCCGCTGCATCGGGATCTCGGTCTTGGTGTTCTGCACCCCGGCGATCCTGTTCAGATGCCGGATCTGGAACTGGCGATACGCATCCAGGTCGGCCACGGCCACCCGCAGCAGAAAATCGCAATCGCCTGCCATCAGATGACATTCAAGCACTTCCGGCAGTGACTTGATGCTGTTTATGAAGTGGTTGGTGGTGTCCTCGTCCTGTCCACGCAGCCAGACCCGCACGAACACGGTGAAGCCCCGTCCGACCTTGGTCTCGTTCAGCAGCGCCACGTAGCGGTCGATGTAGCCGCCCTCCTCCAGCAGGCGGACCCGGCGCAGGCAGGCCGACGGCGAAAGACCGACCTGCCTGGCCAGCTCCAGGTTCTGCAGACGACCATCGACCTGCAGCGCCTCGAGAATCCGGCGATCAAGGTTATCGAGTTGAGATTGCATTGGATTTCACCCTCATGGCCATCTGCCGCATCAGATGCGCAACATTCTCAATTGAATGGCATCAACGCAACCCGATTTCGTGCTGTCGCCGCTAGGATGAAGCACCCCTAACTCGCTTCCGTCACATGGACGCCCCACGCTCCCTCCTTCCGCCTGACGCCCCCTGCCACGTCACGCCCCGCGCCGAGTTCCTGCGCGGCCTGCGCGCTGCCGTGCCGGTGATGATCGGTTTTGTTCCCTTCGCCCTGGTGCTCGGTGCACAGGCTGCGCAGAAGGGCCTGTCGGCGCTTGAAGTACCGCTCATGACCGGGCTCAACTTCGCCGGTGGCTCGGAGTTCGCCGCCGTCGAGCTGTGGACGTCACCGCCGCACATCGCGCTCATCGTAGCGATCACCGCGCTGGTCAACAGCCGGCATCTGTTGATGGGGGCCAGCCTGGCACCGCTGCTGCAGCACCTGCCACGCCGGCGCACGCTGCCGGCGTTGTTCTTCATGTGCGACGAAAGCTGGGCCCTGGGTGTTGCCGACGCGCGGCGGCGCATGCACGGATTCAGCCTCGCCTACTACCTGGGCACCTCGGCCGGCCTGTATGTGGTCTGGGTGACCTGCACGACGCTGGGGGCGATCACCGGCCCGCTGCTGGGCGACATCCATGCCTATGGATTCGACATGGCCTTCCCCGCGGTATTCCTGGTACTGCTGCGTGGCATGTGGCAGGGGCTGCGCGCGGCGCGGCCCTGGCTGGTCAGCCTGCTGGTGGCCGCAGGCACCTATCTGCTGGTTCCCGGCGCCTGGTACGTCGCCAGTGGTGCGCTGGCCGGGCTGGTGGCCGCCTGGCTGCTGGCGGAGGACGCGGCATGATCCAGTGGAGCTCGCTGCTCACCATCGTGCTGATGGCAGCCGTTACCTACCTCACCCGCATCATCGGCTTCCTGGCCCTGCGCAACCGCACCCTCGGCAAGCGTGCGGTGACGGTCATGGAGGCCGCGCCGGGCTGCGTGCTGATCTCGGTGATCGCCCCGGATTTCGTCGCCGACAAGCCTGCCGATCTCGCTGCGCTGGCCATCACCCTGCTGGCCGCCACCCGGCTGTCGATGCTGCCGACCGTGCTGATCGGCGTGGTCTCGGCCGGGCTGCTGCGCCATCTGATGGGCTGATTCACGGCAGGCCGGGCAGTATCCGGCGCTGCCGATCGATCATCGCGCCGAGCGGGCGCGCTGCAATCAGGCGCTGCTGGCCGCGAGCAGGCACAGGCTGCGCGGCGGCAGGGTCCAGTCGCCGGTGCTGTCCTGCTCCAGCGGCGCCTCGTCGGTCTGCAGCAGTACGCGCCGGAACGACAGCGCCTGATCCGATACGCGGAACCGCTGCGGCTGGTCTCCTGCGTTCAACAGCAGGGCGAGGCTCACATGCCGCCCGGGCTCGCGCAGGCCGCTGTCGGGGCTTCGACCGTCCAGCACAATCAGCAGCGCACGCAGTGCCGGGTCGTGCCAGTCCGCCTCCTCCATGCTGCGGCCGTCCGGATGCCGCCAGTCGATATCGCGCAGGCCCAGCGCTTCATCGTATTCACCGCGCAGGAACCGGTTCCTGCGCAGCAGGCCATAGCGCCGGCGCAGCGATAGTGCACGTCGCACGAATGCCACCTGCGCCTGCGCCGCCGGCTGCGAGGCACGCTCCCAGTCAATCCAGCTCAGCGGGTTATCCTGGCAGTACGCGTTGTTGTTGCCCTGCTGCGAATGACCGAACTCGTCGCCGGCCAGCAGCATGGGCGTGCCCTGCGACAGCAGCAGCGTGGCCAGCAGGTTGCGCATCTGCCGTGCACGCAACGAGAGGATCGCCGGATCGTCGGTGTCGCCCTCCACACCGTGGTTGCTGGAAAGATTGTGCGAATGGCCATCGCGGTTGTCCTCGCCGTTGGCCTCGTTGTGGCGGTCGTTGTAACTCACCAGATCGTGCAGGGTGAACCCGTCGTGTGCCGTTACCAGGTTGATGCTGGCCGACGGCCGCCTGCCGTGGTGTTCGAACAGGTCGGCCGAGCCGGTGAAACGGGTGGCGAACTCCGGCAGCTGCCCGCCATCGCCACGCCACAGCGCGCGCACCGTATCGCGGAAGCGGTCGTTCCATTCCGCCCAACCCGGCGGGAACTGGCCCAGCTGGTAGCCGCCCGGGCCGATGTCCCAGGGCTCGGCGATCAGCTTCACCTGGCTCAGGACCGGGTCCTGGCGTACCGCATCGAGGAAGCTGCCCGAGGCGTCGAAGCCATGGCGCTCACGGCCAAGAATGGTCGCCAGGTCGAAGCGGAAACCGTCCACCCGCATCTCGGTCACCCAGTAGCGCAGCGAGTCCATCACCATGCGCAGCGCACCGGCATTGGTCAGGTCGAACGTGTTGCCGGTGCCGGTATCGTTGATGTAATAGCGGCGATCATCGGCCAGGCGGTAGTAGCTGGCATTGTCGATGCCCTTGAACGACAGCGTCGGGCCCAGCTCGTTGCCCTCGGCGGTGTGGTTGTAGACCACGTCCAGGATCACTTCGATGCCGGCATTGTGCAGCCGCGCGACCATCTGCTTGAACTCGGCCACGGTGCCCGTCGACAGGTAGCGCGGCTGCGGGGCGAAGAAACCGATGGTGTTGTACCCCCAGTAATTGCGCAGCCCGCGCTCGAGCAGCTGCTGGTCGTCCACGTAGGCGTGCACGGGTAGC
The DNA here is from genome assembly GCF_056757995.1 of Stenotrophomonas sp. STEN147. NCBI lineage: Bacteria > Pseudomonadati > Pseudomonadota > Gammaproteobacteria > Lysobacterales > Lysobacteraceae > Stenotrophomonas > Stenotrophomonas sp. STEN147. The sequence goes on from NZ_JBRRCG010000002.1 coordinate 294,137, forward strand.
AGCTCGATGGCGGTCACACCCAGATGGCTCAGGTGCTCCACCACCGCATCATGCCGCAGTGCAGACAAGGTGCCCCGCTCGGCCTGCGGGACATCAGGATGCTGCATGGTCAACCCGCGCACGTGCGCTTCGTAGATCACGGTCCTGTCCCAGGCCGTTTCGGGTGCACGCTCGACACCCCAGCTGAAGGCCGGATCGATCACGGCGCAGCGTGGCATGTAGCTGGCGCTGTCGCGGCGGTCGAAACTGAGATCGCCATCGCGATGGCCCAGGGTGTAGCCGAACAGGTGGGGCGCCCACTTCAGCTCGCCGACAATCTGCTTGGCGTAAGGGTCCAGCAACAGTTTGTTGGGGTTGAAGCGATGCCCTTCCTCCGGCGCATACGGACCGTGCACCCGGTAGCCGTAGCGCTGCCCGGGCCTTACGTCGGGCAGATAGCCGTGCCAGATCTCATTGGTGTACTCGGGCAGCGCGATGCGTTCGACCTCGCGGTTGCGCGCGTCGAACAGGCAGAGTTCGACCCGGGTGGCATGCCGCGAGTACAGCGCGAAGTTCACGCCCAGCCCGTCCCAGGTCGCACCCAGCGGGAACGGCCGGCCTTCGCGCACGCGCGAGGTCTGTGCCCACTTACGGCTCGCCATCGCTGCCCTCCTCGCCGCGCGCCGCGGCAATCTCGGCCTCCACCAGCCGCTCGGCCATGTGCCAGTGCCGCTGCTGCTGGTCGTCCGGGCGCCCTTCCGCTTCCCATATCTGGTGGGCCAAAGCCTCAATCCGCTGCCGTCGTTCCCTGCTGTCCATCCCTACCCGTCTCCTCGTTGATCCATACCGCCAGCGGGCTGCCAGCCACAAGCCGTGCTGCATCCGCGGTTTCATTGAAATGTTCGATGCGTCCGTCCAGGAGGTTGCGCATGCGTCCTGCCGGAAGCCCGCGCAGCGTTGGGCCGGTGGCGACGTCACGCGCAACGTTCAGGCCGGGCCCGGGCACGGCGATGGGCGAGCCACGCTGCACGATCACCAGCAGTACCTGCGTCTGGTGCCTGCGCACGAACGCCAGCCAGGGCGAGCGCGCCGGCGCGGACAGTGGCTGCAGCTCGCCGTACAGGAAAAGGTGCGGGTGCCTGCGGCGGCAATCCAGCAGCTGCCGCAGCAGGAAGGCCTTGATGCCTCCGTCCCGCCAGTCCTGCAGCAGCGTGGGCCAGGAGCGCGTGTCCCGCAGCCATGCCTGCCGCGCCGGATAGTCCACGGCCCGGCGGTTGTCCGGGTCCACCAGGCTCAGGTCCCAGCCTTCGCCCCCTTGATACAGATCAGGCACGCCGGGCAGGCAGTGCTGCAGGCACAGCTGTGCCAATCCATTGCAGGCGCCCGCCGGCGCGATGCGGGCCACGAAGGTCGCCAGCGCCTCGCGCACCGGCAGCAAGGGTGCTCCCTCCAGCAGCGCGTGCAGCCACTGCGCGGCGGCGTCCTCCACTGCCACATCCGGATCGGCCCAGTTGCTGATCCGTTTGCCCTCGCGCAGGGCCTTGGTCAGCCAGTCCGCCATCCTCGATGCGAAGTCGGCACCGGGGGCGCCCTGCATCGGCCACGCCGCCACCAGCGCCTGCCACAGCGCATACGCCTCGGCGCCCGGCAACGGCAGCGGCATGCCGGCCTTGGCGGCCATCCGGCTCCAGCGCCGTACAGCATCCCGCCACGCCGCCGTGCAGGTGCTGAGCACCGCCAGCCGCGCCCGGCTGTCGCTGCCCCGCTTGTGATCGTGGGTCGCCAGCGCAAGCAGTGCCTCGGGATGGCGCCGCAGGCGCCGCGCTGCATGCTGCAGCAGCTCGCGTCCCTGCATGCCCAGCCGCTGCGGATCACTGCCGACTTCGTTGCGCGAGAGCAGCCTGAAGTAGCGATAGAAGCCGGTATCCTCCACCGACTTGGCGTTCAACGGCGCGGCCAGCTGCCCGAAGCGCACGCGCAGCTCGCTTTCAGCCGGCGCCTCGCCGGGAAGTGCCTGCAGCAGCAGGTCCAGTGCCGCCCGTCCGGCACCGTCCAGCGCGGCTCTCGCGGCGGCAGCAGCGGCGACCAATGCCTTCCGCTCACCCGCGTCACGCAGCGAATACGGGCGATAGGTGCGGTAGTGCCGCAGCAGCGCGGCCAGCGCGCGCGCCAGGGCGGCCGTACCGATGTCGGCCTCGGCCAGCCGGGGCTGCAGAACCTGCTGCGCACTGCGCAGCAGGCGCTGGAAGTCGGTGTGAAGCGACTGGCGCAGCAGCATCCCGCGCGCGTCCTGCTGTATCTGGTCAAAGTCGCGCGTGTCGCCGCTCGCCGCCTGCCAGGCGCGTGAGAGCGCGGGCGCCGCTGCCGGATCGTGCAGCCACGCGCCGGCCTGGTCCATGAAGTCATAGCCGGTGGTCCCGTCGCAGGCCCACCCCTCGGGCAGCTGCTCGCCCTCGGCCAGTATCTTCTCGACGTGCAGAGTCACCGCCTCCGGATCACGGCGCCCGGCCGCGCAGGCAGCATCCACCGCCTCGCGCAGGCGCTGCAGATAGTCGCCGGGCGACGACAGGCCGTCCACATGGTCGATACGCAGGCCATCCACCCAGCCCTCACGCACCAGCCGCAGCGGCAGCGCATGCACCGCTTCGAACACCTCGTCGCGCTCCACCCGCAGCGCGGCCAGCTCGTTGATATCGAAGAAGCGCCGGTAGTTCACCTGATCGCCTGCCGTGCGCCACCACGCCAGCCGGTAGTGCTGCCGCTGCAGCAGTGCCTGCAACCGCTCGACGCTGCGGTTGCAGCGTTCGGCCCACGCCGGCCACTGCGTGGCGTCCAGGGGATGACTGCGCGGCGACAACGGCAGGACCAGGCCATGATGGCGCAGCCCTGGCCGCTCATCGTCCACCCCCACCCGCAGTACGCCGTCGCGCACGGCGTCGTGCAGTGGCCGGTCCAGCACCGGCAACCATAGCCGGCCTTCGCAGCCCGGCGCCTCCCAGTCGATGTCAAACCAGCCTGCGTGGCGGCTTCGACGCCCGTGCATCAGCACATCGCTCCACCAGTGGCTGTGCGGGGACGCCGCCAGATGGTTGGGCACGATGTCCAGGATCAGACCCATGCCGTGCGAGCGCGCCGCGGTGGCCAGCTCGCGGAAGGCCGCCTCGCCGCCCAGCTGCGGATTGATGATGGCAGGGTCGATGCCATCGTAGCCATGTGTGGACCCGGGCACCGCAGCCGCGATCGGCGAAAGGTAAAGGTGACTGATGCCCAGTGCGGCGTAATACGGCACCTGCGCTGCGGCCGCTTCCAGGTCGAAGCCTGCATGTAACTGCAGGCGCGCGGTGGCACGCAACCTCGTCATGGTCCCGTCCTGCGGCGCGTCCTGCTCAGGCGCGCCAGCCGCGCATCGGCGGCGGCACCGTCCCACGCCAGCGGCAACCGCCGTCGCCAGTTCGGATGGCCGCTGACGGTGCCTGGCAGGTTCACCTGCGCAAGGCTGCCCAGCACATCTTCCAATGGCAGCAGCGCCAGCCGCGACGCTGCATGGGCAACCAATGACAGCGCTCCGTCGTCCACCGTCGCGCCCCCACCACCGCAGACCGCGGCCAGCGCCTGCACGTCCCGCGCGCGCACGCGCAGTGCCGCCGGCAGGTCCTCCAGCTCACCCAGGCGGGCACGCCAGCGCAGATCACGCCCGCGCAGCCAGCCGGCCAGTGGTGGCAGGTCGTGGGTGGACGGCATGGCCACCGCATCGCGGCGCCACTGGGGCGCCCGCAGGAAGCGCTCGCCGTTGCGGGCGAACGGCAGCACCTCGATGCCCAGGATGCCCCGGGCTGCCAACCGCTGGCGGATACCCGGCGGCACCACCCCCAGGTCTTCACCGATCAGCACGCAGCGATGCCGCCACGATTCCAGCACCAGCAGATTGATCAGATCATCGAACGGATAGCGCAGGTACACGCCCTGCCCGGCGCCGGCGCCGTGAGGCAGCACCCACAGCCGCTGCAGGCCGAGGATGTGGTCGATGCGCAGGCCGCCGCGGCCGGCCATCACGGCGCGCAGCACGCGGATGAACGGTGCAAAGCCCTCGCGATGCAACGCCAACGGTGACCAGCTGGTGATGCCCCAGGCCTGGCCGAGCGGATTGAACGCATCCGGCGGCGCACCCAGTTCAAGCCCCTGCAGCAGATCGGCGCCACCGGTGCGTGCCTCGACGCCCTGCGGTGCACAGCCCACGGCCAGATCGGCAATCAATCCGATCGAGGCGCCATCACTGCGCAGCGCCGCGTGCACCTGCGCCCAGCCCTGCTGCGCCAGCCACTGCGCGAATGCATGGTCGTCGGTGCTTCCGGTGACCCCATCGGCGGCGTGCCGGCAATAGCGCAGCAGCGGTTCGCCCTGCGCATCGCGCCAAGCCTCGATCTGCTCGCACTGTGCCGGTGCCTGCTGCCGCAGCCAGTGGCGCACCTGTCGCAGCCAACGCCACTTCAACGCCGCCGAGTGCGGCCAGTCGATGCGGCGCGCAGCGGTGGCGGCATCAACCGCCATCGCCAGCGCCTCGTCCTGGCGCAGCACGCTGTCGGCAGCCTCCGGCAGCACCTGCGGCAGGGATACCTGCAGCGGGTCGAGCCAGCGCCGGTCACTGGGCGAATAGGGGCTATGGCCCAGGCCGGGTGGCAAGCCGGCGTGCAGCGGACTCAACGCCAGTGCATCGCCTCCATGCCGCTGCAGCAGCTCACGCCACCGTGTGCAGCCGGCGCTGTCACCGATGCCTGCATCGCCGCGGGCGCGCAGACTGTAGACCTGCGCCGACAGACCCCAACCGCGCAGCATGCGCGGTGGCCACCAGGCTCGCGGCGGCGCCACCGCGACCGCCTGTTGCCGCCCGCCCCGGCGCCACTGCCAATAGCCCGGTTGATCCGGAACTCGCCAGCGCCCCTGCGCATCAGGCCGTGCTGGCAGCTCGCGCCCCTGTTCATCCACCCAGCACGCCGCCCCCGTCGCCTCCGGCATCACCAGTACCTGGCCATAGCAGGCGGTGAGCAAGCGGGCGCGCACCGGCGCACCATCGCAGTGCAGCCCGTCCAGCACCGCGCGAAGCACGTCCGGCGCGACTTCGCGCTCGACGCCGGCCACGTCAGTCCAGCGCTCCAGGAGACCTGCCCGGCGTGCGGCGTCCCGAACCGACGTATCCGTCCTCATGCCGCCACCCAGCACGCAACAACACTGCCGCCTGCCGGCAGCACACCGGCAACGTCGGGACCCACAACGCGCTCGCCGGCCGGCACCGCATGCGCCACGGGCCGTGGGCCCACATTGATCGCGATCCACCATTGGCCCGATGGCAGCTGCCAACCCGCCTGCACCGCCCCCTCGCCAAGCACCCGCGCACCCAGCGACCGGGCCTGCAGCAGGCCGGGCTGCAGATGGCGTCTGCGCAGGGCCAAAAACCCGCCTGTGCAACGCAGCCATTGCTGCGACCAGGGATCATCGCCGGGCGGCGGCGTGTACGAGACCTGCAGGGTGGCCGGATCGTTCGGGTCCGGAATACGCGCACGCGAGGCGGCATCGGCGAAGGCACTGAAGCCGGAAAACTCGCGGCGACGCCCCTCGCGCACCGCCTCATCCAGCGGCGGCGCATAGTCGGTGAAGAACAGGAACGGCGACCGCGCCTGCCACGGTTCGCCCATGAACAGCAGCGGGATCATCGGCGTCAGCAGGGTCAGCGCCAGCGCCGCGCGCAGCCGCGCCGGGTCCACCAACATCGACAGGCGCTCGCCGAAGGCTCGGTTGCCCACTTGGTCGTGGTTCTGCGCGAATACGACGAAACGCGCGGGCGACAGGTCGCTGCTGGGTTCGCCGCGGGGATGGCCGCCCAGGTCAGGTTCACCCTGCCAGGCGAATCCCTCTGCCAGGCAGCGGGCCAGCAGCGCCTCGGCGCGACCGGCATAGGCCGCGTAATAGCCTTCCTGCTCGCCGGTCAGCATCACGTGCAGCGCGTTGTGGAAGTCGTCGTTCCATTGCCCCTGATAGGCACCGCGCAGCCACCGCGCCTGGTTGCGTTCGTTCTCCAGCACCAGGTGCGCGTGCGGCACCTCCGCGCGCACCTCGTCGGCCAGCTGCTGGAGGAAGCCGTCATCGTCGATGGCGTGTACCGCGTCCAGGCGCAGTCCATCGAAGCCATAGTCGCGCAACCACATCAGCGCATTGTCGATGAAGAAGCGCCGCACCCAGGGCTGGCGGAAGTCGATCGCATCGCCCCAGGGGGTGCTGCGATCGTCACGGAAGAACGCCCGCGCGTAGTCACGCAGAGGGTTGCCCTGCGGTCCGAAGTGGTTGTAGACCACATCCAGCAGCACCGACAGTCCGGCATCATGCGCCGCGTCGATGAAAGCCTTCAGCGCTGCCGGCCCGCCGTAGACATGGGCCGGTGCGTAGGGGAACACACCGTCGTAGCCCCAGTTGCGCCGGCCGGGAAACTGCGCAACCGGCATCAGCTCGATGGCGGTGATGCCCGTTGCGGCCAGCATCGGCAGCTGCGCGGTCAGTGCAGCGAGGCCGCCGCCCGCCTCGATGTGCACTTCATAGATGACCAGGTCCTGCCAGGCGGGCCCCTGCCACGTGGCCTGCGCCTTGCCGGTGTCCAGCACCACGGCGCTGTTGCCATCGACGCCGTCAGGCTGCCAGCGCGAGGCCGGATCGGGCACGTCCTGGCCTGAAGGGAGGCGGAACCGGTAGCGGTCGCCATGCGATGCCTGTGTCCGCAGCCAGTGGCAACCGTCCGGCTCGCGTTGCATCGGCCGCAGCGCGCCCTGCAGGCACAGCGTCATCGTGTCTGCGTCCGGCGCCCACACACGGAACTCCACCCCCTCACCGGCCGCACGCCAAGCGCCCAGACGCGGGGACGCTGTGGTCATGCATCAACCTGCAGGTACAGCGTGGACAGCGGCGGCAGGGTCAGCCGCAGCGACTGGGCGTGGCCATGCATCGGCCTCGGCTCGGTCCGCACCGCTCCGAGGTTGCCCGCATTGCCGCCGTTGTAATGCGCGCTGTCGGTGTTGAGGCGTTCCGTCCAGCGCCCCGGTTGCGGCACGCCAACCCGGTAACCCTCGCGCAGCACCGGGGTGAAGTTGCTCACCACCAGCAGGGTGCGGCCGCTGCCGGCAGGATCCCGGCGGATGAAGGCATACACGCTGTTGCGGCTGTCATCGGCCACGCTCCAGTCGAAACCGCGTTCATCGCGCTCGTCACGATGCAGCGCGGGTTCGGAGCGGAGCACGGCATTGAGGTCGCCCACCAGACGCGACAGGCCCCGGCCCTCACTGCTGGTCGCCTGTTCCCAGTCCAGTGCTGCATCGTGCGACCACTCATGTCCCTGGCCGAACTCGCCGCCCATGAACAGCAGTTTGCTGCCCGGGTGCGCCCACATGAAGCCGTAATACGCACGAAGCTGGGCCAGCCGCTGCGCCGGTTCGCCTGCCATCTTGGCCAGCAGCGCGCCCTTGCCATGCACCACCTCGTCATGCGACAGCGGAAGCACGAAGCGTTCGGAGAAGGCGTAGACCAGGCCGAAGCTGATCTCGCTGTGGTGATGCTGGCGATGGACAGGATCGCGCCCCAGGTACTGCAGGGTGTCGTGCATCCAGCCCATGTTCCATTTGTGGGTGAAGCCAAGCCCGCCCTCCTCCACCGGCGCGGTCACCCCCGGCCACGCGGTGGATTCCTCGGCAATCACCAACACGTCCGGGAAGCGCTCACGCAGGGTCTGGTTCATCCGCTTCAGCAAGGCGACCGCCTGCAGGTTCTCTCGCCCGCCCTGCTCGTTGGGTATCCACTCACCCTCGGCACGGCTGTAATCCCGGTACAGCATGGACGCCACTGCGTCCACGCGCAGTCCGTCGATGTGGAACCGCTCCACCCACTCCAGGGCACTACCGATCAGGTAGGCGGCCACTTCGTTGCGGCCATAGTTGTAGATCAGCGTGTCCCAGTCGGCGTGCACCCCTTCGCGCGGGTCGGCATGCTCGTACAACGCGGTTCCGTCGAAACCGGCCAGGCCATGCGCGTCGTTGGGGAAGTGTGCGCTCACCCAGTCCACGATCACCCCCACTCCGGCCTGGTGACAGCGATCCACGAAGCGCGCGAAGGCGTGCGGCGTCCCATGGCGCGCCGTCGGTGCGTAGATCCCCAGCGGCTGATAGCCCCAGGAACCGCCGAAGGGATGCTCGCTGACCGGCAGCAGTTCGATGTGGGTGAAGCCGAGTCCGGCCACGTACGGAATCAGCCGGTCGGCCAGCGCATCCCAGTCCAGCGGTGCGCCATCATCGCCGCGCTGCCAGGAGCCCGCATGTACCTCGTAGATGGACAGCGGCGCGCTGGCGCCCGTCTGGCGCCGGGCCGCTCTCCAACCCTCGTCATGCCACTGCATCGGCGCCGCCGAAGGCACGCGTGAGGCGGTGGCCGGTGGCAGTTCGGCCCAGCGCGCCATCGGGTCGAACTTGTCGGGCATCACCTGGCCATCAGCCCCGACAATGCGGAACTTGTAGCGGGCACCGGCCTGCACGCCGGGCAGGAACAGTTCCCACACGCCAGCCGCATGGCGCAGCCGCATCGGATGGCGTCGGCCATCCCATCCGTTGAAATCGCCGACCACGGCGACCCGCCGCGCATTGGGCGCCCACACCGCGAATCTCACGCCGGCGATCCCCTGCACCTGCATCGGGACCGCGCCCAACTGGCGAGCCGCATCGGCATCACCGGCATGGAAACGTTGCAGCAGCGCTTCGTCCAGCAGCGGGCCGAAGGCATAGGCATCGTGCACCTGCTCCACACCCTGCTCGAAATGCAGGGCAAGCAGCGGCACCGCCGCTTCACCGGCGGCGCCCTCGAACAGGCCGGGCAAGGGGCCCGGGTGCAGATCCCAGCGTCGCCCGTCCTCTGCGATCACCTCGACGCGCTGCGCGTGCGGCACCAGCACGCGCCGCCGCCGTTCACCCTCGCGCTGACGGTGCGGGCCCAGCCAGGCAAATGCATCTGCCGGGCGGGCATGGACGAGGTCCTCCAGCGCCGGCGCGATGCGGTGATCCAGTGCTGTGTCCGCGGTGGTGTCGTCCTCGAGGGCGGCCAGATGCGCGCTGTCGTGGCTCATGCGGCCACCTGGCAGGTCTGCTGGTACAGCGCCAGATAGGCTCGCCCGGCCGCATCCCAGCCGCCCGGCCGCAGCATGGCGGCGCGGCGCATGGCCTGCAGCAGGCCTGGCAGACGGAAGGTGCGCATCGCCCGCTCCACGCAGCGGCGCAGGCCATCGGCATTGGCACCGTGGAACAGGAAACCGGTCACGCCATCCTCGACGGTGTCCACCAGCCCGCCCGTCGCATGCGCGACCGGCAGGCAGCCGAAGCGCTGCGCGTACATCTGGCTGAGCCCGCAGGGTTCAAAACGCGAAGGCATCAGCAGGAAGTCCGCACCGGCGAACATCTGGCGCGCCAGCGCTTCCTCGAACCCGATGAATGCGCCCACCCGGCCCGGGTAGCGCCGGGCCAGCGCCTGCACCTGTGCTTCCACCTGCGGCTCGCCGCCGCCGATGACGACCAGCTGCCCCCCGGCCGCGACGATCTGTGGCGCCACGTCGCAGGTGATGTCCAGGCCCTTCTGGTGCACCAGGCGGGAAACCACCGCGAACAGCGGGCCGGTCGAGGGCGCCAGGCCGAAGGCCCTGCGCACCGCATGCGCGTTGGTCGCGCGTCCGGTCCATTCGCCGATGCCGAAGTGCGCCTTGAGGTGGATGTCGCGCCGTGGATCCCAGCTGGCGTCGATGCCGTTGACGATGCCGCTCAGGTGACCGCCGGCGGCGCGCCGGGCCAGCAGGTCATGCAGCCCGCATCCATCGTCCGGGGCGGTGATCTGCTGTGCGTAGCGCAGGCTGACTGTGTTCAGCCGCGTGGCATTGGTGATGCCGCCCTGCAGGAATGACATCTGTCCGTGGAAGTGCAGTTCATCCAGGTGCGCGGCCGGTACGCCCAGCACCGGCGCAAGCGCATACGGGAACAGGCCCTGGTAAGCCAGGTTGTGGATCGTCAGCAGCGTCGGCACGGTCGTCCGGTCCCAACGCACGTAGGCGGCGGCCATGGCCACCGGCCAGTCATTCAGGTGCAGCAGCTGCGGTGACCAGTCCAGCCCGGCACGCCCGGCCGCAATCTCCGCAGCCGCGTGTGACAGCGTGGCGAAGCGAACCGCGTTGTCCTTCCACTCCTGTCCCTGCCCATCCACGTAGGGCGAGCCTTCCCGCTCATACAGCTCAGGCGAGAGCAGTACGTAGATCGGCAGGCCGTCGGCCTGCACCGCCATGCCGATGGTGCACGCAGGCAGGCCGGCCCTCGGGCTGACCTGCCCCACCGGCCGCAGCTGCGGCAGGCGCTGCAGCACCTCCGGGTAGCCGGGGAGCAGCACGCGCGAATCACACGCGCCGCGCACCGCGCGTGGCAAGGCCGCGGCCACATCGCCCAGGCCTCCCGCCTTGATGAAGTCGGCCATTTCGGTCGCGACAAACAGCACGCGCTGTACCAGTTCCGGCAACTTCAACGGCTGTGAGTGGCCCCGGCGGGTCCCGATTGGTACAGGTGCACCAGGAGGCGTCGCAACGGGTGAAGCGGACTGGACGACGCGGGCCATGGCGATGATCTCGGAAGTTTTCAGGCAGACGGACGCCAACGGCGCCCGGACGGGCGCTGAAGCGGAGAGGGAAGTCGACGCAGAACGTGGGGGACGTCAGCGAGAGGCTCAGGAGGACAATAGCCCCGCAGGCGATCAATCGGCCGTGAAGCCCTGGCGATTTCTTTGTGACAACGCGTCATGAGCTGAGTACGCATGCCGCGTTCATCACGCCCATGGATGCCTCCCGGACGGGACATCCACCTGGCTGCCGTGCGCGCGCTACCCGTGGCCTGGGTGTTGGCGGTCGGCTGGGTGCCATATGCGACATCCCGTCGCAGGCGATCCCTGCCTCCCCCTTGACCAATGTCAAACCAGCCGCCGGCACGCGGGGGTATCTCTATGCAGGACCCGAACATGCCGGCGTTTCCGGCAGCCACAAGGACCCTGCAATGCACGACACCCCCGACAACAGCCAGCTCCTGAACGCCCTGCAGAAGGTCATGGTGATCTCCACCACCGACCTGCAGGGCAACATCACCTACGCCAATGATCTGTTCTGCACGCTCACCGGCTTCGCCCGTGAAGAACTGATCGGCCAGCCGCACAGCATCGTGCGCCATCCGGATGTGCCCAAGGCCGTCTACAAGGACATGTGGGACACGATCAAGGCCGGCGGCATCTGGACCGGCATCGTGCCGAACCTGGGCAAGGGGGGCGTGCTCTATGTGGTCGACACCACCGTCCAGCCGCTGTTCGACGCCGAAGGCAACATCACCGCGTACATCAGCATCCGCCGTGTGGTGAACGACCTGATGCAGGACTTCGAGCAGGTCGAGTTCAGCAAGGAGAAATTCGACGACTTCTACGAGGCCGCGTGAACGCCGTCGCTGCCGCACCGGTCCGCCGCCTGCTGGTGGGTTTCGCCTCCGAATCGGGCAATGCCCGCGCCCTGGCCCAGCGCCTGGGCGCGGACCCGGGCCTGCAAGCGCTCGCGCCGCAGGTGCTGCCGTTCAACGACATTGACGTTGCCAGCCTGGGCCAGGGCGATGTGCTGCTGGCGATCTCCAGTTCGTTCGGCGACGGCGAGCCGCCCGCGAACGGCGAACGCTTCTTCCAGAGCGTGTGCCAGACCGGGTCGCTGCCCGGCCTGCGCTACGCGGTGTTCGGCCTGGGCGACACCGGCTACCCTCGATTCTGCGGCTTCACCCGAGCGCTGGACGCGGCGCTGAGCGAACGCCAAGCGCAGCCGCTGCTGCGACGGGTCGATGCCGACCTCGGCTATGAACGGTTCTTCCAGCAGTGGCAGCCGGTGCTCCGCCAGGTGCTCGAGGGCGATGCCGCTGCCGGCCAGGACCTGCACCTGCAGGTCAGCGCCTACGGCGACGACAATGCCTTCGCCGCGCCCATCGTCGAGCGCCGTCGCGTCAACAGCAGTGATCCGGCCGCGTGGCACCTGCAGCTGGATATCGCCGGCAGCGGCATGGCCTACCGCGCCGGCGACACGGTGCACGTGCTGCCGGACCACGATCCCGCACTGCTGCAGGCCCTTGCCAGCTGGTACGGCGACAATGCGGCCATCGCCACGCTGCAGGACCGCGAACTGCGCCTGCTGGGCAGGGGTGTGCTGCGCGAGCTGGCCAGGCTGGGCGGCAGCGAGCGGTTGAAGTCGCTGCTGAAGGTCAGCCAGAAGCGCGAGCTGGATGCCTACCTGCACGGCCTGGACGTGCTGGATATCCTGCAGGACCACGCCAGCCCGGACCGCGTGCCGCTGGCCAGGCTGCGCGACATCCTGTCAGCGCGCCTGCCACGGGCCTACTCGATCGCCTCGCATCCCGGCAACGGCCAGCTGAGCCTGTGCATACGCGAAGTGCGCTACACCCTGCGCGGCCGCGAGCGTTCCGGTACCGCCACCGGCAGCCTGCTGCGGGCGGGCAGCCACGCCCGCGTGTACTGCCGCTCCAATCCCGGCTTCCATCTGGCCGACACCGGCAGCGCGCCCCTGCTGCTGATCGGCACCGGCACCGGTATCGCGCCGTTGATCGGCCTGGTGCAGCAGGTGCAGGCCAATGGCTGCGGACGCGAACTGCATCTTGTGTTCGGCGAGAAGCATCGCGAACACGATTACCTGTATCGCGAGCAGCTGCAGGACTGGCATGCGCGCGGCGTGCTCGCCGGCCTTCATCCGGCCTTCTCGCGTGACGGAACCGAAAAAGTGTATGTACAGCATGTGCTGCGGCAGCGCGCCCGCGAGGTAAGGCAGGTGTTGTCCCGCGGCGGACACCTGTACCTGTGCGGCAACAAGCGCCACCTGGAAGACGCGGTGCGCGAGGCCATCGACGCCATTGGCGGCCAGGGGCATTGGGACCTGCTGCGCGGGGAGGGCCGCATTCACTGCGAGCTGTACTGACCCTGCATCGATTCAGCCGGCCGTGGCCCGGCACGAGCGCATGCATCAATCGCCGACGAGCCGGCCGTCCGCCATGTGCGCGACCTGCTGGCCGAAGACAACGGCATCCTGAGGATCGTGGCTGATCAGCAGCAGCGGAATGCCGGTCCTGTCCAGCACCGCCGCCAGCTCCTCGCGCAGGTGCTGGCGCAGGTCGTGGTCCAGTGCAGCGAACGGCTCGTCCAGCAGCAATGCCTGCGGTTGGGTCACCATGACCCGCGCCAGGGCCGTACGCTGCCGCTGGCCGCCGGAGATCTGCGACGGCAGCAGATCCCCCACGTGGTCGATACGGAACGCCTGCAGCCACTGCTCGACGACGTCGAAGCGCTGGCCACGGCGTGGATTGAACCAGCTCCGCTGCAGCCCGAACGCCACGTTCTGGCGCACGCTCAGGTGGGGAAACAGCGCGTAGTCCTGGAACACGTACCCCAGGCGACGCCGCTGCGGTGGCAGGTCGACCCGCGCGTGGGAATCGAACAGCACCTGCCCCTGCAGCGTTACATGGCCCTGTCCGGGACGCAGCAGTCCGGCCACGGCCTTGAGCGTCAGGCTTTTGCCTGCCCCGGACGGGCCGAACACCACAACCTGGCGCTGCGTGCACTGCAGCGTGACGTCCAGTTCGAAGACCTGGCCCGCTGCCTGCATCCGGCGCTGCACCTTCAGGTCAAGCCACATCGCGCAGCTCCCTGCGATGCCCGCCCACCAGGCGTGCCGCCAGCAGCAGGATGACGATGCACACTACCGACGTCAGGATCACCAGCGCATTGGCCCTGCCGTCCTGCCCTGCCTGCACCGCCTCGTAGATGGCGATCGACAGCGTCTGCGTACGACCCGGGATGCTGCCGGCCACCATCAGCGTCGCGCCGAACTCACCCATCGCCCGGGCAAACGCCAGCAGGAGGCCGGCGAGAATGCCGCGCCAAGCCAGCGGCAGCGTGATGCGGAAGAACACCGCCGCCTCCGACACGCCGAGCGTGCGCGCGGCCTGCTCCAGCTGCCCGTCCACATCCTCGAACGCCGCGCGTGCCGGCTTGAACACCAGCGGCAGCGAAGCCACTGCCGCGGCGACCACCGCCGCCTGCCAGGTAAAGATCAGGTTGATGCCGAACCACGACTGCAACCACGCGCCAATGGGGCCGTTGCGCCCTATCAGCACCAGCAGGTAATAACCGAGCACCGTCGGCGGCAGCACCATCGGCAGGGTCAGCAGCGAATCCAGCAGTTCGCGGCCGGGGAAGCGTCGACGCGCCAGCAACGCTCCCAATCCAACGCCCAGCACGAGATTGATCGCCGTGGCCCAGCCGGCGACCTTCAGCGACAACCCCAGCGCGCTCCAGTCCAGGTCCATCCGTCAGGGTTTGCCAAACCCGTGCCTGGCCAGGATCGCCTGACCTTGTGCCGACCGCACGAAGGTGGCGAAGCGCCTGGCTTCGGCTGGCTGCGTGCTGGCCCGGGTCACCGCCAGCGGATAGGCGATGCGTCCGGACACCGGCACTGCGAAGGCACGACGCACGCGGCCGGCCATGGCCTGTGCGTCGGTGGCGTAGACGAAACCGGCGTCCACTTCGCCCCGCGCCACGTAATCCAACGACTGGCGTACGTTCTGCGTGGTGACGATCCTGCCCTGCACCGACGGCCACAGGCCCGCCGCTTCCAGCGCACCCTTGGCATAGCGGCCGACCGGCACGCTGTCCGGGTTGCCCAGCGCGAGGCGCCGCACGTCGGCACCCGCGAGATCCTTCAGGCTACGCGGCCCGCCGCTGGTCTGCGGCGGCACCACCACCCACAGCGCGTTCACCGCGAACACCTCGCGGGTACCGGCAGCCAGCAGGCCCTGCTGCTGTGCCTGATCCATGGTGACTTCGTCAGCCGAAGCAAACACATCGACCGGTGCGCCCCGGCTGATCTGCTGCAGCAGCACGCCGGAGGCGGCGAAGTTGAAATCGACCCGGGCGCCGGGGTGGGCCTTCTCATAGGCGGCACCGAGTTCACGGAAGCTCTCGGTCAGGCTCGACGCCGCCGATACCGTCAGCCCGGCTGCGTACGCCGGCAGCGACGCCAGCATCCCCAGCAACATCAGTCCCGCTCGCATCATCTTCGGCTCCCCGCCAGATTCAGTTCGGATCGGATTCATCAGCCGATGCCAGCAATGCCAGGCGCTCGGGCTGCAACAACAGGATCTCCCGCTGCCTGACCGCGATGATCCCATCATCGCTCAGCCGGCGCAGCACGCGGCTGGCGGTTTCCGGTGCCATCCGCAGGTAATTGGCGATCTCGGTGCGTGCCATCGTCAGGTTGAACCGGGTGGCGGAGAACCCGCGGCGTGCGTAGCGCTCGGACATGTCCAGCAGGAACGCGGCCATCCGCTCTTCGGTGCGATGGTTGGCCGCCAGCAGGGCGACCTTGCCGATCTCCGCACTGAGCAGGCTGAACAGCCGCGCCTGCAGGCCCGGCATGCGGGTGGCCAGCAGGCTCAGCCTGGGGAATGAGATCCGGCACAGGTACACGGTATCCAGCGCCACGGCATTGCAGGGAAAGCGTGCCTCGTGGATCGCGTTAAGGCCGATCACTTCACCGGGCAGACTGAAACCGAGCACCTGCTCGTTGCCCTGGCTGTCATCGACAAACGTCTTGACCATGCCGGCACGCACCGCCGCGATCGAATCGAACGGCTCGCCGGCGCGGAAGATGTAGTCGCCCGCGTGGAACGGGCCCACATGGTCGACCAGCACATGCAGTTCACCCAGCGCGGCCTTGTCATAGCCCTGCGACATGCAGGCATCGGAGAATGCACAGGTACTGCAGAAGTGCAGCGCGTCGCCGTCATCGGCAGCGGCGGGGTTCGGCGTCGCCGCGCCCTGGCGAACCTGTGGGGACGGAGTGGAGAACATCACGCAATGCCTGGATGAAGGCCTTCATCATACGGCAGGCGTGCCACGGCCGGTCTCACCGCGGCGGACGCGGCCCCCGCCGCTGATGACCGCGCTGGCGCATGCTGTCGCGCACATCCACGTCGAACTGAAGCTGCAACGAACTGTCATCATCCAGCGCGATGGAAAATTCCAGCCCATCACGCGACGGCAGTCGTGCTGCCAACCCCTGCACTGCATCGCGCGGCAGCACCAGCCGGCAGACCGTGCCACCGTCCAGCAGCACCGCCTGGTCGCCCCCATGCAGCGACAACGCGGTTCCCCACCCGCCCGTGCCACCAAACCGGGTCAGGTTCTCCAGCGAGTCACCGGCCAGCAGTGCTGCCAGTTCCTCTTCATCGACGCGCAGGCGCATGGATTGCCGCTGCAGCTGGACTTTCATGTTGCGATGGACTCCCAGTCGGCCCCGGTATTGCAGTTGAACAGCAAGGCACGCTCATTCTCAGGCAGCGGCAACGCCGTCGCCGCCAGCCGCTCCTGCAGGGCACGCAGCGAACGCCGCGCCTGTGGATCTTCGATCAAGGTCCGCAGGGCCCGCCGGCAATGATCATCGATCTGCAGACACATCGGCAATGGCTCGCCGGCGAACATGCTGCAGGCGGAAGGCACCCCGTGCAGCCGATGCAGCAGGGCGCCGGTCAACCTGGGCATGTCCACCGGCACCACCCACGCAACGGTATCGGGCATGGCCAGAGACACGCTGTAAAGCCCGCCCAGCGGGCCGCAGCGCGCGACCCGGTCGGGAATGCCATCGAAGGCCGGATAGTCACCGCTCACCCACACCCGCTGCGCACCGGCCTCGATCAACACGTCACGCATGTGCTCAAGCAGGGTGCGCCCGTGCCAGGGCAGCAGCGCCTTGTCACGGCCCATGCGGCTGGACAGGCCTCCAGCCAGCACGATGCCGTCAATGGCCGTGCTCGTGGTCATGGCCATGTGCGGGCGTGCTGTCCGCATGGCACAGGCTGCAGCCCTCGCTCCAGGCGCTGTCGCCATCCTCGTAGTGTTCCTGCTTCCAGATCGGGCACTGGTGCTTCACTGCCTCGATCAGCTGCCGGCACGCGCGGAATGCTTCGTCCCGGTGCGGGCTGCCGGCGGCCACAACCACAGCCACATCGCCGATGCCCAGCCGCCCCCTGGCATGCGCCACATACAGCTTCAGGCGCGGCCCGAACGCCGCCTCCACCTCGGCCGCCAGGCGCTGGATTTCGTTCAGCACCAGCGGCTCGAACAGATCGTAGGTGATGCCCGTGACCACCCGGCCGACGTTCACGTCACGTACCTTGCCGATGAACACGTCGATACCGCCGAAACCCGGGTCGGACACCGCGGCGATCCCTTCTGCCGGGTCGATCGCCCCGTGCGCCCGGTCCACCACCTTCGCAATCGGCTTCGCGTCCATCGCTCAGCCCCCGCTCACCGGCGGCAGGATGGCCACGCGGCCATCCTCCGGCAGCCCATCGTGATCGCGCAGCACGCGCTGCTGGTCGGCGAAGGCCGAATAGTCCAGCAGGCCGGCACGGAAACCGGGCCAACGCACCGGCAGCTGCTCGCGCAGCGCCTGGCGCAGGTCGGCCACGGTCGCACCCGGCACCTCCAGCGTGATCTCCCGACGCTCATCCAGATCGGAAAACGCACCGAACAACTGCAACGTCACCAGTTTCATTCCCACTCCCTGCCCGTCAGCTGCACCGGGTCGGCATGGCCCCAGCCCTGTACGCGCACGGCGCTGCCGGCCGGAACCAGATCGCCCTCGTCCTCCAGCACCACCCAGGCGTTGGCCTGCACCATGGACATCAGACGGAACGATTCCTGTCCGGACAACACCCGCGCACTCAGCTGGCCCTGCGCGTCCAGCTCCACCCGCGCACGGGCGTGGACGCGCAGGCCGGGCGGCTTGCGCACCATCGCCTGCAGGGGAAGCCGCAGCACCGGTTCCTGCGCCAACCCCAGCAGCCGGCGCAGTACAGGCTCGACAAAGAACCGCTGCCCCACTGCCGCCGACACCGGGTTGCCCGGCAGGCCGAAATACAGCGCACCATCGGGCAGTACCGCAAACAGCAGCGGCTTGCCCGGACGGATCGCCACCTTGTGGAACACGATGCGCGCCCCGCGCGCGCGCAGTGCGTCGGGCACGAAGTCGTAACGGCCCGCAGAGACCGCACCGGTACTGACCAGTACCCGCGCCCCCGCCGCCAGCGCCTTGTCCAGCCCTGCATCGAACGCGGTCACGTCATCACCGACGGTGCCCTGCCACACCACCTCTGCTCCGGCAGCGTGCAGCCGCCCGACCAGGTAGGGGCGGTTGCTGTCACGGATCTGCCCTGATTCCAGCGCCTGCGCCGCCTCGCTAACCAGCTCCTTGCCGGTGGCAATCACTGCCACCGCCGGTCGCGACATCACCACCACCTCGCCAACGCCAAGGGCGTGCAGCAGGGTCCGTGCGTTGATATCCACCCTCTGCCCGGCCCGAAGCACGCATTCGCCTTCGGTTACGTCCTCGCCCCGCAGACGTACGTTCTGGCCCGGCCCGACCACGCTCTTCAACGCGATCCGGGTCGGACGGCCCGCTTCGCTGGCGAGGATCTGCACGTTCTCGATCGGTACCACCGTGTCCAGGCCAGCCGGCATGCGCGCGCCGGTCATGATCTCCCAGGCGCCCTCGCCGCCTTCGGCATCGCCATCACCCGCCGCCTGCCAGCCCTGCACCGTGAATTCGGTACCGGACTCCAACGCCGCCCCGTTGGCGCGCAGCGCAAAACCGTCCATCGCCGAATTGTCGAACGGCGGCAATGCCTGCGCGCTGTGGATGTCATTGGCCAGGGTGCGGCCTGCGGCCTCCTGCAGGGGCAGACGCTCGGCGGGAAGCGGCGTAGCCGCCTCCAGCAGGTGCTGCAGTGCTTCACTGTAGAGAATCACGCGTGGTCACCACCCTCGACCATCGCCAGCGCGTGGCCCAGCACCGGCGCCAGGATGTCCAGGCACTGCGCTGCCGCCTTCGGGCTGCCGGGCAGCGCGAACACCAGCATGCCGCCCAGCTGCACCACCTCGGCGCGGCTCAGCCAGGCCATCGGCGTGTGCTGCGCGCTCAGCGCCCGGACCATCTGCGCCAGGCCATGCACCGGCCGCGCGTTCAACGAACGCAGCGCCTCCGGGGTGAGGTCGCGCGGGCCCAGACCGGTACCGCCAGTGCACAGGCACAGGCGCACGCCGTCGGCGGCCAATGCCTGCAGGCGATCCGCCAACGGCTCGATGCCATCGGGCAGCACGTGGGCAGCCACCACCTCGCCGCCCAGCTTGTTCAGGCCGGCCACCAGGGTCGGGCCAGAAACATCCTCATAAGTGCCTGCGCTGGCACGGTCGCTCAGCGTGATCACCGCGCAGGCCGCGCCTTGCAGGCCCTTCGGCGCACGCGGTCTGAAGCGCGCGCGCTCGGCATCATCCATGCCATCAGGATGCAGCCACAGGCCGCGCTTGCCGCCCTCTTTGAACAGCAGGCGGATACCTTCGATGCGCAGCGCCGGTTCCACCGGCTTGCTCAGGTCGTACAGGGTCAGCAGCGCCGCGTTGACGCCGGCCAGTGCTTCCATTTCCACACCGGTACGCGCCTCGCTGGCACACTCGCACCAGACCCGGATGGCGTGCCGTTCCGGCACCGGCGCGCAGAACACCTGCACAAGCTCCAGCGGCAGCGGATGGCACAGTGGCATCAGCATCGACGCCATCTTCGCCCCCTGCAGGCCGGCGATCTCGGCCATGACCAGCGCATCGCCCTTCGGCAGGCGACGCTCGACGATCAACGGGTACGCCAGCGGACCGGCATGCAGTTCACCCACCGCCACCGCCCGCCGGCGACTGATGCGCTTGTTGCGGACATCGGCCATATGGAAGGCCGCGTTCAGTTCCCCACTCATCGTGCTGCTCATCCTCCGATGGAAGCCAGGTGCGGGGTCAGCCCGGTCCGGCCCTGGTGCAGGCCATGCCCGGCCGCTTTCAGGCCAAGCTGGGTGGTGATGCGCGCCAGCAGCGCGTCATGGTCGTCATCGTGCTGCAGCAGCGCGCGCAGCGGCACGCCGAAGTCGCCGAACAGGCACAGCCGCAGGTCTCCCCTGGCCGTTACCCGCAAGCGGTTGCAGCCCTTGCAGAAATCGCGCGAGTACGGCGCGATGATGCCGATGCTGCCGCGATGGTCCGGGTGGCCGAACTCGCGCGCCGGGCCGGCATCGGCCGCCCGTGCACGCTCGCGCCAGCCGGCCGCCAGCAGCTGATCGATCACCCCGTCGGCGCGCAGGTGATGCTGCTGGAAATAGGCTTCGTTGTCGCCGGTGCGCATCAGTTCGATGAAGCGCACGCTGAAGGGACGGTCGCGCAGGTACGCCATCCACTGCGGCAGCTCATCGTCGTTGAGGCCGCGCAGCAGCACCGCATTGAGCTTGATCGACGGCAGCCCCAGCGCCTGCGCCAGGGCCAGGCCCTGCTCGATCTCCGGCAGGCGGTCATGCCCGGTGATCGCGGCAAAACGTTCGCGCCGCAGACTGTCCATGCTGACGTTCAGCGCCGTCAGGCCGGCGCGGTGCCAACCCGGCAGGCGACGCGGCAACTGCGTGCCGTTGGTGGTGATGGCCACTTTGCCGATACCCGGCACCGCCGCCACCGCCGCAATGATGTCATCAAGATCCTTGCGCAGGCTGGGCTCGCCACCGGTCAGCCGGATCTTGCTCATGCCCAGCGCCGCGAAGGCGCGGACCAGGCGGCTGATCTCCTCGACCTGCAGGAAGCGCGGGCGGCCATCGGCCTGGTACCCCTCCGGCAGGCAATAGCCACAACGGAAGTTGCAGGCTTCGGTCAACGACAGGCGCAGGTACGGAAAGCTGCGTCCGAAACCGTCGGTGAGTTGGCTCATGGCTGGTCCACCTTCTTGCTCCACCGTCCTGCCTGTTGCCGCGTGATGTCGGCGCATCACAGCATGCGGCCTGCGCTGCCACGGGAGTGTGACTGGGCCCATCATGAACGATTTCCGGCGGCGGGTGCACGCTGCCGGGCAACAGGAAGAGCCGCAGCCAGTGTCCGAATGGATGCGCACCAGGCTGACCGCGCCACCCACCGGGGCGGCGGTGGAGCGTCTACCTGCGGGCAGATCGTGCGCGCTTGCCGCCGTTGTGCTGCGCAGCCGCACGGCTCTGTGCGAACTCGGGGAAGGTCTGCTCGATCGGGTCCACGTCCGGCAGGATGTAGAACACCCCGCCCCGCTCGAAGGTGGAACGGATGATGCGTTCGTAGAACTCCGGCGAGACGTTGATGCAGCCGTGGGTGACACGGTTGTCGTCCGGCGACGGCGATGCCAGGCGCTCGACACGCCTCTCTGCTGGAACGCCGGTTGCGGTCGGATGGATGGAGACTGCGGACTCGTAGTCCACCCACAGCACCCGCCCTGCATCGATCGAAGGGCCGTAGCCGCCCACGAAGCGACCTGCAGGCGTGGTGCGGTCCCGTCCCGGAATGGCACGCAGGGCGAGACCCGCAACGCCGGGCGCGGTGTGGTCGCCGGTCGCTGAACCGAACAATGCGGGGGCCGCGCCGCGCAGCCGGCCGTCGCCACCGAACACCAGGATCTGTGCGGCAGCCTTGTCCATGACCGCGAACGGATAGCCCTGGCTGTCCTTGGACGCCACCACCCAGCCCGCCAGTTCAATCACGGTTTCGGAGACGTCCTGGCCGGGTGGCAGTTCATCAACGGCGGCCGACGGCGGCGTGACGGCATCTTCCGCATTGGCGACACCGACCACCAGCAACGCCAACGCCACTGCCAGAGCAGCGCGATGGACACGGCGCGCAAGGGAGGAGTGGGTATGGATGGGAGCATTCCTCGAAAGCTGTGTTTACGGGAGGACACCAGTGGCCGCTGCGGCCACTGGGCCCCTGACTCGGATGTGCAGGCTACAGGCGGTCAGCCGCGCGGGGTGCGGCGAGGTGCCCGTTCAAGCTGCTGGACGCGGCCTTCGATCTGATCCAGACGCTGGTTGGCCTGCTGCGCCGACTGATTGGCCGACTCGGCGCTCTGCGCCGCACCCTGCACCTTCACATCAAGCTGGTCGAGCCGCGAGTTGATCGTTGCGAAATCGTCCTTGTAGGTGGCGCAGGCCCCAAGGCCTACGGTGGCGACAATCGCCACACCGAGCGTACGTGCCATCATCAGGTGCTGCTTGGTAAGAATCATTCCACTCCCTCCTTCGTCTGGGGTGTCTGGAATATAGCGGCGTTTCGGCACACTCTCCGATTGGCTTTCAGCTGCAGGTGGAAGACGTGGACGTCGCGTGAAGACCCCGTCTCAACCGCGTCGCCAAGCCAATCCGGCGGCAATCGCCAAGGATGCCGCGATCACCAGCGAGGCCACCACGAACGCGGTGCGCACCTCCGCGGGCGTTGCCGTGTCAGGCGCGACGGCGAAGAACACACCGCCCACCAACGCCACCGACAGCGCCGCACTGATCTGCAGTGTCGCACTCACGACGCCTGCGGCCAGCCCGGCGTGGCGGGCATCCACAGGGTCCACGCTCTGCTTCACCAGCGCCGGAAGCGCAATGCCCTGTCCCGCGCCGATCAGAAACAGCGGAAGCGGCAGCCACGATGGCATGTCCAGCAGCGCGAGCGTTGCGACCGCCAGCAGGCCCGCAACCTCCATCACCATCCCATGCGATGCACCCTGTGCGGCCAGCCGCCGGAACGCCGAACCACACAGCGGCCCGAGAAGGAAACCCAGCCCCAACGGCAGGATCGCCAACCCCGCCGACGCACTGCTGCGCCCCAGCGCGGACTGCTGATACACCGCGAAGACGAGAAAGAACGCAGCCAGCGCGTAGAAGAAGAATGTCGCTGACAGACTGCGCCTCAACCCGCGTATATGCAGCAGCGATGGCAATACCAGCGGCATCTGCCCACGCCCCACGCATCGCTGCTCATGCCTCCAGAACAACAGCAGCAGGGGGCCGCTTGCCAGCAGCAGTCCTACGCACCACCACGGCCACTGGCGCTGGCGGCCCTCGATGATCGGTACCACCAGCGCCAGCAACGACGCCGCCAGCGCCACCGCTCCGACAGCGTCCAGCCGTGCTCCCTGGCGGGCGTGCGACTCACGCAGCAGCACGAATGCAGCCGGCACCGCGGCTGCGATGATGGGAAGATTGATGAGGAACACGCTCCTCCACCCTGTTCCCCACAGATCGGCTGTGACCAATACACCCCCGAGCAGTTGCCCGCCCACCGACGCGAGGCCGAAGGTGGCGCCATACAGGCCAAGCGCACGGCGCTTCTCGCTGTCCGGGAACAGGGCGTGGATCGATGCCAATGACTGCGGGGCCATCAGCGCGGCCGACATCCCCTGCAGCAGCCGTCCGGCCACCAGCACTTCAGCCGCAGGCGCCAGGCCGCACAGCGCCGACGCCAGGCCGAACCCCAGCATGCCTGCGATGAACACCCGTTTCCTGCCGTAGATGTCGCCCAGCCGGCCTCCCAGGATCAGGGTCACCGCGTAGGCCGTGGCGTAGACCGAGATGACCAGCTGCGAGACATCCGGGGGCGCGTGCAGATCGACACGGATGGCCGGCAACGCGACATTGACGATGAAGAAGTCGAGCGGCGGCAGCAGCGTGCCTGTCAGCAGTACAGCCAATGCCATCCAACGGCGCGGATCGGGCGATACAGCGCCCGCAGCGTCAGCCGATAGATTCATGACGTCCCTCACTCAGCGCATGCCGCCAGAGGCAAGCAGGGTGTCGCCGCTCATCCATCGCGCATCGTCCGAGGCGAGAAACGCAACGATCGGCGCCACGTCCAGCACCTGGCCTGTCCGGCCCAGTGGTGTCTGCGCCAGATTCCAGGCCTGGAACCCGGAATCGACGACACCCGCAGCGTGCGTGCCCTCGGTCTCGATCAGGCCGGGGTTGACCGCGTTGACACGGATGCCGCGCGGACCCAGCTCCCTGGACAGCACGCCGGTGATGGCGTCCATCGCGCCCTTCGAACCGGTGTAGATGGCGCTGTCCACCGGCAGGATGCGGGTCACGAACGAACTGATGTTGATGATGCTTGCACCGGGCCGCAGGTGGGGAACAGCGGCGGCAGTGACCAGCAGCGGGCCCAGCACATTGATGTCGAACTGGTGGCGATAGAGCGCCTCGGTGGTGTCCTCGATCTTCGCGAACCGGTACACGCCCGAGTTGTTCACCACTACATCCAGCCTGCCGAACGCATCCAGGGCCGTGGCCAGCAGTGCATCGACCTCGCGTGCGTCACGCACGTCGGCGCGCACCGCCAGCGCCCGACCACCGGCGGCTTCGATATCGGCAACGACCTGTTCGGCGCCCTCCCGGCTCGAGGCGTAGTTGACGACGACGCTGGCGCCGTCGGCCGCCAGGCGCCGGGCAACCGCAGCGCCAATGCCTTTCGAAGCGCCGGTGACCAGCGCGACCTTGTCTTTCAGCGTGTTCATATCAAGCGTATCCAGTTCCAGGGGAGGCGGTCAGTGCGACCGCGGCATATGCTGGACCTTTCAAACTTGTATGTGGACTGACGCTGATGCACATTTGCCGTACATTTTTGAACGAGCACGATCATGGAATGGGGTGATGTCCGTGTCTTTCTGGCGATCGTGCGGGGCGGGTCGCTGGGTGAGGCGGCGCGGCGC
Organism: Stenotrophomonas sp. STEN147; assembly: GCF_056757995.1. NCBI lineage: Bacteria > Pseudomonadati > Pseudomonadota > Gammaproteobacteria > Lysobacterales > Lysobacteraceae > Stenotrophomonas > Stenotrophomonas sp. STEN147. The sequence continues at coordinate 318,828 of NZ_JBRRCG010000002.1, forward strand.
CTTGGTGTCAGCCATCCCACGGTGGGCCGCCGGTTGAAGGCCCTTGAACAGCACGCCCGGCAGCCCCTGCTGCGGCGGACGCGGGACGGGCTGGTCACGACCGATGCCGGCGATGCGGTGCTGGCCCTGGCCGAAGCCATGGAGAACTCCGCCCTGGCCATGGAGCGCCGCCTGGAAGGCAGCCCGGGCCGGCTGGAAGGCATCCTGCGCATTTCGAGCGCGGACTGGTTTGCCTGCCACGTGCTGACGCCCGTGCTGGCCGAACTGGTACGCCGGCATCCGGCGGTGGTTCCGGAACTGATCGCCAGCTATCGACTGCTGGACCTGTCGCGCCGCGATGCCGACGTCGCGTTCCGCATCGTGCCGTTCAGTGAGCCGGACATCGTCCAGCGCCTCGTGATGACCCTGCCCTACGGCCTGTATGGTTCGGTCTCGACCACCGCCCGGCTACAGGACGACCCCGATTCGGTCGGACTCATCCTGATGAACACCGCGCAGTCGCACTTCCCCGACGTGGAATGGTTGCTGCAGCGGTTTCCGCGTTCACCGCGCGCATTCACCAGTACCAGTCGCAGTGTCCAGGCGCAGATGTGCCTCCACGGTACCGGCATCGCCGTGCTGCCCCGTGTGTTGGGTGACGCGGTAGCCGGACTGCAGCGCATCGACTCACACGGGACGCCCCCTTCGCGGGGCATCTGGGTGGGCTATCACCAGGATCTGCGCCATATGGACCGTCTGCGTGCCCTGCTGGACATCCTCGATTCGACGCTGCCGCCAACAGGCGCGGCCCCCTCGGCAGGGAAACAGACAGCATGATTCCGTTCACGGGCGTTGGCCTATGGTCCACCTCACCAGGCCGGCAGGACCGGCCACTGACAGGAGGATGCCATGAGGACCCGACACGTCGCACCTGCTCTGATGGTGGCACTGCTCGCCGTCGCACCGGCCTGGGCGGATCCGCCGCACCACGCCCGCGGAAACGGTCCCCCGCCGCACGCAGGCGGGCCGCACAACCGCGACGCACCGCCGCCAGGATGGCAGAAGAAGGCATGGCGGCGCGGCGATCATCTGCCGTGGGCGGAAGTGGATCGTCGCTACTGGGTGGATGACTACGCACGCTACAGGCTGCGTGATCCCGGCCGCGGCCAGCGCTGGGTCCGCCAGAGCGACACCGAGTATCTGCTTGTTGAAATCGCCACCGGCGTGATCGTCGACGCGCTGCGTCGATGAACGCAGCCCTGGCTGACCATCGAGCGCAGACGCGCGATGGGTCAGCTCTTCCTGCGCTGCCTGCCGCTGCTGCGTCCAGCGGTGGGCGCTGAAGGGCTAGTTCCGCAGCGCGCGCGCGTTACCGTTTGGCCGCAGATGGATCTGCCCGGTTCTGGTATCCAGCAGGATGTTGAAGTTGCGCAGTGCTTCACTGCCCAGCGTGCCGTCGGCATTGGATCCATCCTCATCGATGGTGAACGACACCTTGGGCTGTTCCAGTCGCAGCCCGCCCACATCGGCCGATGCGATCCGTGCATCGACGGCCCGGATCTTCCTTCCCGCCGAGCCGCTGAACTGTGAGGTACCGATCGTGCGGGTGAACACCTCCTGCAGTCGGTGGCGCGCGCCGTACGCATGGCCCAGATCGATGGCGCCGTTGCTGCCGGTGTCCACGAACAGCCAGGCCGCAAGTGTCGAGCCACCCTCACGCAGAAGCACTTCGATGGCGGGCGTATTGTCGATCCAGCGGACGTTCGCGCGGGTGTATCCGTGCAGATCCGGCAACCGGTCGTGCACGTGCAGCAGCTTGCGGTCGTAGTCGATCTCGATGATGCGCCCCGCGAAGAATGTCCAGCCAAGCACGGCGTCGAACGGACGCTTGCCGTAGTCGATCACGGCCGCCCCCATCGTCCGGCGCATGTCTCCCACGACGACCGTGTTGTGGGTACTGTAGTCCACGAAACTCACGCCATCGGAGCCGGTGTTCTCGGAGCGGTCATCGACCTGCATCGACCCCGCCTTGCGGGTGGCAACCGTGACTGCCAGTCCGTCAGCGCCGGTGTCGACAAGAAAGCGCAGCGGTCCTGACTGGTTGATCCGCCCTTCCACATAGATCCGGTGATCCTTGTCCTGCTCGAAAGGAAGGGTGATCGTCCCGGCCGCGGCGCGGGGCTGCGGAAGAACAAGCAGCCCCGCAACCAGGGCGACGTACCACGAGCGTATGGACTGGCGCATTGATGGCTTCCAGTGGAGGGCAACGGCAGATTGCCGCCTGCCTTGGATGCGGCAGGGGTGCAGAAGGTTTAGACGCCTGCCGCGCTGCCATCGATGATTCCTGGTCGAAGCAACCGGACGCCCGGCGCCCGCGGCCCCGTGTTGCCATCCGGCGCTGACCTCGGCGACTGCAGCATGCACGGGCCGTTGACGTCGCAATGCCAGACTGCTGGAGCGCGCTCCGCCGTGGAGCGCCGTTGCTGGTGCGATCTTGGGGGGATCGGCAATGCCCTACTTCACTGATTCGACCGAGGTGGCCGTCGAGGGTATCGGCGCGGCGCGGCGCATCGGTTGGATGCGGTTCGTCGGCAGCAGCCTGGCGGCCCTCCCCCTGGCCTCCATCCTGCTCGAACGTCAGGATGGCGTGTGGCCATGGACGCTGCTGCTGCTCAACGCGCTGGCATGGCCGACGATCGCTCTGGTCCTCACCCGGCGTTCTCCCGAGCCGGCCGCCACCCAGTTCCGCTGCATGGTGTTCGATTCCTTCCTTGGCGGCGCGTGGATCGCGTTCATCGCCCTCAGCATCGTGCCCAGCGCACTGTTCACCGCCCTGCTGGTGGCCGACAAGATCGCAGCAGGGGGAGTGCGGCTGGCGCTGCGGGCGACGCTGGCGCTGGTGCTGGGTTTTGGACTCGTCTGGTTCGCGCTGGGCTTCCCCTACCAGCCGACCACCTCGCAACGCAGCATCATGCTGAGCATGCCGTTCCTGTTCGTGTACGGCATCGGCCTCAGCATCCTGAGCTGGCAACTCGCGCGCCGGGTCAAATCACAGAACCGGCAGCTGCGGCGGCTGAGCCGGATGGATCCGCTGGTGGAGCTGGCCAACCGGGGCTTCCTGATCCACCGTGCCCAGCAGGCGCTGGACAAATCCCAGCGCCACGGTGGCATGGCGTGCCTGTTGATGCTGGATGTGGATGACTTCAAGCGCATCAACGACTCGCAGGGGCATCGTGCCGGCGATCAGGTCCTGCGGCATATCGCCACGACACTGCGCGAATTCGCCAGCCCGGCCGATACGGCTGCACGGCTCGGGGGGGATGAGTTCGTCGTGCTGCTGCGCGACTGCGCCGCGTCAGACGCCATGCAGATGGCGGCACGCATCCGGCAACGCCTGCACGAGAATGCACGGCGGACAGGACCGGCGAGCGATTTCAGTGTCAGCATGGGGGTCGCTGCGAGTCCGCGACACGGCAGTGTCGAGGACTGGTTGGCACTGGCCGACCGAGCCCTCTACCACGCCAAGCGGCAAGGCAAGGACACGGCCAGTTTCGCCGAGTAACGGCCGCGTAGCAGCGTCATCCTGATCGGTCGCATTCCCGGTCGGGATCAGTGCGCCAGGGCGAAATCCAGGCCCGCACAGACCGCCGCGACCTGCGCGTCGTTGCACTCCTGCGGACGGGTACGCGGACTGTCCGGGTAGACCTCCGTGGTGGTGGCAAAACGCGCATCGGTGAATCCGGCGCAGGCCCCGATCGAGCGCGATTCACCCCATACCACGCCCGGCGACTGCAACGGCAGGCCGACCAGGTTGCCCTCGGCATCGGCCGGGGCGATATGGGTGATCGGCGCCACGGCGGCGATCAGCGCCTGCTGGAATGCCGGTTGCGGGTCTTCGCTGTTGCCGATCACGTAGAAGCCATCGGGAATGGTGTCCCGCTCGAAGGGCTTGCCATCACGGGCGCAACGGGCCGGGTCGAACTCGTGCAGGTCGCTGTCGGTGGTTTCGTGCAGGTCCAGGTGCACCCGGATGTCGGCCTTGCGCCCGGCCACCCAGCGCATCAGCGAGGCGGCTTCCTCGATCAGGCCGCCGTCGCGGAAGCTGCGGTTCGGGTCCAGGGCAGCGGGGTTCCAGCGCTGGATGCGCTCATAGCCCCACGGACTCACGCAGGGGGCCACGATCAGGTTCAGACGCCCCAGGTAGCGCTCGGCCTGCTGCTCCAGGAACTGCAGGGCACCGTGCACGCCGCTGGTCTCATAGCCGTGCACGCCACCGGTGACCAGCGCCGTCGGCAGTGCCGGGTTCCAGTCGTGGTTGACCACGGCGAACAGGGGATAGTGGTCCGGCGCGTAATCGAGCTGCCCGTACTGGATCACGTCGAAACGCTCATCCAGGCGCTCCAGCGCCGCCACCACATCGTCATGGTAGCTGCGCTGGCGTTGCTGGCGGGCCCGCCACTGCGCGCGTTCCGGATCGCCCCAGGGCTGTCCGGGGGTGCCGATCGGGTAGAACTGCGCAACAGTCATGGGTGCTCCAGAGGTCGAACGTGGTGAGTGCAGCCGGTCATTCTAAGCCTTGTGGCGCCTGCGGGCCCGCCCACCCGTCCCGCCCTTCATCCAGCCAGGCTCATCTGGCTGTAAAATCAACGGTTTTTGGCCCCTCACCCCTTGATGGCGAACGCAGCGCAGACGGTCCTGGGTGGACCGGATTTCCTTCGCCTGCTCGCCCGTCTCAGCGACGGCGCGATGCCGGCCACCAGTCCCGTCCTGACCGATCGCCTCGGCCAGTGGGTGGACTGGAGCCGTGCTGTCGCGCTGTCGACGGCACTGGGCGGACGCGTGCCTGAACCGGCGGACGCGGGCGAGGCGATGGACGACCTGCTGGCCGACTGCGAGCAGGCCCATGCCAGCCTGCTGGCGTCGATTCGTGACGACGCCGAAGCCGAGCGCCTGCTCGATCTGGCCGAGGCGGCCGCCACACCCACCTTTGCCTCGTTGCGGCAGCGCTACCGGGTGCTGCAGCAGGCCATCCAGACCGCGACCGGGCGCCTGCGCGGACGCCTCCGTGACCAGTTGCTGCGGGCCTCGCCCGATTTGGCGCGGCTGGCCGAGATCGACGCCGTGATGGAGCAGACCCTCAGCCCGCGCGAGCACAACCTGCTGGCCATCGCCCCGGCAGTGCTGGGCACCCGCTTCGACCGCGTGCATGGCCAGCCCGGCTGGCGCACCGCATTCCGCCATGACATGCGCTCGCTGCTGCTTGCCGAGCTGCAGCTGCGCTTCCACCCGATCGAGGGGCTGCTGGCAGCCCTGCGCTCCCACTGACCCGGAACACCATGTCCAGAACTGCTTTCCCTGTCGTTGTCTTCCTTGTCGGCCTGCTGGCCGTGTGCTGGATCGGCATCGGCTATGTGTCGGTGCACCCGTTGGGTGCAGCGGTCGCGGCGGTCATTGCCGCCTGCTACATCGCCGGTGGTGGGGAGCTGTACCGCTATCGCCAGGCCAGCGCGGGCCTGCGCGATGCCCTGGGCGATCTGTCCGCCGCCGAGGAGCGCCTGGCACCCTGGCTGGAGCGCGTGCCGGCAAGCCTGCGCAACGCCGTGCGCCTGCGCGTGGAAGGTGAGCGCACCGCCCTGCCCGGCCCGGTCCTGACACCGTACCTGGTCGGCCTGCTGGTGCTGCTGGGCATGCTCGGCACCCTGCTGGGCATGATGGACACCCTGCGCGGCACCGGCCTGGCCCTGCAGAGCGCCACCGACATGGCCGCCATCCGCGGCTCGCTGGCATCCCCGGTACAGGGCCTGGCCGTCGCCTTCGGTACGTCGATTGCCGGTGTCGCCAGTTCGGCCATGCTGGGGCTGCTTTCGGCGCTGTTGCGCCGGGATCGCCTGCAGGCCGTGCAGCAGCTCGACCGTGCCATCTCCGGCCCGCTGCACCCGTATTCGCAGGCGTGGCAACGCGCCGAATCCCTGCGACTGCTGCAGGCGCAGTCCGCAGCGCTGCCGGCCCTGGTCGACCGCCTGCAGGCGATGACCGGTGCCTTCGAGCAGCACAGCCTGGCGGCCAACGAACGGCTGCTGGCCGGCCAGGCCGAGTTCCTCAACCAGAGCCAGGCGCTGCAGGAGCGCCTGGCGGCCTCCCTCCAGCAATCGCTGCGCGAAGGCGCCGAAGCCAGCGCAGCGGCCATCGGCGGTGCCCTGCAGCCGATGGCGGAAACCACGCTGGCTGGCCTGGCCAGCCACGGCCAGGCCCTGCATGCGCGCGTTGAACAGGCGGTACAGCAGCAGCTGGCCGGGCTGGCGGACGGCTTCGAGCGCAGCCGCGTATCGACTGAAGCCAGCTGGACGCGGGTGATGGCCGAACAGGCCCAGGCACAGCAGGCGCTGGTGACCGACCTGCGCCAGCATCTGCAGGCCTTCAGCGATGCCCAGGGTGCACACGGCGAAGCACTGGTGGCACGCATCGGCGAACGGCTGCAGGCGGATGCCGACCGCCAGACCGACGCGTGGCGCACTGCGGCCGACCAGCAGCATGCGCTGAACACCACGCTGGTCGAGCGCCAGCAGCAGGCACTGGAGGCGGTCAGCCAGCATCTGGACGAACGGGCCCAGTCGCTGCTTCACGCGCTTGAAGAACGTCATGCAGCCAGCCAGTCGCTGCTGCAGGACCACGAGCAGCAGCGCCAGGCGCGCTGGGAGGCCGCCAGCACCCATCTGCAACAGGCCCACGCCGCGCTGCAGGCACAACTGCAGGCCGGTGACGAACAGCGCCTGCAACGCTGGAGCGACGCGCTGCACACCCTGTCGAACGATCTGGCCGAACGCCTGCACGCCAACGGAGAACGCCTGGCCGCGCAGCAGCAGCAGATCTGCGACACGCTGGCGGAGACCGCGCAGCAGATCGGCGAGAACGGCCGTGCCCAGGCCAGCGCCACGCTCGCCGAAGTCTCGACCCTGCTGCAGACGGCTGCCGCCGCACCGAAGGCCGCTGCCGACGTCATCAACGAGCTGCGCAGCACGCTCTCCGAGAGTCTGGTGCGCGACAACGCGATGCTGGAGGAGCGCGGCCGCCTGCTGGCGACGGTGCAGACGCTGCTGGATGCGATCAACCATGCCTCGCATGAACAACGCAGCGCGGTCGATGCACTGGTGGGCGGCTCGGCGGAACTGCTGGAGCGCGTCGGCAACCGCTTCACCGACCACATCGCGGCAGAAACCGGCAAGCTCGACGGCATTGCCGCACTGCTGGATGGCAGCGCCACTGAAGTCGGCCACCTGGCCGGCGCCTTCGGCGACGCCGTGGCCCAGTTCGGCGCCGCATCGGCCGAGCTGTCGGGCCGGCTGGAGCAGATCGGTGGCGCGCTGGATGCCTCGCTCGCCCGCAGCGACGAGCAGCTGGCCTATTACGTGGCGCAGGCGCGCGAGGTGGTCGACCTGAGCCTGCTGTCGCAGAAGCAGGTGATGGAAGAGCTGCATCAGTTGGCCGCGCGCCGCGGCAAGGCCGGCGCCGCATGAGCGACGAGCTGGAGGTCGACGGCGGTTCGCACGCGCCGATCTGGGCGGCATTCGGCGACCTGATGTCGGTACTGCTCGGCGCGTTCGTGCTGATCCTGGTCGGCGTGGTAGCGGTCCAGCTGGAACTCTCGCAGCGGCTGGAGGATGAAGTCAGGCAGCGCCAGGCCGAAGCCAAGCGCCTGCAGACGCTGGAGCAGGCACTGGCCGGCCCGCTGGCGGCAGGCCGGGTAACGCTGGTCGATGGCCGCATCGGCATCAGCGGCAGTGTGCTGTTCGCCCTCAATTCAGACCAGCTGCAGCCGGAGGGCCAGGAGCTGCTGCGCAGCCTGGCCGCACCGCTGGCTGCCTACCTGGGCAGCCGCGAAGAGATCCTGATGGTCAGCGGCTTCACCGACGATGCGCCGGTACGCGAAGGCAACCGTCGTTTCGCCGACAACTGGGAACTGTCCGCGCAGCGTTCGCTGACGGTGACGCGCACCCTGATCGCCGATGGCGTACCGGCCGATGCGGTGTTCGCCGCCGCCTTCGGCAGCGAGCAGCCGGTCAGCTCCAATGCCAGCGAAGAGGGCCGCGCGCGCAACCGCCGCGTGGAGATCGCGCCGATTCCCAGGCCCAGGGCACCGGATGGCAAGTAAGCTGCCAGCGCTGGAGGGACTGCGTGCACTGGTGCGCGATCTCGATGCGGGGTCGCGCTCGCTGGCGGACTACCCGCAGGTGCCGATGCTGCAACAGGTGCAGCGCGAGTGGTCGGAGCTGCGCAGTGAACTGCAGGTGCGTCGTTCGCTGCGCACCGAGGCCCCCGCCGACGGCGGCCCGCTGAACTCTGCGGTGCTGGTGCAGCGCATGCTCGATTCGATGCAGGCCGCCAGCCCTGGCTATCTGCGCCACTTCATCGATTACGTCGATACCCTGTCATGGTTGCAGGCGCTGCAGGACGGTGCAGCCAGCGGCGGTGATGCGGCGAAACCGAAGCGCGCGCGCAAGCCCCGCAACCCCGGTTGAGGCCCGGCCCTGCATCAGGGGGTCAGCCGCGCAGCGTGGCGCCGCCGTCGACGTACAGGTCACTCATCGCCACATGCCCGGCCTGCTCGGACAGCAGGAACATCACCGACTGGGCGACGTCCTCCGGCGTAGCCAGCTTGCGCAGGGGAATGCCCGCCTTGTAGGTGTCAAGGTTGCCGGCAATCACCCGCTCGGCACCCCGCGCGTCTTCCCACATGCCGGTCTGCATGGCGGTCAGCGTCGAACCCGGTGCGACGATGTTGCAGCGGATGCCCAGTGGCGCCAGCTCCAGGCCCAGGCAACGGGTGAACATGGTCGCTGCCGCCTTCGAGGCAGCGTAGGCCGCCATGCCGTGACGCGGCACGCCCGCGGCGTTCGAGCTGACGGTGACGATGGCGCCCTGTCTGCGCGGCGACATCACCCGCGCCAGTGCGCGGCCCAGATGGAACACACCGTCGGCATTGACCGAGAAAACACGGCGCCAGTCGGCATCACAGGTATCCGCCACCGCGCCGACCTGCAGCACGCCGGCCACACTGGCCGCCAGGGCGATCGGTCCGATCTTCGCCTCTACCCGGTCGATGAGCGCATCGACCGCTGCGCTGTCGCTGACATCCAGCGCATACGCATGCACGCGCTCGCCCACGATGGCGGGCGGCTCGCGGTCGGTGGCCACCACCTGGCAGCCGGCGGCGGCCAGCAGCTTCACCAGCGCGGTGCCGATCCCCCCGGCTGCGCCGGTCACCAGCGCCACGCGACCCTCAAAACCGGTCAACTGCATGTTGCGATCTCCTGTTGTTCATCCCAATGCCGCAGTCGCGCCGACAGCCATGGCGCGAGCCGCGCCACCGCATCACGACCGGTCAGCTCGGCATGCAGGAACGGCAGTTCCAGCGCCTGCACCGTGCGCGCGTGCGCCTTCCACAGCGCCGACTGCAGCTGTGGTCGTGCCTCGTGGTCGCGCCCTGCGCGCACATGCACCAGCGTCCCGTCGAATGGACGGTGGTGGTGCTCGCGGATCAGCCGGTTGGTTCCGGTGACCGCGCGCACCACGCCGTCCAGCACCACGTCGGGCAGGCTGCCCAGCGCACTGCCACCTCGACGCAGGAAGGCCAGAATGCGCTCGCGGCTGTCCAGCTCCGGGTGAGCGTCCGGATCGTGACCGGCGATGGCCAGCAACGCCCGCAGTGCGGCGATCGGATCCGGCTCCGGCTCGGCCCGCCAGCACTCACTGGGATAGGCGTCGAGCAGGACCAGCTCGCCCACCTCGCGACCGATTTCGTGCAGGCGCACGGCCATCGCCTGGGCGATGATCCCGCCCACCGACCAGCCGAGCAGGTGCACCGGCCCCCGCGGCTGCAAGGTCACCACGCGCCGCACGTACTCGTTTGCCATCGCCTCGATGCTGGCCGGCAGCGGCTGCGCGGCGTCCAGCGCCGGCGACTGCAGCCCGTACACGGCCCGTGCCGGTTGCAGCGCACGCGCCAGCGCGCGGTAGTTCCAGGCGATGCCGCCTGCCGGGTGCAGCACGAACAGCGGCGAGGGTTCCGTCCCATCGGCTGTGGCCAACGCGATGACCGGGCCCAAGGCATGATCGGCCAGCATCGGGGGTTCGGCGATACGCCGGGCCAGCGCCGCCACCGTCGGCTCCGCGAACAGAACGCCGAGGCCCAGCTCGCAGCGCCAGCGCTGTTCGATGGCCAGCAGCAGGTGCACGGCCGAAAGCGAGTCGCCCCCCAGGCTGAAGAAGTCCGCATCCACCGCAACGGCCTGCTCACGGCCCAGTGCCTGCGCGAACAAGGCGGCCAGCGCATGTTCCAGTGGCGTGCGCGGTGCGATGCCGGTCACCCCGACCTCCGGCGGCTTCGGAAGCGCGCTGCGATCCAGCTTTCCGTTGGTGGTCACCGGCCAGTGATCGACCCCGACAAACGCAGACGGCACCATGTAGTCCGGCACGCGCGCCGCCAGGTGCGCGCGCAGGGCAGCGGCGTCGGCCATTGCCGCGGGCACGTAGGCGACCAGTCGCGGCTCACCGGGAAGGTCGTGGCGCAGCAGCACTTCCACGCGCTCCATCCCAGGCAGCTCCCGCAGTGCCGCCTCGATTTCCCCTAGCTCGATGCGCAGACCGCGCAGCTTCACCTGATGGTCGCTGCGGCCCAGATACTCGACCGCTCCGTCGCTGCGCCAGCGTGCAACGTCCCCGGTGCGGTAGATGCGCTCGTCCGCCAGGAAGGGATCGGCCAGGAAACGTCCGGCGGTGAGATCGCCGCGGCCCAGGTAGCCCCGTGCCAGCTGCACGCCGCCCAGGTAGAGCTCGCCCGGCACGCCCACCGGCAAGGGTCGCATGCGTGCATCGAGCACATACAGCCGGGTGTTCCAGACCGGAAAGCCGATCGGCACCGGGCGTGAGCGATCGCCTGCCGGGGCTGGCCAGTAACTGACATCCACCGCGGCTTCGGTGGGCCCGTACAGATTGTGCAGCTGCGCGTCGATGCGGGCATGGAAGCGGTCGCGGAGCGAGGCATCAAGCGCTTCGCCGCTGGTGAACACCCGGCGCAGCTGCAGGCCCTGCGAGGCGGGCGCCGCGAGGAAGGCGTCCAGCATCGACGGGACGAAGTGGGCGGTGGTGATCCCCTGCGCGCGGATCAGCCGGGCCAGCTCGGTGGGATCACGATGCGCGTCCGGACCGGCGAGAACCAGCGTGGCGCCGCACAGCAGCGGCAGGAAGAACTCCCAGACCGACACGTCGAACGTGGCGGGCGTCTTCTGCAGCACGCGGTCATCGGCGCCGAAGCCGTAGTGCTCGCGCATCCACAGCAGGCGGTTGACGATGGCGCGATGCTCGATGACCACGCCCTTGGGTTCGCCGGTCGAGCCGGAGGTGTAGATCACATAGGCCGCATCATCCGGCGCCGGGTCCGGCCAGGGCGCGGCAGCTCCCTGTGACATCCATTGATCCGGCGGCAGCACCGGCACGCCTGCGGCCCGGTGCGCCATCGTGCTGTCGGCCAGCACGCAGGCCGGACGCGCCGAGCGCAGGATGCGCGCCAGGCGCTCGTCGGGATGTGCAGGATCCAGCGGAAGATAGGCGGCGCCGGCACGCAGCACGGCCACCAGGGCGATGACCAGCTCCATCGAACGCGGCAGCGCGACCGCCACCACACTGCCCGGCCCCACCCCCAGCGCGCGCAGCTGTGCCGCCAGCGCGAAGCTGCGTGCCTCCAGCGCGGCATGCTCAAGCATGGCGTCGCCGCAGACCAGCGCCGTTGCCTGAGGGTCGCGATCCATGCCCTGCTGCAACAGTTCCACCAGTGTGGTTGCAGGCAATGGATGGGTGGTCGCGTTGAAGCGGTGAACCACCTGCGCGATCTCTGCCGCGGTGGCCAGTGGCACGCTGGCAATGTCGTCGGAACGCAGCGCCGCCGACACGAAATGCAGCAGCCGTTGCGCATGCGCCTGCACGTCGGCGTCGCTGTACAGGGCGGGGTTCGCCTCGATCTCGAGATCCAGCAGGGCCTGGCCATCACCGCGGAAGCCCAGCACCAGATCCTCCACCGGCCCGGTGCACAGCACCTGCAGCGTGGCCTGCACGCCCGGCAGCACCAGCGGCCTGTAGAACGGCTGTATGTTCACCAGCGGGCCATGCAGGCGCTGCTGCGCACCGACCAGGCCCAGATCGCGCCGCAGCTGTTCGCCGCGATACCGGCCATGCCTGCGGCCCTGGCTCAACTGCCGGCCGATGCCACGGGTGTAGCTTTCGACACTGCCCTCGGCAGCGGCCACGCGCAGCGGCAGCACGTTCATCACCATCGCGGGCACGCGCGCCGCCGCATTGCCCAGCCGCCCCATGTAGGGCAGCCCCAACACCACTTCCTCGGCCGCACTCATCCGCCGCAGGTACTCGGCGGCGAGTGCGGCCAACACATCCGGCCACGGCTGCAGCCAGCGCACCGATGCCTGCAGCAGTTCTTCACGGAATGTGGCATCCAGCGGCTGCACCCAGCGCAGCGCGTCATCACTGGCGGCGGCGATGCCGGCCAGACCAGTGGCGGCCGGCGCGTCCCGCAGGTGGTCGCGCCACCAGGCACCGGCCATCTCGCGACGCGGATCGATGCGGTATGCCGCATCGTCGGCCAGTACACCGGCCAGGGGCGGCAGCGCATCGCCGCCGCGCCCGGCGTACAGCGCGCAGACACGATCGCTGAACAGTGCCATGCCATAGCCATCAGTGCCGAGATGGTGAACGCGCAGGTACCAGACCCAGCGCTGGCCTCCCAGTGCGTAGAGCACCTGCTGGCTGATCCGGTCGCGGGTGGGATCGACCGGACTCAGCCGGTCGGCCCGCATCGCGGCGTTGGCTTCGGCCACCGGATCGGCAGCGCTGGATAGATCAAGGACTGCCAGCAGAGGAACATGCGCCGGCTCATGCCATTGCAGGGGCTGGCCATCGCTGCCTTCCGTGAAGCGCAGTGCGAGCGCCTGCGCCTCTGTTGCCGCCCGGTTGGCGGCGGCCGTGAACGCCGCCACGTCAAGCGCGCCGTCGATCCATACGGCATGGGCCGTGTTGAACGCAGGGTTGTCGGGAGCCAGGCGCTGGGCATACCACAGCCCCGCCTGGGCCTCGGTCAATGCCACCGGCGAGGCTGGCGCTGCACCGTTCATGCGCCTTGTGCGGCCTGCAGCCGTTGCACCACCTGCCACCACTGGCGCAGCGTGGTGTGCTCGGCCAGCTGCGAGAACTCCAGCGGAAGGCCGGTGTTGCTCCACGCAAGAACGAGGCCGAGCATGCGCATCGAATCCAGGTCGAGATCGATCAGGTTGTCGTCATCGCCGATGTCGGCCGGCTCGCATTCGAGCACGCGCGCCACGTCCGCACGCATCCGCTCCAGGTCAAGCACCTCGCCCGTCCTCTCCATCACAGTGCCTCCAGCAGTTGGCCGGTGGTCATCGGTACGCCACAGGTCCGTGCGATCCAGTGCAGCGCCTGCTCATGATCGGCGCGCGAGAAGTCGGCGACCGCATCCGCGGCGATGAATGCCTCGATATCGCGCTGGAAGGCTTCGACCACCGTCGCGGTGCAGCCGATATGCGCATATACGCCGGTCACCAGCAGCTGGTCGCGCCCGCGCGCGCGCATCAGCGTCTCCAGGTTGCTGCGCTGGAAGGCACTGTAGCGATGCTTGACCAGTACGTGCTCGCCCGGCTGCGGGGCCAGCGCGGTGATGATCGGCTCATGTTCGTCACTCCGGCGCATGCCGGGCCCCCACAGGTCGGCCTGCAGGCCGCGGTCGCGCCGGTCCTGATCGCCATGCTGGGCGGTATATAACACCGGAATGCCCTGCGCCCGGCAATGCGCCAGCAGGCGCGCGATGTTGTCCACGGCAGGGCGCAGCGGCTCGCTGTCAGCATCAAAGGCTGCCAGGAAGTAGCGTTGCATGTCGTGCACCAGCAACGCGATCCGCTCGCGCTGCGGGCGCCAGGGCCCACGCGCCTGCGGCAACTCGCTGGCGGTCGGCAGGGAATATGAAGCAATGCGGGGCAGCGCCATCAGCGCGTTCCTCCTGTCTGTTGCAGATGACGCGCACGCAGCTGCGCACGCAGTTCGCGGCGGCTGATCTTGCCGACCGCCGTTGTATCGAAGCTGTCCACGAACACCACCTGGTCCGGCACCTTGAACGACGCCAGCCCGCGCCCGCGCATCCAGGCCTTCAGTGCCGGCGCCGTGATCGGCTCGCCCTGGCGGATGACGAAGGCGCAGCTGCGCTCACCCAGGTATTCATCGGGAATGGACACCACCGCCGCATCGAACACACCCGGATGGGCCAGCAGATGGTCTTCGATCTCCTCGGCGGAGATCTTCTCGCCGGCACGGTTGATGTGGTCCCCGGCACGCCCCTGCACCACCAGATATCCCCCGGGCAGCTGCTGCACGCGGTCGCCGGTGCGGTAGAAGCCGTCGTCGGTGAACGAGCGCGCGTTGGCTGCGGCATCGTTGTGGTACCCACGGATGGTGTACGGGCCGCGGGTCAACAGATGTCCGATCTCGCCCTCGGCAACCGGCCGGTCGTGGTCGTCGACCACACGGACTTCGTCGTCAGGGCTGATCGGACGTCCCTGGCAGGCCACCACCAGTTCCTCGGGATCGTCGAGGCGGGTGTAGTTCACCAGGCCTTCGGCCATGCCGAACACCTGCTGCAGCGTGCAGCCCAGGCCATCGATGACGCGCCGCGCGGCCTCCGGCACCAGTTTCGCGCCGCCCACCTGCAGCACCCGCAGGCTGGACAGATCGTGCTTCGTCGATGCCGCTGCCTGCGCCCACAGCAGGGCCAGCGGCGGCACCAGCCCACAGCAGGTCACCTTCTCGCGTGCAATCAGCGGGAACGCGACATCCGGGCCCGGCCCCGGACTGAGCACCACGCGGGCACCGGCATACAGCGCACCGAAGAAGCCCGGCGAGCTCATCGGAAAATTATGCGCGGCCGGCAATGCGACCAGATACACGCTGTCGCGGTCGATGCCGCAGATCGCGTTGCTGGCACGGAACGAATAGATGTAGTCGTCGTGCGTGCGCGGAATCAGCTTGGACAGGCCGGTGCTGCCACCTGACAGCTGCAGGAACGCCACCGACTGCGGATCCGGGTCGGCCGGCAGCTGGCTGCGGTCGCCCTGCAGGTTCGCCAGCGCGACGAACTCCTCCGCATCGCCGTCGATCACCACGTGGCGCAGGGCCGGCACCTCCGCCTGCAGTGCCCGTGCCAGCCCGCGATGATCGAAACCCTCGTGCACATCGGCGGTGACAAAGGCACTGGCCTCGGCCTTCGTGGCGAAGTGCACCAGCTCGGTGATGCGGTGCGCGGGCAACGCGTACACCGGCACCAGGCCGGCGCGGAACAGGCCGCAGACGGTGGCGATGAAGCCCGCGCTGTTGCCCAGCTGCACCAGCACCCGTTCACCGGGCTGCAGGCCCAGCGCCAGCAGGCCGCTGCCGATGCGCCCGGCCTCGTGCCACAGCTGCGCATAGCTCAGCCGGACATCACCTGCCACCACCGCGATATCATCGGCATAGCGTTCGGCGCGTTCGCGCAGGAACGCCGGGAAGGTCTCCCCGCGCCAATGCCCCATCCGGCGATAGTGGGCAACCCGGTCTTCGGGCCATACCTGCTGCAATGGCAGGCGGGAGGGAGATGGGCTCATGCGAGGGGCTCGGTCGGGGGCGTGGGCTCGCTGACGCCCAACGCGTTCAACAGGGCAGCAAACTTCGCTGCGGTTTCGGCCACTTCGGCCTGCGGCTGCGACCCGGCGACGATGCCGGCGCCCGCATACAGGCGCAGCTGCGTGCCCTGCAGCCGTGCGCAGCGGATGGCGACGTACCAGTCGCCGTCGCCCTGCGCGTCCAGCCAGCCCACGGCACCGGCGTAGAAGCCGCGTGGAACCGGCTCCAGTTGGCGGATGCGCTGCAGCGCCGCCTGCTGCGGCGTGCCGCATACGGCGGGCGTGGGATGCAGCTGCGCCAGCAGGGCGGCGGCCGGCACCCGTGGATCCTTCAACGTGGCATGGATGCGGGTTCCCAGGTGCCACATGGTGGCCGTGGCATGCAGCACCGGCCGCGCGTGCGCATCGATATGGCTGCAATAGGGAGAGAGGCCATCAACGATGGCCTCGACCACATGACGGTGCTCGTCGTGGTCCTTGGCCGACGCCAGCAGGGTCTGCGCGGCACGCTCGTCCTGCACCGGATCCGCACTGCGCCGGGCTGAGCCGGCCAGCGGGTGCGACAGCACCTGCGCGCCGCGCTTGCGCAGCAGCAGCTCCGGTGTCGCCCCGACCAGCCATGCCGGGGCCTGGCCCAGCTCCACCGGCAGTGGCACCGCGTAGGTCGCCACCGACGGATCGGCTCCCAGTCTCGCCAGCAGCACGTCGGGCGTCAGGGCGTGGCGTGTGTGTGCCAACAGGCTGCGCGCCAGTACCACCTTGTGCAGGTCCTGTCCGGGATCACGCAGGGCCTGTACTGCCCTATCCACCGCTGCGGCGTAGTCGTCCGCCGAAGGTTCGGCCTGCACGACACCCTCCAGCGCAGGCGCAGCCTGCGGCTGCACCGGCAACGCAGGCAGCACGCGTTCGGGCTGGTACAGCGCATCGTCGGCACGTGGTTCGAACGGAATCGCTCCGACCAGCAGGCCCGGCCCGCCCCGCTGCTGCGCGAAGAACGCAGCCACGCGCCCGGCCAGCGTCACCAGCGGACCGGACGCAAGCGCCGCACGACAGCCACGCGCATGCACATGCTGCCCTGCATGCTGCAGCAGGAACAGCGTGGGGTCATCCGCAGCCGGCAACGGCAACGGCGCCGTCTCCTGCCATGCATCGTCCCTGAGCGAATCGTTCATGTCGCCTCCTTCATCCGGTGCGTTGCCGCCAGCACGCACAGCAACAGCAGCAGCACACCGACCAGCAGATACGGCAGGCTCGGCCCGCCCCGATACAACAGCGTGCCGAGCATCGGCCCGGCCACCATGCCCAGCCCCTGTGCCGCAGCGACCGTTCCGGCGGCGGCACCCTGTTCGTGTGCCTGCACCGCATCGGCGGCCAGCGCCTGGAACGACGGGAACACGAAGCCCATGCCGAATGCCGCCAGCGCATAGGCCGCGGGCAGCTGCCAGGGCTGCTGCACGCCGGCTACCGAGGCGAAGCCGATACCGGCGATCAATGCACCCAGCACGATCCAGCGCCGCGGTGGCACCTCCAGCTTCATCACCAGTGCCTGCGCCAGGATCAGCCCGACGCCCACAGCCGTCAGTGCGATGCCGGCCATGCGCGCGCCTTCGGCCGCTGCCAGGCCGAGGCGATCGATCGCGAAGAAGCCGACCGTCACCTGCGCGATGGTCACCGACACCATTGCAAGGAACGCGGCCAGCTGGGGCAGCCGAAGGCGCCGGTCCAGACGGCGCAGGGGCGTCCGTCGTGCTGACGATGCCGCCGCTGCCGGCGCTGTCGAAGGCAGACGCCACGCCAGCAGTGCCAGCGCCAGCAGCGGCAACACCGCGGCCACATACAGCGCCAGCGAAAGATGCGTGTAGGCCAGCCAGCCTGCTGCCGCCGGGCCCAGCACCATCCCCAGCGCATTGGCACTGCCCAGACGGGCGAGGAACTGCGTGCGCTGGCCGGCCGGCGCCTGGTCGGCGATCAAGGCTGCGGCCGTTGGTGGCACCGCGGCATAGAACAGGCCGATCAGCCCGCGCGCGCCCATCAGCACCAGCACCGACACAACCACTGGCGGCGTCACCTGCAGGGCCACATCGATGAACATGGCGAGCGCGAGGTAGACGCCGGTGTACGCGCCCATCGCCAGCAGCAGCACGCGCTTGCGACCGATGCGGTCGCTGAGTTGGCCCCAGCGGCGAGCCGCCAGCATCCACAGCACGCCGGCGGCCGTCACCGACAGGCCCGCGTGCCATTCGGACAGGCCCAGCAGCCGAACCACCGGGCCGATCACGGCGACGAAAGACATCATGGCCATGGTGCCGATCAGGGCCGCCAACACCAGGGCCGGCAAACCGGGAACGACGGGACGTGCGTGCATGGAACACCAGCCGTGACAGGGAAGGACGGCAGAACGCCAGCACGACGCTCCGCCCGATGCCGCCACGTCACGCAGCGACACCACCCTTAAATGATAACGGCTCGTATTTGCATTTGATACCCATTCAATTGAATGGACCCGCAACAGCCGCGTCAGCGCGTCACACGCAGCGACAGCAGGCCGCGACGGCGGAACCACCACTCCAGCGGCAGCGTGACCAGCGGCGGGACAGCAGCTAGCAGGGCCAGCGCGCTGGCCCACCATGGCCAGCGCAGACGCACTGCGGCGAACAGGGTCACGGCCACGTACACCAGGAACGCCACGCCATGCAGCGGCCCGAACAGCTTGACCAGGGCGACGTTGGCCTGCGGGCCGTACTTCAGCCACATGCCCACCAGCAGGCCGGCCCAGGTGATGGCCTCGATGAAGGCAACCACGGCGAACAGCCGTCCGACGGGGTGCATGGGATTGCCTGGGATCACATCGCGCTCCTGCAGGGACAAGATGCGAATGATACGCAGATACGAACGCTCAGGACACCGTCGGGTCACACCCGCCCACGTCGGTAGCGCCGGGCCATGCCCGGCGGATTGGAGATCAACGCACATCGGTGGCGCCGGGCCATGCCCGGCGGGCGCCGCACAGCTACCGGGAAATATCCGGCAGCACCCGCTCCCCGATCTCGCGCAGCACGGCCTCGACCGGCCGGCCGTTGTCGACCAGATTGAACATCACATGCGCCACGCCCTGCCCATGCACGCGCAGCAGATAGTCACGCAGGCCATCGCGGCCGACCTTCAGGCCAAGCGGCAACGGCTCGGCGGGTGCCTGCGGATCCGCCTGCAGGTCCAGCAGCATCGACTGCACGAACGGTCTGCCCGCCGCGCCCTGTTGCGCCAACGCCTGCTGCCACAGACCGATGCGTCCCTCCTGGGCAGCCTCCTCGCGGTGATAGGTGGCCCAGCCTTCAGACTCACGGGCGATCCACTGCAGGCTCTGCCTGGCGGTACCCACCACCAGCATCGGAATGCGCGCGGCCGGCGCAGGCAGCACGTCGAAGCCTCCGGTCACCTGCAGCACGGCGGCCCGCTCGTGTGCCTGCGGCGACAGCGCCGCCCGCAGCAACGACCAGCGCTCACGGAACGTCGCGGCCCTGCCCTCCAGATCCTCGCCGAACGCGGCGAATTCCTCCGGGCGATCACCCGAACCCAGGCCCAGCACGAAACGCCCGCCGCTGATCCGGTCCAGGCTCAGGGCCGACTTCGCCACCTGCAGCGGATCGCGCAATGGCAGCACGATGGCCGCACTGCCAACCACGATGCGCTCTGTCGCGGCGGCCAGCATGCCCAGCCACAGGAAGGGATCATCCAGCGCGCTCGCGGTCGCCTCCGGTCCCTGCGGCACCATCAAGGGCACGTCGCGCGTCCACAACGCGGCAAAGCCGAGGTCATCGGCCAGCCGGGCGACACGCCGCGCCTCATGCGGATCGGCCAACCCGTGCGCCGCCACCGGCGTCATCAGTCCCAGGCTCAGACCCTGTTCTGCAAACAGCGCAGCGTAGGCAGAATTGAAATCGCTCATGCCGCCAGCTTAGCGTGGAGCCCTGCGGCAACGGTGCTGCCGCAGGTGCGTGCCAAGCCGGTGGGTTCAATGGGGTGGTGTATCAGCAGAGGGTGCGGGCGGGCGTCATGCCCTGCAGCGCACCCCTCATGAGCAAACTGAATCAGCAGCCTCTGCGGTCATTCCTACAATGGCGTGTCACCCTGCCCTTCGAGATGCTGCCGATGCGCGTCGCGCTTTCCGTGTTGCTGCTGGCTTCGGCGCTGAGCGCCTGCACCCCGGCCCCGGTTTCAACCGCCAACTCCGCCGAGGCCCCCGCACCTGCGTCCGCCATCGCCTGGCGCCAGGGCGACGTCGACGACGCCTTCGCCGAAGCCGCCGACAGCGGCAAGCCGGTGCTGCTTTACTGGGGTGCGGTCTGGTGCCCACCGTGCAACCAGCTCAAGGCGGGTCTGTTCAAGGACCCGGCCTTCATCGCGCTGACCAGCAAATTCGTTCCCGTCTATCTGGATGGTGACGAGGAAGGTGCGCAGGCCTGGGGCGAGCGCTTCGGCGTGCGCGGCTATCCGACCCTGATCGTGCTGGACCCTCAGCGCAACGAAATCACCCGCGTAGCCGGCGGCAACGATGCCGCCGAACTGACCCGGGCACTGACCGTGGCCGCAGGCCGCCGCAGTGCCGTTGCCGCCACCCTGGCCACCGCATTGGCGACGCCGGAGCAACTGGCCGTCGAGGACTGGCAGGTGTTGGGCGACTACGGCTGGGAAGTCGACGCCAACCGCCTGGCCGGCGAACGCAACAGCCAGGACGTGCTGCGCCAGCTGTCCAAGGCCGCACCGGAGGCCGCCCTGCAGCGCCGTTTTGCTCTGCTTGCCTTGGCGACAGCCGAAAAGCCCAATGCCTCGCCCACCGAAGTGCGCGAGCTGCTGCAGGCGGTGCTGGCGCACCCCGCGGAGGTGCGACGCAACCGCGAGCTGCTGGGCTATGCCGGCGTGCAGCTGGTCAAGCAGGCCAGTACCGGGCCGGCCACCAGCAACACCCTGGGACAGCAGCTGCTGGTCGCACTGGAGCGCGCAGACGCCGAGCGTGGCAACCGCGCCGACGACGCGTTGTCGCGCGCGCTGACCGAAGTATCGCTGGCCCGACTGCAACAGCCCAAGGGCGCACTGCCCGCCACTCTGGTTGATCGGGTCAAGCAGCGCGTGGCCGCTGCCGATGCCGCCGCCACCGATGCGCACGCACGCCAGGCCACGATCAGCAGCGCGGTCTACGCACTGCGCCAGGTCGGCGACGACGCCGGCGCGGAGTCGCTGCTGCTGGCCGAGCTGAAGCGCAGCGAGCAGCCGTACTACTACATGCCTGAGCTGGCCGAGCTGGCCGAGCAGCGCGGCGACACTGCCGGTGCGCTGGAGTGGCTGAAGCGGGCCTACGACGGTGCGCAGGGCCCGGCGACCCGCGTGCAGTGGGGTGTGCTGTATGTGGAAGGCCTGCTGAAGCTGGCGCCGGACGACGCACCGCGCATCGAGCAGGCGACCGCCTCGCTGATCGCCGAACTGGAGGCGCAGCCGTCGGGCTACCACCAGCGCACCCGCCAGCGCTTCGAACGCCTGGCCGGGCAGCTGAAGGCATGGAGTGGCAAGCACCAGGGGGCGCAGACGCTGGCGCGGCTGCAGCAGCGGATGCAGCAGGCGTGCGGCAATCAGGTGGATGGGGCGTGCAGGGATTGGCTGGGTTGAGTGGATGATGGCGCAGGCGGGTTGACCTCAACCAATGTTGAGGTGCGATAACAGTCTCCCCACGGCCAGCCCGCTGGCCTTCGCTACGGAGACTGCTTCAATGTCGTACTCGCTTCCCCCGCTCCCCTATGCCTACGATGCCCTCGAACCGCATTTCGATGCGCGGACGATGGAGATCCACCACAGCAGGCACCACCAGACCTACGTCAACAACCTCAATGCCGCGGTCGAGCAGGCCGGCCTCGCCGAACAGCCGGTCGAGGCGCTGATCGCCAGCCTCGATGCCGTGCCGGAGGCCCAGCGCAGCGCGGTCCGGAACAACGGTGGCGGCCACGCCAACCACAGCCTGTTCTGGACCGTGCTCAGCGCACGCGGCGGCACACCCGATGAGGTGCTGGCGGCGGCCATCGACCGTGACCTCGGCGGCTTCGATGCCTTCAAGGATGCCTTCAGCAAGGCGGCGCTGACCCGCTTCGGCAGCGGCTGGGCCTGGCTGACCAGTGATCGCGATGGCCGCCTGCGGGTTGAAAGTAGCGCCAACCAGGACAGCCCGCTGATGGGCGCGGCGGCCGGCCTGTCCGGCAACACGCCGATCCTCGGCCTGGATGTGTGGGAGCACGCGTACTACCTGCATTACCAGAACCGCCGTCCGGACTACATCGGGGCGTTCTTCAACATCATCGACTGGGCCGAAGTCGGTCGCCGCTACCGCCAGGCGGGCGGCGCATGAGCGCCTGCACTCCCCATTACGCCGGGCCGTGGGCAGGGGTCTTCCCCGCCCCGGCTCCGGTACCCTCGGTCAGTCTGCCGCCGCGTGCATTGCGGCGGCTGCTCGGCCACTTCCCTACCGGCGTGGCCATCGTCTGCACCCGCGACGCACGGGGCACACCGCTGGGCCTGACCATCAATTCCTTCGTGCCGGTGTCGCTGCAGCCGCCGCTGGTACTGTGGAACCTGGCCCTGCACGCACAGAGCCTGCAGGCCTTCCAGCGCGCCACGCGCTTCGCGATCAGCGTGCTGGGCGCGGACCAGGAAGCACTGGCGCGCACGTTCGCCGATCCCCAGGTGCGCAATCGTTTCGACGGCGTACCCCTGCTTCCAGACGAAGACGACGCGCCGCCGCGCATCGCCGGCGCGGTCGCGCACCTGACCTGCACCCGTCATGCGCAATGGCCTGTGGGTGATCACCTGCTGCTGGCCGGCCGCATCATCGAGATCAATGAGACCGGCGGTGCGCCGCTGATGTTCCACCGTGGCCGCTTCCTGCCGGGGCCGCTGGACACCCTGCGGGAGGTACAGACATGACCATCGAGGCACTGGAGGACCTGCTCGCCAACGGCCACGACAGCGCGCTGCTGCGCTTCGGGCTGGGCAAGGGTTGGCTCGACGCCGGCGATCCGGCGCGCGCGGCGACCCATCTGGGCCGCTGCGTGGCACTTGATCCGCATTACTCGGCGGCGTGGAAACTGCTGGGCAAGGCCTGGCTGGCGGGTGGCCAGCCGCAGGCGGCGCGCGAGGCATGGCAACGCGGCCTCAGCGTGGCCAGCCACCAGGGCGATGAGCAGGCTCGGAAGGAAATGCAGGTGTTTCTGCGCCGGCTGCAGCGCGAACAGCCGGCGCCGCAGGAGAGCGCGGGCTGAGCCGGCCGCACAGGCCGGCCGCATCGATCAGCCCGCGTTGGCCGGTGCCGGCGCCGGCATGATGTCCGGCATCGGCAGGCGGCGCGGCTTGCTCGGGAAGGCATGCCGCAGGATGCGCCACACCACCTGGCCGAACTGCCGTGGCAGCGAACCGTTGTTGTAGTGCTGACCGTAGCGAAGGCAGATCTCCTTCACTTCCTTGGCGATGGCCGCATAGCGGTTGGCCGGCAGATCCGGATAGAAGTGGTGTTCGATCTGGTGGCTGAGGTTGCCCGACAGCACGTTGATCAGGAAACCACCGCTGATGTTCGACGAGCCACGCAGCTGGCGCAGGTACCAGTGGCCACGCGATTCGTTGCGCAGGCACTCCTTGGGGAACGTCTCCGATTCAGCGGTGAAGTGGCCGCAGAAGATGATCACGTAGGTCCAGATGTTGCGCAGGCCGTTGGCGACCAGGTTGCCCAGCATCACGGTCAGGAAGAACGGGCCGGCCAGCAGCGGGAACAGCACGTAATCCTTCAGCACCTGGCGCAGCATCTTGCGCGCCACCGGACGGGTCTGCAGCCACATCGCGCGGCTGCTGATGCGGCCCTTCAGCCAGCGCCCCAGGCGCAGGTCCTGGGCGGCCACGCCCCACTGGAACAGCAGCGCGAAGATCGGTGCGATGATCGGCTGCAGCAGATAGAACGGCTTCCAGCGCTGTTCCGGGAAGATGCGCAGCAGGCCGTAGCCGATGTCATCGTCCATGCCGCGCACGTTGGTATAGGTGTGGTGGCGGAAGTTGTGGGTCTTGCGCCAGTTGTCGGCGGTGGCAACGATGTCCCACTCGTAGGTGTTGCCGTTCAACTTCGGGTCGCCGGTCCAGTCGAACTGGCCGTGCATCACGTTGTGGCCCAGCTCCATGTTCTCCAGGATCTTCGACAGCGCCAGCATGAGCGTGCCAGCGATGGCGGCCGGCCACAGCAGCGGTGCCCACAGCAGCGGCGAGAACGCCGCCAGGAACAGCAGGCTGCGGCCGCCGACGCCGAACCAGCGCACGGCCGCGGCGACGCGCCGGATATAGCGCGTATCGGACGCGCCGAGACTGCCGATCACACGATCGCGGATCGCGTCGAGTTCCTGGCCGAAGGCGTTCATTTCGGCAGGACTCAGGGCACGGTCGGTAGCGCGGGTCATGGCAACGGTTCCTCAGAGATCCAGGGTCAGGTCGGTGGTCGGCGCACTCACGCAGATCCGTACGGGCTGTGCCGCTTCGGAATGCGTATCGCCGGTGCGCAGATGGCGGGTACCGCCACTGACGCGTTCACAGCTGCAGCTGTTGCAGATGCCCATGCGGCAGCCGTGCCGGGGCTTGATGCCCTGCGCTTCCAGGCTCTCCAGCAGGGAGCGGCCGCGCGGCACGCGCAGCTGGCGCCCACTGCGTGCCAGGGTCAGCGACACTTCGCCTTCGCAGTCGGCATCCAGCAGCGGCGCGGGCGGCGTGAAGGCTTCCGCCTGGAAACCGGCAACCTGATGCGCAAGGCGGCGGCGCGCGGCGGCAACGAAGCCGTCCGGGCCACAGGCCAGTACATGGCGCTGTGCCAGCGGCGTGTCATCGCCGGGAATCTGCAGGGCGTGGGTATCGATGCGCGCGGCCGGCACCTCGCCCTCGCGGGTGGTCAGCAGGTGCACGCGCAGGCCCGGCGTCGCTGCCGCCAGCGTATGCAGTTCGTCACGGAACTGGATGGCGGCCGCTGTGCGTTCCCAGTAGAACAGGTCCACCGGCGCGCCCAGCGGTCGCTGGCAGGCCTCGCGCAGCAGGCTGCGCATCGGCGTGATGCCGCTGCCCGCCGCCAGCAGCAGCACCGGCGCGGCGGCCGGCATATGGAAGTCACCGAAGGCGGCATCGATACGGAACAGGTCTCCCGGCCGCGCCTGGTTCACCAGGTGCTGGCTGACCCGCCCCCCTTCCACGGCCTTGACGGTAATGGCCAGTTCGCGGCCACTCAGCGGGGTCGGGCTGTAGCTGCGCTGCCATACCCGCCCCTCAAGCTCGACGCCGAGGGTGACGTGCTGGCCGGCGCGCATGCCGGCCCAGTGCCGGTTGCAGCGCAGGACCAGGGTGGCCGCGCCCTCGCCCGCTGGTTCGCGTCGGACCAGGCGTGCCAAGGGCTCGCGCAGCGTCCACAACGGATTGATCTGGCCGGCCCAGAAATCGAACAGCGTGGGCGACAGCCAGCGGTGCAGGGAAAACGGGGACGGACGGACGACAGCGCTCATGGCAGCCACTATACGGGCGCACATACACCTGTGTATACACGTGTATATTGAACCGGATTGGGTATGATTCAGCCTTGCCCCACCGGAACCCTCATGGCCGCTGCCACCGTCCTGTCGATACCCGAAGATGCGCAGAGCCCGGCCCGCCGTACGGTGAGCCGCGAGGATCTGCTGGCCGCGGCCCTGAAGCTGATCGGCCCGCACCGCAGCCTGTCCACCCTCAGTCTGCGCGAGGTCGCGCGTGAGGCAGGCATCGCGCCGAACAGCTTCTACCGGCAGTTCCGCGACATGGACGAACTGGCCGTGGCCCTCATCGATGTGGCCGGCCGCTCGCTGCGCACGATCATCGGCGAGGCGCGGCAGCGCGCGACCTCCTCCGCCACCAGCGTAGTGCGGGTATCAGTGGAGACCTTCATGGAGCAGCTGCGCGCAGACGACAAGCTGCTGCACGTCCTGCTGCGCGAAGGCGCGGTCGGCTCGGATGACTTCAAGCATGCCGTCGAGCGCGAGCTGCACTACTTCGAGGAAGAGCTGCAGCACGACCTGGTGCGCCTGGCGGCCCTCGACGGCGCGGTGCTGCATGCACCGGAACTGGTGGCCAAGGCGATCACCCGCCTGGTGTTCGCGATGGGCGCCACCGCGATGGACCTGCCGCCGGAGAAGGATCCGGAACTGGTCGAACAGATCTCCACGATGATCCGCATGATCATCGTCGGCGCCCGCACCCCGGCCGCCTTCCGCCGCGGCTGATCGCCAGGCTCCAGACCGTTGCCGCTTTGCGCCGGAATGCTGCAATGCAGCAATGCAGGGCGCTACTGCGTCGCCGATCTGTGACTTGCATCACGATTTAGATCGGTGAAATGGGGTTCGCCTCGCTTCGACAGGGGCTTCATGCCGTTTTCACTTCAGCAGGACTATCCAGCATGCGCGAGCTCCGCAGCTGAATAGGCCCTCCACAGCTGGATGGACGCCGCCGCAGTCTTCTGGACGAGTTGCATGGCTCTGCAGGCCGTCGCCCCGCAGAGTGTTGCTTACGGCCTGTGGGGACGGGCCCCATCCATTGCATTGGAGAGACGCCATGTACACGATGAAGTCCGCTTCACGCGCCCTGCCCGCGCAGGTCGCTCCGCTTGCGCTGGCCCTGGCGGCCTGCGTCGGCGTGCCGCAGACAGGTCATGCCCAGTCAGTTTCTGTCCCGGCCGGCACCACGCTGACGGTGGATCCGGGAAGCCCCTATGAGGGGCGTGATTTTTCCGTCCAGGGAACATTGAACCTCAATGGCGTCAGTGTGGGTCGCGTGGTCGCCCGCGAGGGGGGCGTCGTCAATGCGACGGACACGACCATTACCAGCAATGCGTCGGGAGCGGGAGGATCGATGACCAACTCGCAGGGCCGCTACCTCAGGTCGGAGATCGTCAATACGGATGCCAACGGCTTCGGCTTTTCAACCGGCGCGCTGATTACCGCCACCCCGCAGCCTCTCAGCCTCGTCCAGTTCATCGACAGCAAGGTATCGGGTGCCGCCATTGGCGCTCAGGCCAGTGGTGGCGGCACCATCGTTGCCGAGCGCTCGACCTTCTCCGGAGCCATCGGCATGCGCAGCCTGGCCGGCTCGATCGAGCTGCGTGATGGCTCCGCCGCCATCGGCAGCGACATCGGCCTGCTACTGGGAAATTCCAGAGTGAACCAACCCCCCTATGCGGACCCTGCGGACTGGCATGTACTGGTGGATGGATCACGCGTGGAGGGCACCACCGGTCCCGCCGTCAAGGTGAGAATGGAGCTTGGCCGTACGCCCGAGCTGGCGCGCCTGACCGTCCAGAACGGCGCAACGCTCATCGGTGGCAACGGCCATCTGGTTGACGTCGATCCCGACATGGCACTGGACTTCACGGCCCGCACGTCCACCCTCAACGGCAACTTCGTCATCGCCGATACCGCCAGCACGACCCTGCGCTTCCTCGATGGGCTGGTGCTGACCGGACAGATCACCGGCCCGGCCGAGGTGATCGTCGACCAGGGCGGACGCTGGACGCTGTCCGGCGACAGCAGCACCGGCAACCTCACCCTCGGCGCGGACAGCCACATCCTGCTCGGCGCGGAGGGTCAGGCGGCGTATCCGCAGTTGACCGTCAATGGCGATTACACCGGCAACGGCGGCACCCTGCATTTCAACACCGTGCTGGCCGGCGACGCCGCCGCCAGTTCGCGCCTGCATGTGACCGGCGCCACCAGCGGCGCCACCAACGTCATTGTCAACAACGTCGCGGGCGCCGGCGCGCAGACGGTCGACGGCATCCTGCTGGTCCAGGTCGATGGCGCCAGCAACGGCAGCTTCGCGCTGCAGGGCCGCGCCATCGGCGGCATGTACGAGTATTTCCTGCACAAAGGCTCGGCCACGACGGCCAACGGCAACTGGTACCTGACCTCGGCCTACACGGGCAATCCGTGCGATATCAATCCTTCCCTGCCGGAGTGCGATCCGGAGGATCCGGTGATTCCTCCTCCCGATCCCGACCCCGATCCTGACCCCGATCCCGAACCCGTGCTGCGCCCGGAGCCGGGTGCCTATCTGGCCAACCAGATCGCGGCCGAGCAGATGTTCCAGGTACGCCGCCATGATCGCGGCGAACCGGGCTTCGATCGTGCGCGCATCGGAACCTGGGTCCGCGCGGGTCGCGACCAGCTGCGGGCCAGCATTGCCGGCCAGGTCGATGCCCGCACGCATCTCAACGTCCTGCAGCTGGGCAGCGATCTGTGGCGCTGGAGCGACGGGCGCGGCCAGGTGGGCGTGATGCTCGGCACCGGCGACGCCACCACCCGCGCAGTCTCCATGCTGTCCGGCTATGGCACCCGCGGCAGGATCAAGGGCAAATCGGCAGGCGTGTACCTGGGCTGGGTGCAGGATGCACAGAGCAGCGGCGGCCTGTACGTGGACGGCTGGGTGCAGGCTGCCCGCTTCGACAATGATGTGCAGGGCGAGGGCATTGCAGCGGAAACCTACGATGCGGACGTCCGCAGCGCGTCGCTGGAGCTCGGCTACGCCTGGGCGATCCGCACCCGCGAGGCCAGCACTCTGTACCTGCAGCCGCAGGCACAGGTGACCTGGACCGACTACGACAGTGACAGCGTAGTTGAGGACAACGGAACACGGGTCGAGGATGGCCGCAGCATCGGGCTGAACAGTCGGCTGGGTGTGCGTCTGTTTGGACAGAGCACCCTGCGCGGCAATCGCGTGCAACCCTTCCTGGCGGTCAACTGGCTGCGCGGCCAGCGAGATCCCTCGATGCGCTTCAATGAAGAGCTGTTGAGCGCGAAGACACCCGACAGCCGCTACGAAATGCAGGCGGGCGCGCAGCTGCAGCTGGGGCAACGCTGGAGTGCCTGGGGCGACCTGCGCGTGCAGCGCGGCGACAGCGGCTATCGCAACCACGGTGCACAGGTCGGCCTGCGCGCCGCCTGGTGACCCCCGGCGTCCCGCCCGGAACCCGCGCCTGAACACCCCTGCCGGATATGACATCCGGCAGGGGTGACGTCGTCTATTGTAATGTTATAACACCGTCGTTCCTGATGAGGCCCCTGCGCCGTCCAGATGAAAGCAGCGCCGCGCCTGATATAGCCATTGCTATATCTATAAGCGTTTGCTTTCATGTGCGCCAGCCAGGTCGCCCTCGCCGCTCTCTTCCCCAAGGACGACGCCTCCATGCCCCACGCCGTGCCGCCGTGCCACCTTCCGCTGGCCACCGCCATCTTCTTTGCCCTGTCGACCCCGGTACTAGCCGGCACGCCCTCGCCCACGCAGCTGGACCGGGTGCAGGTCAAGGTCAGTACCGCCACGCGCAGCGAGCGCCTGCTTGCCGATGTGCCGATCCGTACCGAAGTGCTGCGCAGGGAGGACATCGCGCTGCGTGCGGCCACCGATTTCTCCCGTGCGGTCGAACTGATCAATGGCCTGCGCGTAGAAAGCAACTGCCAGAACTGCAACACCAGCGAAGTGCAGCTGCTGGGCCTGCCGGGTGCCTACAACCAGCTGCTGTTCGACGGCATCCCGCTGCTGTCCACACTGGGCAGCGTGTACGGCCTGGAGCAGATTCCCGCCGGCTTCGTCGATCGCATCGAAGTGGTCAAGGGCGGTGGCTCGGCGCTGTATGGACCCGGCGCGGTGGCCGGCGTGATCAACCTGGTTCCGCCCCTGCCCTCGCGCAGTGGTGGCCATGTGCAGGCCGGCGTGGATGTGCTGCGTGGCACGCCGCAGAAGAATGCAGATGTCCGGCTGGATCTGGTCGCCACGCAGGCCGATGCCGGACTGTCGGTGATCGCCCAGCGCAACTGGAACGGGGGCATCGACTACAACGGTGATGACTACACCGAGATCACGCGCAAGGATCTCAAGGTCGGTGGACTGCAGGCCTGGTATGCGCCCACACCGGGAACACGGCTGCGCGTGGACGTGCAGGTCACCGATGAAAGCCGGCGCGGCGGCAACCGCCTCGACCAGCCGGAGTATCTGGCCAACATCGCAGAATCGCTCGACACCACGTACCGGCGTGGCAGCGTGTCCTGGGACCAGGAAGTAAGCCCGGACATCGACTTCCGCCTCGCCTATGCCTTCGCCGACATCGATCGCGACAGCTTCTATGGCGGTCTCGGCGATGTGGTCACCGACCCGTCGGCAGCCGGATACGATCCTTCCGAGCTCGACCCCACGGTGGCCGGCAGCGCCGCCTCGCGCTCCTGGCGGCAATACGGGCGCACGCACAATCCGCTGCATTACCTCGACAGCCAGTTGAACTGGCGGCTGGGCGCACACGCCCTGGCGTTCGGCGTGCAGTACAAGCACGAGCGCCTGCGCGACGACAACCGGACCGGTGACGGCCAGCGCCTGGCCGTGCTGGAGGACGCCAGCTTCCACAACCTGGGCGCCTTCGTGCAGGACGAATGGAGCCTGCGCGAGGACATCGACCTGGTGATCGGCGCGCGCGTGGACCAGAGTTCCGAACTGGACAACGCGGTGTTCTCACCACGAGTCGCCTTGGCCTGGCAGGCCACGGAGAACCTGAAGTGGCGGGCCGGCATCGCCAGCGGATTCCGCGCACCGGAAATCTTCGTCGAGGATGTACATGTGGACACGCTCGGCGGCGAGCAGGTGCGCGTGCGCAATGCCGACGGCCTGAAGGAGGAACGTGCGCTGACCACCCTGCTCGGCTTCGATTGGCGTTCGGATCCGGCCGAGCCGGTGTGGACGTGGGACGCCACCGCCTCCTACGCGCGCATCCGTGACACCTTCGCGCTGGGCGAGATCCAGCGCGGCGCCGATGGCCAGCTCGGCCAGCTGCGTTACAACGCCTCGGGCTCGGACGTACTGGGCATGGAAACCAATCTGGGCTGGCAGCCCTCGCCGCAGTGGCGTCTTACCGCGGGCGCATCGTGGTACCGCTCGCGCTTCCGCGAACCCCAGCGCATCTTCGATGACACCGGCGAGGGCGGCGACACCGTGATCGACAGCCGCGACTATCTCAAGACCCCTCGCTGGACCGGGCTGGCCCAGCTCGGCTGGTTGCCTTCAGAACCGTGGGAGACCTTCATCGCGCTGCGCCACACCGGTTCAATGCCGGTGCTGAACAACCGGCTGGGTGAGCTGCACCGCACCCGTGCCTTCTGGGTGACCGACCTGGGCGCCCGTTGGCATCGCCACCTGGGGGTGGGCGCCGAACGGGAGGTGTCCGTGGCAGCCGGAGTCAAGAACGTGTTCGACCAGCGGCAGAAGGATCTTGAAGCCGGCGCGCTGCGCGACAGCGACTACGTCTACGGGCCCCGCTTCGCGCGCTCGTGGTATGTCAGCCTGCGCTATGCGTTCTGAAGCACTGCGCGTTCTGCTGTGCGCCGGCAGCGCGCTGCTGGCCGCGCCGGTCGCGGCAGAGAATCTGCACGCGCAGGTCTCGGCGTCGCTGATGCGACCGGAGGCGCGATCGCTGCGCCCGATGCAGTGGTCGCCGCCGCCGCGATTGATCGCGCTTTACTTCGGTGCGGACTGGTGCGCGCCCTGCCATGCCTTCGTGCCGACCCTGCGCAGCGTGCGTGACGCACTGCGCGAGGCCGGTGCGGACACCGAGGTGGTGTACGTCAGCCAGGATGAGAGCGAGGCCGCGCTGCGCCGCTACATGCGCCGCCAGGACATGCCGTGGCCGGTGCTGGACCCGCGCAGGGCCGCGCGCATGCCGGTGCTGCAGGCCCTGGCCGGCCCCGCGCCGCCCAATCTGGTGCTGATCGACGCGGAAGGTCGCGTGCTGGCGAAGGGGTGGCATGGGCGGCGCTATGAGGGTCTGCAGCCTGTGCTGAAGCTGTGGCAGGCAGGGGCATGCGCACAGGAGCAGGCGCGCTGCCCGCCGCTTGAGTGATCTGCGGCTCCTTCCACGGCCGCCGGGCATGGCCCGGCGCTACCCCTCCTTCCCAGCGCATGCAGCCGCCGGGCATGGCCCGGCGCTACCGCCACCCAGATCGCGGGCACCGGCCCTACCCGCCCTCGGCCTTGCGCACGAATGCTTCGAACAGCGCCAGCGTCTGCTCGCTGACATGATGCTCGATGCCTTCGGCATCGCGCCGGGCGGTATCGGCATCCACGCCCAACGCCAACAGGAAGCGCTCCACCGTCTGGTGCCGCTGGCGACTGGCATGGGCCAGCGCCTCGCCCTCGGCGGTCAGGAAGACACCACGATAGGGCCGCTGCACGACCCAGCCGTCGCGGGCCAGCCGCCGCAGCATCTTCGCCACCGTCGGCTGCGCCACCCCCAGGCGGGTGGCGATGTCGACCTGGCGGGCCTCGCCCCCATCGGCCAGCAGGTCCGAGATCAGCTCGACATAGTCCTCCACCAGTTCCATCCGGTGCGCCTCGCGCACCTGCCGGAAGCTCTCGACCTGGCGCTCGGCCTCGATCAAGGGGGGATTCTTTGGCGATGTCGAATCGTCGCTCTTGCCCACGCGTGCGCCTGTCCTGCCGAAGTCGTCCGGGAATGAAGCTGAATTCTGGACCAGTGACGCGATAAAGACGATTGTTTCACATTGCTATTGGATATAGCAGGGGCTATATTACACGTATGAACACCCTGGCGCCCGATGACCCTTCGGCCCCTGCCCCGGCCAGCCTGGGTGCGCTCAATGCCTCGGTGGCGGTACCCGACAAGGGCCACTGGTGGTTCCGCCTGCTGGCGTTCCTCGGCCCGGGCTACATGATCTCGGTCGGCTACATGGACCCTGGCAACTGGGCCACCGACCTGGCCGGCGGCTCACGCTTCGGCTACCTGCTGCTGTCGGTCATCCTCGTGTCCAATCTGATGGCGGTGATCCTGCAGGCGCTCTCGGCGCGGCTGGGTATCGCCACCGGGCTGGACCTGGCCCAGGCCTGTCGCGCGCGCTACCCGAAGCCGGTCAACCTGGCCCTGTGGGCGCTGTGCGAGGCAGCCATCATCGCCTGCGACCTGGCCGAGGTGATCGGCACCGCCATCGCACTGAAGCTGCTGTTCGACCTGCCGCTGCTGTGGGGTGCAGTGATCACCGCGCTGGACACGCTGCTGGTGCTGCTGCTGATGAACCGCGGCTTCCGCGCGCTGGAGGCCTTCGTCATCGCGCTGCTGATGGTGATCTTCGCCTGCTTCGTGGTCCAGATCGCGATGGCCGCGCCGCCTGTCATGGCGGTGCTTGGCGGCTTCATTCCACGCGCACAGGTGGTCACCGATCCGCACGCCCTGTACATCGCGATCGGCATCATCGGCGCCACGGTCATGCCGCACAACCTGTACCTCCACTCGTCCATCGTGCAGACCCGAGCGTACCCGCGTACCGACGAGGGTCGCCGCAGCGCGCTGCGCTGGGCGGTGACCGACAGCACGCTGGCCCTGACGCTGGCACTGTTCATCAATGCCAGCATCCTGATCCTGGCCGCAGCCGTGTTCCATGCCAACGGTCGCTTCGACGTGCAAGACATCGAGCAGGCGCATCAGCTGCTGGCACCGATGCTGGGCGTGGGCGCCGCGGCGACGCTGTTCGCGGTGGCACTGCTGGCATCGGGCCTGAATTCCACGGTGACCGCGACGCTGGCCGGGCAGATCGTGATGGAGGGCTTCCTGCGCCTTCGCCTGCCGCCCTGGCTGCGGCGGCTGCTGACCCGGGCGCTGGCGATCATTCCGGTGGTGGTGGTGATCGTGCTGTTCGGCGACCAGGGCGCGGTGAAGCTGCTGGTGCTGAGCCAGGTGGTGCTGTCGATGCAGCTGCCGTTCGCGATCATTCCGCTGGTGCGGATCGTGACCGACAAGGTGACCATGGGCGCACTGGTGGCGCCGCGGTGGCTGGGTACGATCGCCTGGTTGATCGCGCTGGTGATCGTGGCATTGAATGTGAAGCTGCTGGTCGACACCTTCGCCGCCGCCTGACGGCCGAGGGCCGCCACCGGGCCATGCTCGACGCACGCGTGCAGCGCTGTCGAGCGTGGCCCCGCTCTACAGATGCAGGGCGATGGCAGCCTCGATCTGCTGTGGCGACTGGAATCCGGCCAGGCGGATGCGTTCGTTGCCGTCACGGAACAGCGCAAGCGTTGGTGTCTGGCGCAGCCCCAGCTCCCTGAAGAAGGTTTCACCCAGCACTTCCAGCTGCACCCGCAGCAGGGTCATGCCCTGCCCCGCGCCGCTGCTGGCGACACGCTGCAGGGACATCTCCAGCATCCGGCAGCCCGGGCACTGGTCCTTGTGGAAATCCACCAGGACCCGGGGATGTTCGGCCAACAGCTGCTGGAGCTGCTCAGGCGTGGTGGCGTCGATGATCTGCATCGGTGGTACTCCGGTAATGGGCCAGGACTGCGTCGGTCCAGGCGTCGATGGCGGCGGCGTGGCGTTCGCCGTGCGGCATCTGTTCAATCTCCAGCGGCGGGTAGCTGCTGTGGAAGTAGCGGATCAGGCGGTGCACGGCGCCGCAGTAGTACTCCTGGCCCCACTGTGTCTCGCCGGTGCCGAACACCGCCACCTGTCGCGGCCGCTGCCCCTGCCCGGCAATGCCGGCCACCCACGCCTTCATCTCCGCCGGTGTGCGCCCGGAGTTGTCGGTCCAGCTGCCCAGCAGCACGAGGTCGGCTTCATCGGCCGCCAGCGGAGCCGGCTGGCGCAGGTCGTCGGCCTCCTGCCAATGCACCGCGTGACCCGCCGCGCGACACCGCTCGGCGATCTGCCGCCCCAGCTCCCGGGTATTGCCACTGAGCGAGGCGACCACGATCAGGATGCCCAGCCCCGCCCCCCGCTCAGAGATCGTCGAAGCCGTTGTCGACGTTGGTCTTCTTGTAACTTGCATTGCGCATCTCGAAGAAGTCGGTCTTGGTTTCGGTGAAGTTGTCGGCGTAGGCCTTGATCCACGGCATCACATTGTCGGTCGTATCGCTGTACAGCCGCTCGATGCCCAGCATGCCGGCCATCTTGTTGGCGCGGTACTTCACGTAGCGCACCATCTCGTCCACATCGATGCCGTCGATGCCATCCAGCACTTCCGACGACCATTGCGTCTCCAGGGTGATGGCATGCTCGAAGGCGCTGTGTACGTAAGCCGTCAGCTCGTTGGTCTGCAGTTCCGGATTCTCGCCGACGATGGCGCGGATCACCTCGCTGATGAACTTGGTATGGGCCAGCTCGTCGCGGTTGATGAAACTGATGATCTTGCCGGTGCCGGTCATGCGGTTCTGCCGCACCAGGTTGTAGAAGTAGGCGAAGCCGGAATAGAAGTTGATGCCCTCCAGGATCGACGACTGGATCAGCGACTTCAGCAGCGTCTCCGCAGTCTTGTCGCGCATGAAGTCGTCGTACGCCTGCATGATCGGCGCGTTGCGGCTGATGATGGTCGGATGCGTGCGGGCCAGTTCGAACACCCGGTTCTGGTTGGGCAGATCGGTGATCGACGCCAGCACATAGCTGTAGCTTTCGTTATGTATCACTTCCTGCTGGCCGATGATCGCCGCATTGGCATGCGCGGCCGGATCGGTGATGTACTCGGCGACGTTGTAGATGAACCGGGTCTGCGGCGAATCGAGCGTGGCCAGCAGGCCGATGATCGAGTCGTAGGCGTTCTTCTCGCGTCCGGACAGTTCACCGTACTGGCGTGCGTCCAGCTTCATGTCCACTTCGTCGGGGATCCAGAAGTTGGTCGACAGTTCCTTGTACGCCCGATAGAACGAGGGGTACGGAATGTCGTTCCAGTTCAGTATGCCGCTGGTGCGGCCGTTGATGATGCCGGTGCTGCGGTTGGGATGGCGTGGTTCAAGGATCTTGATGCGGTCAAGCGGCGTTGCCATGATCGTTCCTGCAGAGGTAGCGCCGGGCCATGCCCGGCGGAATGTAGAGCGGCCGCGCGGTGCGCTCGCCGGGCATGGCCCGGCGCTACCGCGGCTGGGGCGCAGCGATCAGCTCGAGCACCACTCGCATTCGCTGATGTCGATGTCGTTGGAGCGCACGTAGTAGGTGGTCTTCAGTCCCGCGCGCCATGCGCTCAGGTGCAGCTCCAGCAACGTGCTGGCACGGATGGTGCTGGGCACATACAGGTTGAAGCTGATCGACTGGTCCACATGGCGCTGGCGCCGGGCGTTCTGCCGGACGCTGGCGAACTGGTCCACCTTGTAGGCGCCCTTCTCGTAGTACGGCCAGGTCTCCAGCGACAGCCCGGGGGCCGCGACCGGCCGTCGGAAGTCCTTCTTCTCCTCGTAGTAGAACGCGCTGTAGATGGGATCGATCGAGGCAGTGGAACCGGCGATCTGGGCGGTGCTCATGTTCGGCGCGACCGCCAGCAGCCAGCCATTGCGCAGACCATGGCGGGCCACCTCACGCGCCAGGCCCTGCCAGGCCGCATCACGGTAATCGCGGTCGCTGAAGTAGCGGCCGGTGTGCCAGTCGCTGCCGGCGAACATCGGATAGTGGCCCTTCTCTTTCGCCAGTTCGGCACTGGCCTGGATGGTCAGGAAGTTGATGCGTTCGTACAGGCGGTCGGCCAGCGCCTCCGCCTCCGGCGATTCCCACGGGATCGCCTGCTGCGCCAGCAGGTGATGCCAGCCGAACGTGCCCAGACCAATGGCCCGGTACTTGCGGTTGGTGATCGTGGCCTGCGGCACCGGCAAGGCATTGAGATCGATCACGTTGTCCAGCATGCGCACCTGGATCGGGATCAACCGTTCCAGCACGTCCTTCGCCAGCAGATCGTCCGGCGCGGTGACCGCCCGTCCCAGATTGATCGAGGACAGGTTGCACACCACGAAATCGCCGGCGCGGCGGGTGGTGACGATCTGGTCGCCGCTGACGATCTCCTGGATCATCCGCGTCGGGCTCATGTTCTGCAGGATCTCCGTGCACAGGTTGCTGGAATAGACCATGCCCGCATGCTTGTTCGGGTTCCTGCGATTGACTTCATCGCGGTAGAACAGGAATGGATTGCCGGTCTCCAGCTGGCTGAGCATGATGCGCTTGAACAGATCGATCGCGCGCACGGTGCGCCGGCTGATGCGCTCGTCGGCCACCAGCTCCGCGTAGCGGTCGCGGAAGCTGCCCGCACCGCGCGTCTCATCGTAGAAGTCCTGCAGGTACCAGCCCTTGGCCTGCTTCACTTCATGCGGGTCGAACAGGTACCAGTCGGCCCGACGCTCGACCGCCTCCATGAACAGATCGGGCACGCAGACCGACGTGAACACATCATGCGCGCGCAGGCGCTGGTCGCCGTTGTTCAGGCGCAGATCGAGGAAGGCCTCGATGTCGCGGTGCCAGATGTCCAGGTATACCGCTACCGCGCCTTTGCGCTGGCCGAGCTGATCGACCGATACCGCGGTGTTGTTGAGCTGCTTGATCCAGGGCACTACGCCGCCGGACGAGTTGGGCACACCACGGATCGGTGCACCGCTGCTGCGCACGTAGCCCAGGTAGGCGCCGACACCCCCGCCGTGCTTGGACACGCGGGCAATGTCCGTATTGGAGTCATAGATGCCCTGCAGGCTGTCGTCCACTGTATCGATGAAGCAGCTGGACAGCTGTCCACCGACCTTGCCGGCGTTGGCCAGCGTCGGCGTGGCCACCGTCATGTACAGGTTCGACAGCGCCCAGTAGGCCTCGCCGACCAGCTGCATCCGCCGCTCACGCGGCTTCTCCTCCTGCATGAGGTACAGGGCGATGGTCAGCCAGCGCTCCTGCGGCAACTCGTACACCTCGCGGCTGCGGTCGCTGGCCAGGTAGCGCGTCGCCAGCAGGTACAGGCCGTTGTACGCGAACAGACGGTCGCGGTCGGGATCGATCATCTCTCCGGCCTGCTGCAGCTCCTCCTTCGAGTAGCAGCGCAGGATGTCATTGCTGTAGACGCCACGGTCGGCCAGGCTCTCCTGCAGGCCCACGTAGGAGCCGTACTTCAGGCTGACATCGTAGAAGCGGTTGCGGCTGGCGCGCTTGTACAGGCGGCGCAGGTAGATGCGGGCGGCGAACCGCTCCCAGTCCGGCGCGACCAGATCCACACGGGATTCCGCCTCGCGGATCAGCAGGTCCACCAGGTCGTCGGCACTGATGCTGGGCTTGCGCTCAACCATCGCCTGTACCACGCGGCGGTAGTCGGCTACGTCCAGCTGCGGGAACTCGGCATGGATGGCGTCGATGCTGCGCTGCAGGCGCCCGGCGTCGAACGGCAGGCGTCGGTTGCCGGCCTCCTTGGTGATCCAGGTCGGCACGCGCTCGCCACCGGTGCGCAGGGCGTCGCCGGCGCCGGCCGGATCGGCCGCGCGGTAGGTGTATTCGGTCATGGTCCTGCGTCTCCAGGCTCGCACGCACGATTGCGCCGATGCCATGGCGGCCCTGCACGCGATACCGGCGCACGGGGCGATCGGGTGGGATGCCAAAGCGCGGAAACACCAGGTCGTCGGCAAGTGCCTGCGCCTGCGGCCGGTATCCGGGCCGTGGGGGCGACCTGAGTCCGCACGAGGGCGGCCGCGTCGACACGGCAAGCCTTCAGGGGCGGGCCGCGGGACGTGTCTTGCATCGTCCGGCGGCGGCGGCTGACCGGGAGTGACGGCCCCAACATAATGGGGATGATGGATATCGTCAACACAAGATGCAGTAAATAGCGCCCTCCGCGACGAACCGTCGCAGGATGCCGTGTTGCGTCTGCGCCGGTTGTCGACGCCGCACGCATCCCCACTTCGATACAACCTCCACTTTCCGCGGAACATCCCCCATGCGCGCTGCCCAGTACTCCTCCTTCGGCGACCCGTCCGACGTCCTTGCCGTCGCCGAGGCCGCCCTGCCTGAACCTGGTCCTGGCGAGGTGCGCATCCGTACCGTGCTCGCCTCCATCCACAACCACGATCTGCTGACCGTACGCGGCCTGTATGGCTACAAGCCGACGCTGCCGGCGATCGGTGGCAGCGAGGCACTGGGCGTGGTCGACGCGGTTGGCGACGGCGTCGACGGCCTTCGGGTCGGTCAGCGTGTCGCTGCCGCCTCGGTGCACGGCACCTGGGCCGAAGCATTCATCGCGCCGGCACGGATGGTGATTCCGATGCCCGAATCGATCCCCGACGAGACCGCTGCGCAGCTGATTGCCATGCCGCTCAGTGCGCTGATGCTGCTGGAATTCCTGCATGTCGAGCCAGGCCATGGATCGTGCAGAACACCGCCAATGGCGCGGTCGGCAAGTCGCTGGCGATGCTGGCGCGGGCGCGGGGTGTCCATGTGGCCAACCTTGTGCGCAACGCCGATGCGGTCGCGCAGCTGCAGGCGCTCGGCATCGATCATGTATTCGATACCTCGGTGGACGGCTGGAAGGACCGCGTGCGTGCAGTGACCGGTGAAGCGCAGGCGGCGGCCGCCGTGGATTCCATCGGCGGCGACGCCAGCGGTGACCTGGTCGACCTGCTCGGCCACCACGGCACGCTGGTGTCCTTCGGCGTGATGAGCGGCGAGCCCATGCGCATCCCCGCCGGAGGCCTGATCTACAAGGAGGCCACCGTGAAGGGCTTCTGGGGCAGCAAGGTCAGCCAGGCGATGGCGGTGGACGACAAGCGACGGCTGGTGGGCGAACTGCTGCAGCGTGCAGCCGGCGGCGAACTGACGCTGCCGGTGGAACAGGTGTTCGCGCTCGACGATATCGCTGCGGCGGTCAAAGCCGGCGCAGGTTCCGGCCGCAACGGCAAGGTGCTCCTGCGGCCTTGAGGGTCGGACAACGGGGTCAGATCCCTTTCCGTTGGAAAGGGATCTGACCCCTGAGAGGAATGCGCAGCACCGGTCGATAACAGGGCCAGTCACTCGTTAAGAACCTGTGATGTATAACTGAATGCGCTTTCGTCATTGGAAGGCGCAGGCGAGCGCATGCGGTACTGGCGGCTCCTCTTCTGTCCGGCGTTGTCGCTTCCATGTACCGCACCACCCTGAACCTGCTTGCCGGCGCCATCGCGCTGGGACTTACCGCCGGCGCTGCCGGCGCTGCTGAAACCACCGATACCGGCAAGGACAGCGCCACGCTCGGCACCGTGCTGGTGACCGGATCCAACATCAAGCGCAGCGACACCGCCGGCCCCAACCCGGTGCAGATCGTCAGCCGTGAACAGATCGAACAGACCGGTCGCAGCACGTTGACCGATGTGCTGCGCAACCTGTCGGCCAATGCCGGCAACAGCTTCGACGAGCAGTACACCGGCAGCTTCGCGGCGGGCTCGGCGTCGATCGGCCTGCGCGGGCTGTCGCCGAAGAACACCCTGGTGCTGGTCAACGGCTATCGGGTGGCCAACTTCGGTTTCGCCCTCAATACCCAGGACACCTTCGTCGATCTCAATGCGCTGCCGATCAGCGCGGTCGAGCGCATTGAAGTGCTGAAGGACGGCGCCTCGGCGGTGTATGGCTCCGATGCCATCGCCGGTGTCATCAACATCATCCTGCGCAGGAACTTCCAGGGCGTGGAAGTGGGCGGCGGCTTCGGTACGGCCACCCAGGGCGGCCTCGACGAACGCAAGGCCAATCTGCTGGCCGGTTTCGGTGACCTCGAACAGCAGGGCTGGAACGTGCTGTTCGGGCTGGACCTGCTCAAGCGTGATCGGCTCGACGCCGACCAGCGCGCCTATACCCGCAGCGGCGATTTCCGCGACAAGCCCGGTGGTCGCCTGGCCGGCTGGTCCACTGCCGGTGGCAACTGGCTGTCGAACCCGCGGGCGCCGCAGCCATTCGCGCCGTGCCCCGAGGGCAGCCAGTTGCGGCCCTACAGCGACTTCGGCAGCAGCCTGCCCGGCCAGGCCTGCGCGTTCAACGCGCAGCCGTTCAAGACCCTGCAGCCCGGTGCCGAACGCCTGCAGGCATCGCTGAGCGCCACCTACCGCTTCAGCGACAACGTCGAAGCCTTCGCCGACGTGCTCTACAGCCACAACAAGGCCGACCAGATCTTCAGCGCGCCACTGACCGTCGGCCCGGGCCTGCGCGCCTACAACCCCGCCACCGGCACCCTGCTCGACATTCCGGCAGTGCTGCCGGTCGGGCATCCGAACAACCCGGGCAGCGCTCCCCTGCCCTTCGAGTACACGTTCTTCGATCTCGGCCCGCGCCTGAAGGACAACACGCAGGTGTTCTACCGTGCATTGGCCGGCGTGCGTGGCCAGGGCGAGCGCTGGGACTGGGAGGTCGCCGCGCTGACCTCGCAGAGCGAGCAGCGCGAGTACGTGGACAACTTCATCAACCGCTACGCGTTCGAGCAGATCCTGCGCGATGGCAGCTACAACTTCCTCGACCCGGCCAGCACGCCGGCCGCGCTTGACGCGCTGCGCCTGCAGACCAAGCGCCCGGGCTGGTACCAGCTGCACTCTCTGAACCTCAAGGCATCGACGTCGCTGTGGGAGCTGCCGGCCGGCGCGGTCGGCTTCGCCTGGGGCGCGGAGTTCCGCAAGGAATCGCTGGATGCACGGACCAGTGCGCAGGTGCTGTCCGGAACGGAGCTGCGGCCGGCGATCAACGTGGTCGATGGCGAGCGGCAGGTCAGCGCCGCGTATGCCGAGTTCAGCGTACCGTTGCATCGCACATTGGAACTGCAGGTCGCCGGACGCGGCGACCGCTACGACGACTTCGGCAAGGCGTTCTCGCCGAAGTTCGCGCTGCGCTGGCAGCCGCTGGACAGCCTGCTGCTGCGCGGTTCGTTCTCGCGCGGTTTCCGCGCCCCCTCGCTGCCGGAAATCGCACCCGGACAGACGGTCAGCTACGGATCGGTGATCGACCCGCTCGACCCGTTGCAGCCCGGTGGCAGCCGCGGTGTCACCAACATCCGCACCGGCAATCCCGACCTGAAGGCCGAGCGCTCGCGCAATCTCAACGTTGGCGCGGTGTGGTCGCCGGACGCTGACAGCAGCATCGGCCTGGACTGGTACCGCATCGAGCAGGACAACCTGGTCAAGCCCGACAGCGCACAGTTCATCGTCGACAATCCCGCCCTGTTCCCGGGCCGGGTCCAGCGCGATGCGCAGGGCCGCATCCAGTTCATCACCAACCAGTATGCCAACCAGGGGGAGCTGACCACGTCCGGTCTCGACCTGGAGGCCAGCCGCACCTTCCGCACCGACGGCTGGGGCAACCTCACCCTCGCCGGCAGCTGGACCCATCTGCTCAGCTTCAAGCAGCCCCTGGTAGCCGGTCAGGCGCCCTATGACGGCGCGGGCAACAACCGCCACGGCGCGCTGCCGCGCACCCGCGGCACCACGTCACTGAGCTGGGCGGTGGGCGACTGGAACAGCACGCTGAGCCTGCAATATGTCAGCGGCTACGACCAGCGGGTAGCGACGGCCACCAGCAACCCGGGCCTGCGTGATCGCGTCAAGCCCTATCACCAGCTGGACCTGTACGTGGCGTACGAGGGCCTGGCCAACACCACGCTTTCGCTGTCCGTGTTGAACCTGACCGACCGGGACCCGCCGTTCGACCCCGCGGGCGGCTCCAACGGCTTCGACATCAGCCAGTACAACCTGCGCGGCCA
Source organism: Stenotrophomonas sp. STEN147 (assembly GCF_056757995.1). Taxonomy (NCBI): domain Bacteria; kingdom Pseudomonadati; phylum Pseudomonadota; class Gammaproteobacteria; order Lysobacterales; family Lysobacteraceae; genus Stenotrophomonas; species Stenotrophomonas sp. STEN147. The sequence goes on from NZ_JBRRCG010000002.1 coordinate 361,093, forward strand.
GTTCGTCACGGTGGGGGCACGCTACCGGTTCTGATGCGGAAACTGCACATGTAGCGCCGAGCCCATGCCCGGCTGCTCTACCGGCTTGATGGAGCCGAGCGTGGGCTCGGCTCCACGGAGTGTGCGGACCAACGGTCCGCACCCATCGCAGCGGTCGTGCATCACCGGCTCAGGTGCAGGAACTGCAGGTGCCGCTCGTACTGGCTGATGATGTCGTTGATGATCTGCTTGCGGCTGTATCCGACCAGGTCGTAATCCTGGCTGCCTTCGAACAGATGCACTTCGGCGCGGTAGTAGCGCTGGTTGCGCAGCTGCTGGGCGGCGAACGACGGCGTCAGGTAGCCGCGGAGGATCACCCGATACAGGAAGTCCTGCTGCTCGCCATGGTTGACCGAAAGTTCCATGTCGCCGGCTTCGATGCGGGTATGCACATCCCAGCCCTGCCCGCGCAGCTGCTCGGCCACGGCTTCCATCGCCGGTTTCACCGTGTCATCCATGAAGCGGTAGACCTGGTCGCGCACCGGGAAGTGCATCGCCTGGCTCAGGCGCTGGCGCCAGCCCTGGTGGTGGCGATCGTCGCCGATCAGCGGCGATGGCCGGTACTGCAGCGCGCGCTTGCGGTGCGATTCGTCACTGAAGGCTCGGGTGAGGCCCCACATCATCAGCAGCAGCACCGCCGAGAATGGCAGTGACGCCAGCACCACCGCCGACTTCAACGCATCGATGCTGCCCGCCAGCAGCAGGCCTGCGGTGAGCACGGCGATCACCGTGCCCCAGAACACGCGCAGCCAGCGCGGGCCATCGTCTTCCGGAGCGCCGCCGTGCGACGACAGCGTGGACAGCACCACCGCGCCCGAATCGGCCGATGTCACGAAAAAGATGAAGCTGACCAGCACGGTCACCGCGATCACCGTGCGGCTCCACGGATAACCATCAAGCAATGCGTACAGCACGGTCGGCGGGTCATCCACGGCCAGCTGTGCCAGCTGCTGCTGGCCATGGTGCAGCACCTGGTCCAGCGCGCTGTTCCCGAAGATCGACAACCAGGCCAGGGTGAAGCCGAGCGGAATCAGCAGCACGCCGAACACGAATTCGCGGATGGTACGTCCGCGCGAGATGCGGGCGATGAACAGGCCGACGAACGGCGCCCAGCCGATCCACCAGGCCCAGTAGAACACCGTCCAGCCGCCCAGCCATGCCGGCCGTCCGCCATAGGCGTACACGTCAAAGCTCTTGCCGACCACACTGCCCAGATAGTCGCCCAGGTTCTGCATCAACGTGCCGAACAGATATTGGGTGGGCCCGGCGAACAGCATGAACAGCACCAGCGCGATCGCCAGCAGCATGTTGATGTTGGCCATCCAGCGGACCCCCTTCTCCACGCCGGACACTGCCACGGCCACCGCCGCCCCCATCATGCTGGCGACCAGGACGATCTGCACGAAGTTCGAGTGCGGGATGTCGAACAGGTGCGACAACCCGGCGTTGAGGTGCAGAACACCGAAGCCCATGTCGGCGCCGATGCCGAACACGGTGGCGACAATGCCCAGCGCGTCCACGGTGTAGCCGATCGGTCCGTTGATGCGCTTGCCGATCAGCGGATACAGCGCCGAGCGCAACGCCAGCGGCAGGTTGTGGCGATAGGCGAAGTAGGCCATGGCCATCGCCGCCAGCGCGAACACGCCCCAGCCATGCAGGCCCCAATGCAGGAACAGCAGCTGCATGGCCTGGCGCGCGCCGGCCTCGCCGGCGGCGGGAGCGCCCTGCGGCGGCTGCAGGTAATGGGTCAGCGGCTCGGAGACACAGAAGAAAAACAGGGTGATGCTGATGCCCGCGGCGAACAGCATGCCCGCCCAGGAGAGATAGCTGAACTCGGGCTCGTCATGGTCGGCACCGAGCTTGATGCCACCATACTTGGACAGCGCCACGCCGACCACGAACACCAGATAGAGGGTCATCGCCAGCAGGTAGTACCAGCCAACGTTGAGTGCCGCCCAGTCCTGTGCGCTGAGCAGCAGGCGACCGGCACCGATTGGATAGAGGCTGACGAACAGCGCGAACGCCACGACGATGATCGCCGCGAAGGCGAATACAGGCCGCAGGGTGCGCACCGGGGATTGTTGCGGCTCCAGGGCTTCCACGGGGCGGCGTTCTCCGGTCGATCAAAGAGTGAGCCGGCGGATTCTGGCTGAACGGCGGTGGACGCAGGATGAAGTGCTGTCGCGCGATGACAGCACAGGGACAGCACGCGCGTGGTATCACGCGCGCGCCGCGAAGTTCAGCGCATCACGTGCACGGCGCACAACTTGTTGCCGTCGGGATCGCGCAGGTAGGCCAGGTACAGCTGCCGCCCGGCCTTGTGGCGTACGCCCGGCGGATCTTCGATGGCGCTGCCGCCGTGGGCGATGCCTGCGTCCTGCCAGGCGTGAACTGCCTGCGGAGTCTCCAGCGCGAAACCAATCGTGCCGCCATTGGCGTGGCACGCCGGCTGGCCATCGATGGGCGGGGTCACGATGAACATCCGCCCGTCCTTGACGTAGACCAGTTTTCCATCTTCATCGGTCATGCCCGGTCGGCCGCCGATGGCTGCGAACAGTGCGTCGTAGAAGCGGCGCGAGACCGCAAGATCATTGGAACCGACGGTGATGTGGCTGAACATGGCGGCACTCCGTTGCGGAAAAACCGCAGTGTCGGACAGCGCGCTCCGGTCTGCAATCGTCGCCGCTCATGCGGTACTGAGCAGAAGCACCGCCCCCGTCACCAGTGCAATGCCGATCCAGCCGATGGGCCGCAGGCGATTGCCGAACAGCAGGCGCCCGCAGGCAGCGGTGCCGATCACGCCGATGGCACCCCACAGCGCATAGGCCGTGGCCAGGTCCAGGTGGCGTACTGCCTGGCCCAGCAGCGCGAAGGCGATCCAGACCATGACGACGGCAGCGACACCCCATTGCCAGCGGCGGAAGCCTTCGGACTTGGCCACCATCATGTTTGCCGCGACGTCGATCAGTGCGGAACAGATCACGAAGAACAGTGCCGTTGTGTTCATCAGTGCGCCTCCCCAAGGGTGACGCAGACAATGCCGGCCACTGCCAGCAGCAGGCCGGCCAGCTGCTGCACCGACAGGCTCTCGCCGAACACCACGATGCCGACCAGGGTCAGCAGGGTCAGCCCCAGCCCCTCCCACACCGCGTACGCAACGCCGACCGCGATGCGCCGCACCGACAGTGCCAGGAAGTAATAGGACAACGCCAGCGCCCCGGCCATCACCAGGTAGCCGGTCCAGCCACCGGCGCGGGCGGCATGGGCCATGAAGGACGTGCCGACCACTTCGGCGACGATCGCCACGGTCAGGCAAGCCCAGGCAATCAAGGGGCCTGGGGCGGGAACACGACGGGTCATTGGGAAACTCCAGCAGGATTCACAGCGCCCGCTGACAGGGGCGATGGCGCCCAGTATCATCGCTCTTTACGATGGCGCCAAAGTGGAACCCATCGAAATGAGCGATGGATCGATGCCCTACTCTCCTGAATCCCTGCAGGCGTTCGTCGAGGCTGCCGCACTGGGCTCCTTCTCGGCTGCCGCGCGGCGCCTGCGCAAGACGCAATCGACGGTCAGCACCGCCATCGCCCATCTGGAAGCCGATCTGGGCGTATCCCTGTTCGACCGCAGCGGGCGCTATCCGCAGCTTACCGACCCGGGGCGGCAGGTGCTGGGCCATGCCCAGGAAATCCTGGCTGCCGATGCGCGCCTGCGGCAGCTGAGCGTGCGCCTGGCTGCGCCTGTCGAACCCCGGCTGACGGTGGTGTTCTCCGATGTTTACCAGTTGGACCCGGCGCAACAGCTACTGCAGCGTTTCGCCGAAGCCTTTCCCGAAATCGAACTGGAGTGGCTCGACGCTGAAGGACACGATGTGCTGGAGCTGGTCAGCAGCGGCCGCGCCGGACTGGGGCTGCTGCCCCGCCAGGAGCGCTATCCGGATGCAGTGATTGCACGGCCGCTGGCCCATCACAGCGAGCTGGCGGTGTATGTCGCGCATGGACACGCACTGGCCGCGGCCGGTGCGCGCGCCGCCGCGCAGCTTGCCCGCCATCGGCAGATACGCTTGAGCGCACAGGTCGATCACGCGCGCGCCGTCGCCGGTCCGGCCTGGACCGCATCGGACTATTTGATGGTGATGGAAATGGCCGAGGAAGGCATCGGCTGGGCCGAACTTCCGAGAGCGCTGGTGCAGCGCTACGACCGCGGACACCTGGTGGAACTGGTCCTGCCCGGTTGGCCGCGGCGCATCCACAGCGACCTGGTGTGGCGGCGCGACACACCGCCCGGGCCGGCCGCGCTGTGGTGGGCCGACGCGCTGCGATAGCGCCGGGCCCTATCGGCCCGGCATGCACCAGGATTGGCCGCAACCGCAGCCGCGCAGGGGCTTGCCCCCCTCCTCAGCGATGCGCCAGTGCGTAGTCCAGCGCAGAGCAGACCGCTGCCACCTGCGCATCGTTGCACTGCTGCGGCGTGGCGCGCGGGCTGTCCGGGTAGACTTCGGTGGTGGTGGTGTACGGCGCACCGGTGATGCCGGCACAGAGGGCCAGTTCCACCAGCGGGTACTCGATCACGCCATGGGCCACCACCGCAGAGCCGATGATCTCGCCCTTGTCGTCGGCCGGTGCAATGTGGGTCACCTTTTCCACCGCCGCGATCACGGCCTGCTGGAACGCCGGCTGCGGATTGGCGCTGTCGTCCACCAGGTAGAAGCCATCGGGAATCAGGCCCGGTTCGAACGGCTTGCCATCGCGCGCCGCCAGCGCAGGGCGGAACTCGCTTTCATCGCTGTCGGTGGTCTCATGCAGATCGATGTGCAGCACGAACTGGCCCTTGAGGGGTTCGATCAGCTCGATCAGCGCGGTTGATTCGCGGGCCGGACCACCGGCACGGAAGTTGCGGTTCGGGTCGATCGCATCGAAGTTCCAGCGGTTGATGCGCTCGAAGCCCCACGGGTTGACGCACGGTGCCACCAGCAGGTTGGCCTTGCCCGCGTAATCGGCCGCGTGCTTTTCAAGGAACTCCAGGGCACCCATCACGCCACTGGTTTCGTAGCCGTGCACGCCGCCGGTGACCAGCGCCGCCGGCAGCGCCGGGTTCCAGTCGCGGCTGCGCAGGGCGAACAGGGTATAGGTCTCTCCCGCGTAGTCGAGCTGGCCGTAGGCCACCTTGTCGAAGCGCGCTGCCAGTGCCTCGATGCGCGGCAGTACTTCCTCGTCGTAGCGGCGCAGGCGCTGCTGGCGCGCACGCCACTGCTCCCGTTCCGCCGCTCCCCACGGCTGGCCAGGGGTTCCGACGGGATAGAAGACAGCTGCAGGCATGACGGATCTCGGTGAGTCAGGAGGCAATCATTCACTTTACCACCCGACCCCGGAGGCCATCGGCCTTCGATTCCATTCACGAATGGAATCAGCAATAATTCTCATTTACCACCTTCCCTGCGCCGTCCAGATGCCCCTCCACACCCCGAAACCGGCCCGACTGCCCTTGGTGGCAGCCCTCGCCCTGTGCCTGATGCCCCTTGCTTCCGCCCTCGCCCAGGACGCGCCGACCACGCTCGACAGCATCCAGGTCTCCGGCAGTTGGCTGGGCACCGGCCTGCATGACAGCGTCAAGAGCTTCGCCGGGGCACGTACGGTGGTCGATCGCCAGCGCATCGAGGCCAGTGGCGCGGCCAGCATCGGCGACGCCATGCGCCGCATCCCCGGCGTGCAGATCACCGACAACTCCGGCACCGCCGGCAGTTCGGTGTCGCTGAACATCGGCGTGCGCGGCCTCACCGGCCGCTACTCACCCCGCTCGACGGTGCTGCTGGATGGCGTGCCGCTGGCCGTCGCACCCTACGGCCAGCCCCAGCTGTCGTTCGCGCCGGCCAGCCTGTCCAACATCGAATCGATCGACGTCGTGCGCGGCGGCGGAGCCGTGCGTTACGGGCCGCAGAACGTGGGCGGCATCATCAACTTCAGCACCCGCGCCATTCCGCAGCAGAGCGGCCTGCACGGCGAGGTCGGGATCCGCTACAACGCCCATGACCATGGCGGCGGCGACAGCACCCAGTACAACACCTTCCTCGGCGGCACCAGCGACAACGGCCTGGGCGTCGCCCTGCTCTATTCCGGCCAGGACGGTCGCGGCTGGCGCGAAGGCAGCGACGACCGTTTCAACGATCTGGCACTGAAGTTCGCCTACGCCATCGACGACCAGCAGACGCTGCGTGCCAAGCTGTCCTACTACGACGTCCGCTCGCTGACGCCAGGCGGCCTGACCCGCGCGCAGTACGAGGCGGATCCGTTCCAGAACACGCGTCCCGATGACTTCTGGAAGGGCCACCGCACGGGCATCGATCTGGGCTACACCCACACGTTGTCCGACACCCGCGAGTTCGAGGTGCTGGCCTATTACAACGAAAGCACCCGTGCCAGCTCGCTGATCAACGCTGCCAACACCCAGGTGAGCGTGCAGCCACGCGACTACCGCGTGCTCGGCATCGAACCGCGCTACACCCAGCGCCTGCACTGGGGCGCAAGCGTGCACGACGTCACCGCCGGCTACCGCTTCCTGCGCGAGCGCGGCAACGACCGCAGCTACACGGTAACCCGCCGCACCGGCGCCACAAGCGCCGTCAACCGCTTCGACAATGCCACCGACGCCCACGCCTTCTATCTCGACGACCGCATCGCCATCGGCCAGTGGCGGATCACGCCGGGGGTGCGCATGGAGTGGATCGACATGGACCGCCGCCAGGCCGGTGGCGGCACCACCTTCAGCAGCCGCAACGACAAAGCCCTGCCCTCGCTCAACGTCGCCTATCTGTTGACCCCGCAGCTGACCGTGTTCGGCAACTACACCACCTCGTTCGGGCCGGTGCAGAACATCCAGCTGAACTCGCAGACCGCCAGCAATCCGCTGAATCCGGAGGTGGCCAGGACCACCGAGCTGGGCGCCCGCTGGCAGGACGGTGCACTGCGCGCCGAGGTCACGGTGTTCAGGATGCGCTTCGACAACCAGATCCTGCAGGTGCCGGGGATCACCCCTCCCACCTTCCAGAACATCGGCGCGACCGACCACAAGGGTGTGGAAAGCGCGCTCGAATACCGCTTCGCCGAAGACAGCGTGCTGGCCGGACTGGAGCTGTACGCCAACTACACCTGGACCAAGGCGATCCAGCAGTCCGGTGACAACCGCGGCCGGGACGTGCCCTTCTACTCGCGCGACACCGACAGCATCGGCGCCCGCTATGCGCTGTCGGCCTGGACCTTCAATGTCTCCAGCACGCACCAGAGCGGCCAGTTCTCCGACGCTGCCAACACCTGGCAGGAAAGCGCCGATGCACGTGTGGGCCGCGTGCCGGGGGTGCGGCTGTGGAATGCGCAGGTGGCCTGGCAGGTTCCGGGGCTGGGCGACAGCGAGATCACAGCCGGCGTGAACAACCTGGCCGACAAGCGCTGGTACACCCGCAATGTCGACGGCAATGCCGGGCGCATGGTGGCCGCGCCACGCACCTTCTACCTGCAGGGACGCTACCGCTTCTGATGCGGTAAATGCCCGATGCGGTGACGGTGGCGATCACGATGGCGGCGTATCATGCCGCCACCATGGCCTCCACGGTTCCACCATCGCGCCTGCATCTGGCCTTCCAGGGCCTGCGACTGCGCCTGCGTGGCAGCGACCTGTGGTTCATCGCACTGGCGTTGCTGGTCGGCCTGATCGCCGGTGGCCTGACGCTGCTGCAGTCGGACATCGCGCGCGGGCTCCAGAGTGCGCTGTACGGGCTGGAACCCGGCATGCGCCTCAGCTCCCTGCCCGCGCTCAGCTGGACCGCCCTGCTGGTGTTGCCGCTGGGCGGCCTGCTGGTCGGGCTGGTCAGCCTGGCGGCAGCGCGGCGCAAGCGCCCGCTGCTCGACGCGGTCGAGGCCAATGCCCTGCATGGCGGTCGCATGTCGATGCGCGACAATCTGATCGTGCTGACCCAGACCCTGCTGTCGAACGGCTGCGGTGCGTCCGTCGGTCTTGAGGCTTCGTATACCCAGATGGGTGCGGGCAGCGGCTCGCAGCTGGGCCGTATCATGCGCCTGCGCCGCAATGATGTGCGCATCCTGGTCGGTGCCGGTGCCGCCGGCGCCATCGCCGCGGCCTTCGGGGCGCCGCTGGCCGGCGCCTTCTACGCGTTCGAGATCGTCATCGGCGCCTACACGCCCGCTGCTCTCGCGCCTGTGGCCCTGGCCGCACTGGCGGGTGCATTCGTCGCCGACCAGTCCGGCATCGAGGCGTACCTGCTGCCCGCAGCCTCGACCATCGATGTGCGCGCCGCCGACTACGCGATCTACGGCCTGCTCGGTTGCTGCTGCGCCATGGTGGGGATCGGCGTGATGCGACTGATCGCCTCCATCGAAGGCGTGGTCAAGCGCAGTCCACTGCCCCTGTGGGGGCGCCCGGTGGTCGGCGGCCTCCTGCTGATTCCACTGGCCATGGCCAGCCCGCAGGTGCTTTCCTCCGGTCACGGTGCGCTGCACCTGGACCTGACCACGCAGCTGCCACTGATCTGGATCGGCGGCCTGCTCGCCCTGAAGCTTCTCGCCTCGGGCATTTCGCTGGGCTTCGGCTTCCGCGGTGGTCTGTTCTTTGCGTCGCTGTTCATGGGCACCCTGGTCGGCACCCTGTTTGCCGGCCTGCTGGCGATGGCCACTGGCGTGCCGGTGATTGATGCCACGTCCGCGGCGCTTGCGGGCATGGCCGCGTTGGCCGCCGCAGTGGTCGGCGCGCCGATGACCATGGCCATGCTGGTGCTGGAAGGCACCCACGACTTCCTGCTGACCAGCGTGGTGATGAGCGCGGTACTGGTCTCCAGCACACTGGTCCGCCAGTGGTTCGGTTACTCGTTCTCGACATGGCGCATGCATCTGCGCGGCGAAACCATCCGCAGCGCACGCGACGTCGGCTGGATCCACACCCTCAACGCCGGGCGGATGATGCGCAAGGGCGTTGCCACCACTCCGGCCGGGCTGGATGCTGGTGCATTCCGCCAGCGTTTTCCGCTGGGCTCCGGCAGTCGCGTGGTCCTGATCGACAGTGAAGGCCACTACGCCGGCATCGTGCAGATTCCGCGCGTCTACGCCGACGGCGTGAAGCCGGAGACACCCGTTGGCGACCTGGCCGAGAATCGCGAGGTGTCACTGTTGCCCGGCGCGGATGTGGTCAGCGTGATGCAGTGCTTCGACCGCACGCAGGCCGACGAACTGGCCGTGGTTGCCGCCGATGGCCAGCTGCTGGGCATTGTTTCCGAGGCCTTCGTGCGCAGGCGCTACGCCGAGGAGCTGGACAAGCGCCAGCGCGAACTGATGGGCGAGCGCGTCGAAGACGCCGATTGATCGCCCGCCCCGCTGCTACAGCGCTTCGCCGGCATCGGCCAGCCGCGACTCGATCAAGGCATACCATTGCTCCAGCATGTCGATCAGCATGTCCAGCTCTGCATCGGCACGCTGCGCCCGGCCACTGCGCAGGCAGGCCTGGGTTTCCTGCAGCTGGGCCAGGAACCCGGCCACGGTATCGGCCTGCAGGATCAGGCCCGGCAGGCGCCGCCCGGGGATGCGCACGACCGCATGATTGCCGAGCTGGCCATACACGCTGAGGGTGGTTTCCGTCTTCATGGACAGAGGCAGGAATTGGGCGTTCATCGCGTGCACCGTATGAAAACCTGAGCCACCGGCAGGGGTGGACGACGGGGGAGACGTGGCCACGTCCTGCCGGTGGTCAGGGGGGACTCGGGATGCCGGGGCATGGCCACGGCGCGGGAGACTTCAGCGCGGGTGCGCGACCCCGACGATCTGCACCCGGCGATTCGGCGCAAGGCACGCGATCAGTTCGCGACGGTTGCGCTGTGCGCACTGCACGATCGGTTCAGCCGCGCCGCGCCCTTCGGCACTGATGCTGCCCGGCGGCACTCCGCCCTGCACCAGGGCCGTGCGCACCGCTTCGGCCCGCTTCTGCGAGAGTTGCTGGTTGTAGCTGGCCGCACCGATGCGATCGGTGTAGCCGACGACCTGGATCGACTGCACCTTGCTGGCCTCACGGACCTGCGCCAGGATGCCCTGCACCGCCTGCTGGCCTTCGGCGCTGAGTACCGCGCTGTCGAAACCGAACAGTGCATCGGCGGCCAGGCGCAGCGGCTGTTCGGGCAGTGGCGCGGGTGCCGGTGGCGGCGGTGGTGGCCGCGGCGGGTCGAGCACGGCGGCGCAGGATTCGGGCTTCCAGTAGCCGGCCTGGGCGATGCCCTTGTTGTCGAAGCGCACCTGGAACTGGCAGGTGAAGTACTCGGCGCCCTGTGCGGTGCGGAAGTTGAACAGGTAGTTCCACTCGCGCACGCCCCACATGCCTTCGTTGAAATGCGGCGTACCCAGCAGGCTGTACAGCTGCCGCTTGCTCATCCCGGGCGCGAAGCGGCGCAGGTCGGCGATGTCGGGATAGGTGCCCTCCTTCAGCGACGCCTTGGAGGCTTCCGGGAAGGCTACTGCAGTAGCCTCGGCCGGCGCCTCACCGGCGGGCGCGTGGCTGCGGCAGGCGGCCAGCAGGCCGGCGGCGAGGATCAGACCCAGCGACGCGGCGATGCGGCCGGCGCGGGCGATGCGATGCTGATTCATGTCATTCCCCCTGTAGACGTTTGCGCGGCAGCCGGGCCGCGATTGCGGCCCGGCTACGGCGGTTACCACTGGATGCCGGCACCGACGGCCACACCGGCCTCGCCACGGCTGTTGGTGGAGCCGCTGAACTTGTAGATCCAGCGGCCTCCTTCCGAGACACCGGACAGGCCCACCGCCACGCCCGATTCGCCGTTGTAGCTGCCGGCGGCGAACGAGGCCATGCTGCGACCCGCTTCGCTCGGCTGCGGCAGCGAGGCCGTGGCCATGGCCGAAGCGATGCCGGCCGAAGCGCGGTTGTCGGTCCTGCGCAGGTCGCGCTCGAAGCCGCCCATGCGCTCGTCGGTATAGGCCTTCGACCAGTCCAGGGTCTGCGCCATGCCGGACTTCAGCTGGTCGACATTGACCGCGTCGGTGCCTGCCGTACCGGCCGCAACGTTGCGGACCGTCGTCGGGCCGCTGGTGCTGCTGCCGAGAGTGACACTGTTGAAGTTGGTGGCTCCGTTGACGGTGGTGTCGTAGCGGATGGTGCCCTGCTGCGAGGCCTGCAGCTGCCGCACGTTGACCGCATCGGTGGCCTGGGTGCCGTCTGCCACATTGACCACCTGCCGTTCGGCGCCGCTGGCCCCCACCGAAACCGTGTTGGCACGGTTGGCCACCGACCCTGCGCCCAGGGCCACCGAGTTGTCGGCCTGTGCCTGCGAGCCGTTGCCCAGGGCCGTCGAGTTGGCCCCGGCGGCCGTCGATCCTGCACCACCGGCTGCGGAATTGGCACCCGTTGCGGCCGGATCGGCCAGGTTGTTGCTGTTGTTGGCGCGGAAGCTGCCGGCGACGTTGGTGATGTTCTGGATCTTCTGGTCGGTGTAGGCCTTGGACTGATCGATGGCATAGTTCACGCCATTCTTCAGCTGGCCGACATTCGTCGCGTCGTGATCGTCCGAGCCGTCGGCAACGTGGGTGATCTTGCGTTCACTGCCGCTGCTGCCGACCGACACTTCGCCTGCCGAATTGCTGGCACCCGTCTGACCATAGGCACCGGTATAGCCGCTCTGCGCGCCGACGCTGGCCACCGAGCCGGCACCCAGTGCCACGCTGTTGTCCGCGCTGGCGTTGGCACCGTTGCCGACTGCCACGGCCGAAGCACCTGCCGCACTGGCCTGCGGACCCACCGCCAGCGCCTCCGCACCTGCCGCAGCGGCCGCCGCGGCGCTGGAGTTCACTGCCAGGTACGGGCTGCCGCCACCGTTGGTGATGCGCTGGTTGAGCACCCTCAGCGAACCGTCCACCGCGGAGAACGCCGCGGTGACGTTGCTGTAGTCGTTGGCGGTCAGGGTGCCGTCGGTGGCGATGCTGGAGATGCTGAACGACGGCGCGGTCCACAGATTGGTGGTGCCGTCGAAGGCCGTGCTGCCGCCGAAGTAGTTGGCGATCGTCGAGTTCGTGCTGAACAGCTGGTCGCCGGTGATGGCGTCGCTGCTGCCTGCAAGGATGCTGCCAGCCGCCACGTTGGTCACCTTCACCGCACCCGTGCCGGTACCGCTCAGGGTGACCGTGTTCACGACGTTGCCACTGCCATCGACATCGTACTTCACCGCGCGCTTGTCGATATCGTCGGTCTGGTCGGCGACATTGGCCAGCGAATTGCTGACCGCGTCGAAGGCGGTGCCGACGTCGTTGTAGCTGCCCTGGCTGATAGTGCCATTGGCGGCGATGTTGTTGATGGTGTAGGTCGGCGCGGTCAGCACACCGGCCGCATTGACCGCCGCGCCGCCGCCGAGGTGGGTGGCAACGGCCTGGTTGGCAGCGAACAGCTGGGCACCATTGATGGCTTCGGTGCTCGTGGCGCTCACCTGGCCCGGGCCGAGGTTGCGCAGCGTGGTCGCCGTGCCGCCCTGACCCAGCGTCGCGCTGGCGTAGTTGACGCTGCCATCGCCATTGAGGTCGTAGCGCAGCGCGCCTTCCTCCGAGGCCTGCAGCTGGCCCAGGTTCACCGCATCGGTGGCAGCCGTACCGGCGGCCAGATTCGTCACCTGGCGTTCGGCACCCGCGGCACCGATCGACACGCTGTTCGCACGGTCAGCCAGGCTGCCGGCACCGACCGCGATCGCGTTGGCCGCCGTGGCGCGGGCGTTGGTACCGACCGCGATGGAGTCGGCACCGGTGGCCACTGCCTCCACGCCTGTGGAGTTCACCCGCAGGTACTTGGTGCCGCCGTTGCGGATATCGTTGATCTGCGTGTTGAGATTGACCAGCGAGCCGTCGACGGCGTCGAAGGCATCGGTCGCATTGTTGTACAGGCCCTGCGCGATGGCGCCGTCGGTGGAGATCGTGCTGATCTCGAACAGCGGCGCGGTGAAGGCGCCACTGACCGGATCGAAGGCGGTGATGCCACCGAAGAAGCCGGCGATGGCGGCGTTGGTGGTGGCCAGCTGGCCGCCGTTGACGGCTTCCAGGCTGCCGGCGGTCACCGCACCCGCGGCGAGGTTGCCGATGGTGGTGGTACCGGTGCCGTTGCCGAGCGTGACGCGGCGATAGTCCGGATTGCCTGCGCCATCGACGTCGTACATCACCGCGCCGGCCGAAACATCATCGATCAGGCTGATCGCGCCCTTCAACTGGGCGACGTTGACCGCATCGGTATTGGCGCTACCCGCAGCCAGGTTGGTGATCTGGCGCTCGCCACCGTTGGCGGTACCCACCGAAACTTCACCGGCAGACACCTGGGCGGCGGTCAGGCCATAGGCGCTGTAGCTGGCCTGTGCGCCGCGCAGCGCAGCGGAACGGTAGCCCAGCGCCACCGAGTTGGCCTGGTTGGAGGTCGCCTCCGCACCCAGCAGGGTCTGGCCGTTGGCAGTACCCACCGCGCTGTCGCCGACAATCACCGAGTGGCCCATGCGCGCGGCGTAGTCCGCAGTCGGCACGCCGGTTGGATTGGTAGGATCATTGGGACCGGCTCCCGGGAACGCCACGTTGGCATCCACCTTCGGCAGCTCATGGCGGGCATTGGCGCCGATCACCACTTCCTTGGAGCCGTTGGCGAAGGCACCGTCACCCATCAGCACCTGGTAATCCTGTGCGGCGTTGACCGCCCAGCAGGAGATGTCGGCCAACGCGATATCCAGGCACTTGGCGGCCCATGCCGGCGAATCCGTCGGCAGCAGCAGGCCCAGCAGGCCACCGGGGTTGCCGTTGTTGATGTTGTAGATGTAACTGTCGGAAGTGACGCCACCGATCAGGGTCAGGTGCGAGCTGCCACCGGTCACCGCGCCGCCCAGGCCATTGAGGGTGCTGCCGACCGGTGACAGGTTCACGACCGGCAGGCCGAGCACGTTGACCGTGGAGTAGGCCTGCATCACGTTCGCGTTGCTGAGCTTGAGATTGCCGTTGTGCAGATAGCCGTCACCGCCGAACAGGCTGCTGGTCGTGGGGCCGATCAGCTGGCCGACGTTGCCGACCAGGCCACCGGTGCCGATGATGAGTCCCGCATTCGGATCAGCCGGAGCGGGTGCCTTCGGGCTGTCCGGCGGAATCGCCGAGGGCTGGGTCAGGCCCAGGCCACCCAGCGTGCCGCCCACCAGCCCGCCGACTGCGCCGCCGAGATTGTTGACGGTACCGTTGAGGTTGCCCTCCAGCAGGTTGCCCACCGCACCCCCGACGTTGCCGAGCGTGCCGGTGAGTACGCCGTCCAGCCCGCTGCCCGGCGTGGTGCTGCCACCCCCGAGCAGGCCACCGACAACGCTGCCGACCGAGCCGACCGTATTGTTGAGTGCACCGCCCACGGCACCTCCGATGGTGCCGACGGTGCCGTTGAGCACACCACCCACCGCACCCCCGACTGCGCCGACCGTGCCGTTGAGCACGCCTCCGACTGCACCGCCGACCGCGCCCACGGTGCCGTTCAAAGCACCGCCTACGGCGCTGCCGACTGTGCCAACGGTGCCGTTCAGCGCACCGCCTACCGCGCTGCCGACCGTGCCGACAGTGCCGTTGAGCGCACCGCCGACTGCACCGCCGACCGTGCCGACAGTTCCATCCAGGACGCCGCCGACCGCACCTACGGTGCCGTTCAGAGCGCCACCCACAGCACTGCCAACCGTGCCAACCGTGCCGTTGAGCGCACCACCGACAGCACCACCGACCGTGCCGACAGTTCCATCCAGGACGCCGCCGACCGCACCCACGGTGCCGTTCAAGGCGCCGCCTACGGCGCCACCGACCGTGCCGACCGTTCCGTTAAGCGCGCCACCCACTGTGCCGACGGTCCCGTCGAGGACACCGCCGACCGCACCTACGGTGCCGTTCAACGCGCCACCCACAGCACTGCCAACCGTGCCAACCGTGCCGTTGAGCGCACCGCCAACGGTGCCGACGGTTCCATCGAGGACACCGCCGACTGCACCTACGGTGCCGTTCAACGCGCCGCCTACGGCGCTACCGACCGTGCCGACCGTTCCGTTGAGCGCGCCGCCTACGGCGCTGCCGACCGTGCCGACCGTGCCGTTGAGCGCGCCGCCCACCGCACCACCGACGGTGCCGACGGTTCCATCGAGGACGCCGCCTACAGCACCCACGGTACCGTTCAAAGCGCCGCCTACGGCGCTACCGACCGTGCCGACCGTGCCGTTGAGCGCACCACCCACTGCACCACCGACCGTGCCGACAGTTCCATCCAGGACACCTCCGACTGCACCTACCATGCCGTTGAGCGCACCGCCCACTGCACCACCGACGGTGCCGACAGTTCCATCGAGGACACCGCCGACCGCACCCACGGTACCGTTCAAAGCGCCGCCTACGGCGCTGCCGACCGTACCGACTGTACCGTTGAGCGCACCACCCACTGCACCGCCGACGGTGCCGACCGTTCCATCGAGGACACCGCCGACCGCACCCACAGTGCCATTCAAAGCGCCGCCTACGGCGCTGCCGACCGTACCGACCGTGCCGTTGAGCGCACCACCCACTGCACCACCGACGGTGCCGACGGTTCCATCGAGGACGCCGCCGACGGCACCTACTGTGCCATTCAAGGCGCCGCCTACGGCGCTGCCGACCGTACCGACCGTGCCGTTGAGCGCGCCACCGACTGCACCACCGACGGTGCCGACGGTTCCATCGAGGACGCCGCCGACGGCACCTACTGTGCCATTCAAGGCGCCGCCTACGGCGCCACCGACCGTACCGACTGTGCCGTTGAGCGCACCACCTACGGCACCTACGGTGTTGTTCAACGTGTCGCCCAGGGAACCACCGACGTTGCCGACGGTGCCGTTCAGTACACCGCCCACCGCACTGCCGACCGTACCGACAGCACCGTGCAGCGTGCCGCCTACTGCGCCCACGGTGTTGTGCAGCGTGCCGCCCACCGCACCGCCGACCGTGCCGGCAGCTCCGTGAAGCGTGCCACCTACTGCGCCTACGGTGTTGTGCAGTGCGCCACCCACTGCGCTACCTACGGTGCCGACGGTTTCGTGCAGCGTCTCGCCTGCTGCGCTGCCCACCGTGCCGACTACGCCGTGCACTACGCCACCCACCGCACCGCCAAGATCGCCCAGGGCGCCGTGATGCAGGCCTCCAAGACCGAGCGTGCTGGCCTGCGCACTCGCGACGGTCCGGCCCGCAAGCTTCAGGTTGCGATCGGCCACCACGTCCTGGCCACCCGGGCCCTGCACGCGCACCTTGCCGGCGACGCCTGCATCGAACGCCGCCGTGATCGCGCGATCATGGGTCTCGCCCGGCAGTTCTTCCTTGGCGGGCAAGCTCACCGCTGCGGTTGCGGAGGCCTTGCCCTGGCCCGAGATTCGATGTCCGGCGATGGCCAGATGCGAGTCGGCGTTGCCGTCGATGCCGGCCTTCAACCCGGACAGTCCCTGCGAGGACGTCGTGATACCCGCTGCCGCCTTGGCGCCGGCACCCACCGATGCCACCGGGGCACCTGCGATGCCGACCCTGGCCTTTGCCTTCGCATCGGCCGTCAGCCCCAGCGGCGAAGCGGCGCCGGAGGAAACGTTCGCTGCCAGTGAGGTATCCACCTGGGTACCGGCTCCGATGCCGAGCTGGGCCCGCACATCAGCGGCCAGCGCTGGCGTGGGCACATGCTGCGGCGATGCGTTCGCCCCCAGCTTCACCTGCACGGCGGCCGGCAGGACCTCGCGCACCAGCGGCAGCGAGGTCGTGCTCAACTGCAGGCCCACGCGCGTATCGGCACTGATCGCAGGCGTCGCCTGCGCCTGTCGCGCGGCTGCGGCCAGGGCGACTTCGGCGTCGACCTTCACCGGCAACGTCTGGGTGTACTTGGCCGCCAGCGCCTGCAGATCGCGCAGCGACTGGTTGGATTCGGTTGCGGATGCCGGCCCGCTGGCCAGCACGCACAGCAGTGCAAGTGCAAGGGCGCTGGGCGTCAGCAGGGAGGTGCGCGGATCGCGTGATGCGGTGCCGCCGCTATCGCCGGTGGCCAGTTCCGAGGCCACAACCAGAGCATTGAGCTGGCGGTTCCATACACGCCGGTAGATGCGGTTCATGAGCATTTCCCCCGTAGGCGAACAACTTGAATGACAGTGGACTTGCCGCTAGGCAGGTGACTGACATTTCAACGGTTCGCGGAGGCGTGGCGCACTTCAATCCGGCAGGGCAATCGCGCAATCCGGCAAATCCACGGCCGGATTCGGCAGCCGAATATGCAAAACCGGCAGCAATGCCGTGAAAGCCCTTGTGGGGCAGGACTCAGGCCGGTTGGCCCAACTGCGCGGGTGCACGCATCAGGGTATCCCGCGGAAGTTCACCGAACACCTTCCGGTAATTGTCGGCAAAGCGGGAGAGATCCCACAGGCCACAGCTCAGCGCGATCGCCTTGACCGAACGCCTGCTGGAGTCGGCCATCGACAGGCTGCGGCAGGCTGCACAGAGGCGCAGCATGGACAGATAACGGTTGGGCGACGTACCGAACAGATCTTCGAATGCATAGCGCAGGCCACGCTCGCTGACACCGGCGGCGTCGCAGATTTCATTCATATATATATTGCGACGCAGGTTGAGCCGCATGAAATTCTCGGCGCGCTGGGCGATCAGGTAATGCGTACGCCGTGCGCGGCTGCACCCCGGGCGATCGACGGCACCGGCACCCAGCAGGGCCTGGATGTGCTCGTGCAGCAGCCGCTCGGTTTCCTCCGGCTGCAGGCTGGCACCCTGCCCCAGTTGCTGGTGCAGCTGCTGGTAATGCATCGCCAGCGGGGCATCATCACCGGACAGATTGAACAGCGAGAGCGCCTGCCCCGCCGGCGGTGTGCTGCGCAGGCTCAGTTCGGTCAGCTTGCGCTGCACGCGGGACACCGGCACCAGCATCAGGGTCAAGCGGGTACCGGGGCTGAGGGTGAATTCACTGATGCCTTCGGGAAGCACGGTCAACGCCATCCCGGCCGCCAGCGGTACGCCATGGCACCAGCTCACCGCCTCGTCGGTGGCCTGAAGGTACCCCAGCATCGCCCAGTCCGGCGGCAGCATGAAGCGGCCACGGCAATGGAATCCGCAGCTGATGCTGCAGAACAGGGCTTCCTCATGCACGCGCGAAGCGAACGCCGCGCGCGGACCATTGCCGTCGAGCAGCAACAGTTCCACATCGCATACGCGAAGCACACCGCTCAGCGTGGCCAGGTCGATCGACCGGAGCTCGCCGTCGTCGCTGTCAACCACCCCACCATCAACCATGACAGTGTCGTCCCCCGTTGGTCAGCTGCCCGCCGCAACCCCCCACTGCCCTACAGGTGCGCGCGGTTTCCAAGAGCATCATCCGTTGCCGTGATGGATGCGGCCACTGGCCGGCTCCACCTTGAAAGTACCAAACCTTGAATACGAGTATGCCCGATAATCCGCGCAGGTAAACAGGTCGCACGGGAATACAGCAACCCGCGCCCGGCGTGAAGGAAATGTGGGCGCCAGTGGCACGATTCTCGCATGCGTTAACCCGGGTCACATTATTAACATCACGATGAATCGTTACGCCTGGGAACGGCGCTTCATCACAGAATAAGCAACCGATTATCAGGAATAAGAGATTCCTGCCGAATTTGCATATAGGTTCCGGTTGCACCCGGCCGCCATTCAGGCAAAGTCGGTATCACGGTGATCGAACCGCTCCGATGCGGTCACACCCAGGGGACAGCATGACGATGCACGCGCTGCTCGATGACGTTGCGACCACCGGCCTGGTGCCGCGCGGTCGCGCATGCGCGGTCGCTGCACTCCCTGGCGGAGATCACCCTGCTTGAGCGATGCGGGACAGCCCGCATTGCCACCTCCGCCAGGATGGCAGAGGTCCATGGACGGTCCCGACGGAGTCGGGCAACCGGCCGATGCAGGTGTCTTGTTGCCATTGACAGGTAGAGGGAGACAACCGTCATGAACGCTTCCATCCGCAAGTTCCTGAAAGAAGAAGATGGCGTGACCGCACTCGAATACGGGCTGCTGGCCGCTGTGATCGCCGGCATCCTGATTGCCGTGGGCCGCACCCAGATCACGGCATTCTTCACCACGCTGTTCACCCGCCTTTCGGCAATCGCCACCGAAGCAACCACCTGAGCGACCTGCGGACACACCACCGCTGGTCGCGCCATCCGCGACCACGGTGGCCGCAGGCCGGGATGCGGTTGCAGACGGTCCAGTGACGGACGAAGGGGAGTGCGATGACACTGCTGGGACTATTGGCCATCGGTGTGTGCCTGCGGATCGCGATCAGCGATCTGTATGCCCGCCGGGTGCCCAATGCCTGGCTGCTGGCGGCGTGCGCACTCGCAATACCTCTGCTGGTCGCGGGGCAATTTGGTGAGCCACGACTGCCATGGCCGGCGCACCTGCTCGGTGCCGTTGCCGGCTTGCTCGCGCTCCTGCCCTTCTACGCACTACGCTGGATGGGCGCAGGCGACGTGAAATTCTTTGCCGTGCTCGGCCTGCTGCTGGGATGGCATGCCCTGCTGCCGATATGGGTAGTGGCCAGCCTTGCCGCCGGCGCCCACGCAGTGGCGATCCTGCTCGGGCGCCAGCTGGGCATGCACCTGCCGATGCGCGTGCAGCTGCAGGTATCGCGCGCCAGCGAGCAATGGCAGACACACCCCGCATTGCGCGGAATGGAGGCTGCCCGCCAGGGGCGCCGCGGCATTCCCTATGCGGCCTACCTCGCATTGGCGGCGATCGGCTGGCTCCTGGCCACGACCTACGGAGGTCTCGCATGAACACCCTCGGTCCGCGGCGCCAGCGTGGCGTGGTTGCCGTCGAATACGCGCTGATGATGATTCTCGGCCTGGTGCCGCTGCTGCTGTTCACTTTTTCCGGCGTGCTGATCATGGCTGCCCAGCAGACGCTTGCAACGGCCGCTGCCGAAGGCGCGCGCGCATCGCTGCGCTTCGGAACCGCCAACGAACGACGCACCGCCGCGTGCGTCGCAGCACGCCAGTCGATGCAATGGCTGCTGCAGTTCTCCAGGCAGAACCCCGACTGCAGCGCCGGCGGCACCGGTCCGATCCAGGTCTCGGCGCAGGCACCGTGCGCGGGCATGGCAACCGCGCAGTGCATGACGGTGACCGTCCGCTACGACTATGCCGCCCACCCCTTCTTCCCCGGCACCGCCACGCTTTACGGCTGGGTGATGCAGGCCCCCATCCGCAGCGTCGCGGTCGCCCAGCTCGACCTCGGCTCCGGCAACTGACGGTACAGGAGACGGTTCCATGCTCAAGTTGACCCGCATCGCCGCCATCGCTCTGATCGCACTCGCGGTGCTGCTGGCGCTGATCGCATTCGTGATCGGCCGCAGACCCGCCCCTTCGACGGAAAGCGCGGCTCCGGTCGTTCAGGCCGACGCACAGGCCATTACGGTGGTCGAGGCCATCGCCCGGCTGCCGGCCGGTGAACCGATCACTGCCAATGGCGTGCGCCTGGCGCGTCGAAGCGCAGCCGTGCCGGGCGCCGCCGCAGACCTGGCCGCCGTGGTCGGCAAGGTGCCGGTGCAGGACATCGCCGAAGGCAGCACCATCAGCGACGCGGTGCTGGCCCAGGGCTTCTCGTTGCAGCTGCGGCCCGGCGAGCGTGCACTGGCGGTGCCGGTGGATGAACTGGTCGGTGCCGGCAACCGCATCCTGCCGGGCGATTTCGTCGATGTGTTCCTCAACCTGCGCAGCGAACCTGCCAGCTACAACGCGGCACCCGACGCCGCACAGACCCGCCTTCTGCTGTCGCGCCTGCGCGTGCTCAGTTATGGCCAGCAGGACATCGCCCCGAACACGGGCAGCACGAATGCCAGCGCCGATGCCAGCAACCGTGCAGACCCGCGCGCGGCGGATATCACCAGCAACGCCAGCAGCGGTGGCGGCAGTAGCGGTGACGCGGCCCAGCCGGCCCGCAGCGCCGTGCTGGCGGTGCCGGTGGCCGATGCCAACCGGCTGCTGCTGGGCGCGCAGCAGGGCAAGCTCTACCTCGCGCTGCGCAATCCCGCCGACGCCGGCCAGCCCGACCTGGCCCTGTTCCCGCAGGCGCGAGGCGTGATCGATCCGCTGCGTGGCCTGGACGCGGAACAGCAGCTGGCGTTGCAGCGCCCCGAGAACCACGCCTTCGCCGGCATCGATGGCGATGCGCTGGCCGGCCGCAGCAACGCACGCGCACGCGCGGTGAACGACGCCCCGGCACAGCCCCCCGCCGCCCGCCGCAGCGCACCGCGCGCATCCGGAATCGAGATCATCCGCGGCGATGGTTCTGCGCCCCGCGGCTCCCTTTGACCTGCACCGAGAGCTTCCATGACCGAACGTCGCCAGAGTCCACGCCCCTCCTCCCGCCAGCGCTGGCTCGCTCTGCTGCTGGTGCTGCTGGCGCCTGCGACCAGCGTGGCTGCTGACGACCTGGTGCTGCAGGCCCGCGAACAGCGGCCCTGGACACTGCCCGCGGACCTGGAACGGGTGGCCATCGCCGATCCGGGCGTCGCCGATATCGTGATGCTGCGTGGCCAGCGCCAGGCGCTGCTGGTCGGCAAGGCCCCCGGCACCACCACCCTGCTGCTGTGGCACCGCAAGCAGTCGGAGCCACAGCGCGTGCAGGTCCGCGTGCAGAGCGCGGTGCAGGGGGCGGCCGATGCGGGTTCCAGCGGCCTGGTGTTCACCCAGCAGGACCAGCAGGGCCTGCTGCAGGGAAGCACCGACAGTGCGCTCTCGCACATGCAGGAACAGAAGGCGGCCGCGATGGCGTTGGGCAAGGATGGCCAGCTGGCCGATGCCTCCACCATCGCCAGCGGCGGTGTGGTCCAGGTCGAGGTGAAGGTGGTCGAGTTCAACAAGACCGCGCTGAAACAGGTCGGCATCAGCTTCCAGAACCGCAACGGCGGTTTTGCCTATGGCTTCGCTCGTCCGGGCGGGATCCTGCCGGGCAACACCGGCGTGCTGCCCGGCATGCAGGAGGGCAACTCCAGCAACGAATCGGAATCGCCCATTTCATCGGCCTTCCGCCTGGTGTTCGGCTCGACGAAGGGCCTGTGGAATGCGGACCTCGATCTGCTGCAGTCCAACGGCATGGCCCGGGTGCTGGCCGAGCCGACCCTGGTCGCGCTGTCCGGCCAGAGCGCCAGCTTCCTCGCCGGTGGCGAACTGCCGATCCTCGAACCCCAGGGCCTGGGGACCACCACCATCACCTACAAGCCGTTCGGCATCGGCCTGACCGTCACCCCGACCGTGCTCGCGCCCAACCGCATCGCCCTGAAGGTGGCGCCGGAAGCCAGCGACCTCGACTACACCAACGCCATTTCCCTCAACGGTGTGCAGATTCCGTCGATCAGCACCCGCCGTGCCGATACCACGGTGGAACTGGGCGATGGCGAGAGCTTCGTGATCGGCGGTCTCGTCAGCTCGACGGTCGCCTCCACGGTGAACAAGATCCCGCTGCTGGGCGACCTGCCGATCATCGGCTCGTTCTTCCGCGATTTCGACTACAAGCGCCAGGACAAGGAACTGGTGATCATCGTCACGCCACGGCTGGTGCAGCCTCTCGCCCGCAATGCCGAGCTGGCACTGCCAGGCGAGCGCGAGGCCCGGCCCAACCTGCCTGAGTGGGGTTCCTGGCTGCTGGGTCCGGTCAGCCAGGACCCTGTGCCCGGTTTCTCACGTTGAATCCATGATGCCTGCGATACCACGCCCATGCCCTACGCCACTGCCCAGCCGCTGCATCCGCAAGGACCGCCGATGAACCTGGTCCTGTACGGGATGGATCGCGAACTGCTGCCGCGGCTGGCGGCCAAGCTGCCGCCTGCCACCACCCTGCACTGGCAGGACAGCGGTGAGCCGACATCCGCGCAGGACCTGCAACGCGGTCCGCAGAACCTGGTACTGCTCGACTTCCGCCCCGAGCATGCCGCCGCCTCGACCGTGCTGGCGCAGCAGCTGCAGCAGACCCAGCCGGACCTTGCGCTGATCGCCGTCGGCGCCACCAGTGCCGGGCAGGTCGAAGGCGTGGTGATGGCGCTGCGCGCCGGCCTGCGCGATGTGCTCGACCTGGACAGCGACAACACCGGCATCGAGGCCGCGCTGCGCCGCGCGCTCTCGCCGCGGCCCGCCGCCGCCGCACACCAGCCGCACAAGGCGCGGTTGATCCTGCTGCTGGGCGTACGTGCCGGGGTCGGCACCAGCACACTGGCCGCGCATCTGGCCGTGCTCGCACAACAGACCCATGCACTGGCGCAGGGCGAGGCCAGCACCCAGGACGGCCTGCTGCTGGAACTGGCGCAGCCGGCGGGCGACCTGGCGCTCTACCTCAATCTGGACAGCCGCTTCCACTACGAAGACGCACTGCGCAATGCCAGCCGCATCGACGCCACCCTGGCGCGCACTGCGATGGCGCGCCATGACAGCGGACTGGTCCTGCTCGACCGCGCCAGCGGCAGCGATGCACTGCCGCCGTCCGATCCGGGCGCCCTGCTGCAGCGGCTGCGCGGCGTGTTTGCCAGCGTGCTGTGCGACGCCGGCGGCTGCCCGCTGCGTCAACTGCCCCCGCTGCTGCTGGACCAGGCCGACGAGATCTGGCTGGTCGCGGACGCTTCAATTGCCACCCTGGTCTCGCTTGACCATGCGCTCAAGCATCTGTCCGGCCAGCGCGAACGGGAGAAGCGCCTGCAACTGGTGATCAACCGCCATGACGACAGCAGCGGCATGAGTCCGGAGCAGATCGCCCGCCGGTTCGAGCTTCCACTGCTGGCCACGCTCCCCGAACGACCACGCGTACGTGCCTCCGCCAGCCACGGCCACCTGCTGCTGCAGGACGCGCCGCGTGATCCGTACCTGCGTGCCCTCGCCCCGCTCGTCCAACGCCTGGATCCGGCTGCATGCCCGGTCCAGACGCACGGCCTGCGGGAAAGACTTGCCCTTGCCCTGGGTGGATCGCAATGGAAGACAAAGTAACCCCGTTTCCGCACGCCGTCGCCCGCCACACCGTGCCTGACCACGTTGCGGGCAATCTGCCGTTCGCAGAGACCGAGCAGTACCAGAAGGTGCTGTCCGCGGCGCATGAGCACCTGCTCAACAGCATCGAGGACGAGCGCATCGATATCGATTCCTGGGCACCGGACACGATCGCGCGCTGGGTGCAGGTGCAGACCGTGGGTTTCATCCAGGAGTGGCGCATCCCGATCAATGAAGAGGAGATGCAGGTGGTGGCCGAGGGCCTGGTCAAGGAGCTGACCGGCTTCGGCCCGCTGGACGACCTGCTGCATGATCCCACCATCGAAGACATCCTGATCAATGGCTTCAAGGATGTGCACGTCTCGCAGGGCGGACAGCTCAAGCGCGCAACCCAGCGCTTCACCGACGACACCCATCTGCTGCGCATCCTGCGCCGCATCCTCGCACCGCTTGGCCGGCGCCTGGATGACTCCAATCCGATGGTGGATGCGCGCCTGCCCAACGGCGGCCGCCTCAATGCGATCATCTCGCCGCTGGCGGTGGACGGCCCGATGGTCTCCATCCGCAAGTTCCGCAAGGACCCGTTCACGCCCGATGAACTGCTGGCCAAGGGCACCTTCGATGCGCCGATGCAGGCGCTGCTGAAGGCGATGGTGCTGGGTCGCTGCAACATCCTGGTCTCCGGCGGCACCAGCTCGGGCAAGACCTCGCTGCTGAACGCCCTGGCCAGCTACGTGCCACCCACCGAGCGCGTGATCACCGTCGAGGATACTGCCGAGCTCTCGCTCAACCATCCGCACGTGGTACGCCTGGAGAGCCGCATCGGTGGTGCGGAGGGACAGGGCGCTGTCAGCATCCGTGACCTGGTGCGCAACAGCCTGCGCATGCGCCCCGACCGCATCGTGGTCGGCGAGGTGCGCGGCGCGGAAGTGCTGGAGATGCTGCAGGCGATGAACACCGGCCACGACGGCTCGATGGCCACCATCCATGCCAACTCGCCACGCGACTGTCTCTATCGCATCGAGATGCTGGCCGGCTTCGCCGGGTTCCAGGGCAGCGAAGACAGCCTGCGCCGGCAGATCGCCAGCGCGATCGATTTCATCGTGCAGATCTCGCGCCTCGGCAGTGGCCGGCGCGTGCTGGTATCGATCACCGAGATCACCGGCGTCAGCGACAACCTGATCACCACCCAGGAGATGTTCCGCCACGAAGTGCAGATCGACGGCAGTGGCAAGGAGACCGACCGCTGGATCGGGCTGGGCTTCCAGCCGCACTCGCACAAGCTCGAGCCGTTCCGCCAACTGTTGCGCGAATCCCTCTACGGAGACTACTGAACATGGGGACCGGCCTGCTGCTGGGCGTATTGAGCATCGTGTCGGTGCTGCTGGCGCTGGCGGTATGGCTGTGGGGCACCGCCAACAGCCGCGAACAGCGGCAGGCATCCCTGCAGCACGCCGAACAGCAGCTGGCACGTGGCAGCGCGGGCCCGGTCAGCAACGCGGCTGCGGCCAACGATGGATCGCGGCCACCGCCGGCAGCAGCTGGCCGGCGCGCGCTGCCCTGGAATGGCCTGCTGCAACGCGCGGGCCTCGC
Source organism: Stenotrophomonas sp. STEN147 (assembly GCF_056757995.1). Classification (NCBI taxonomy): domain Bacteria; kingdom Pseudomonadati; phylum Pseudomonadota; class Gammaproteobacteria; order Lysobacterales; family Lysobacteraceae; genus Stenotrophomonas; species Stenotrophomonas sp. STEN147. The sequence continues at coordinate 386,777 of NZ_JBRRCG010000002.1, forward strand.
CACCGGCTGGAAGGTGCCGCTGATGCTGCTGGTGCCCGGCCTGGCCCTCTCGCTGTTCGCGATGCTGCGGCTGGGAACGGCATGGATGCTGCCGCTGACACTGCTGCTGTACCTGCTGGGCTGCTGGTTGTGGATCATGCGCCGCACCGCAAAGTTGCAGGCCAAGCTGCTGCATCAGCTGCCGGACTTCCTCGACAACCTGGTCCGCCTGACCGCGCTCGGCAACAGCCTGCAGTCGGCCTTTCAGGTCGCGTCGCAGCAGGCGACGCCGCCGCTGCGTGAGCTGCTGGACACCACGGTGCGATACGCGCGGGGCGGCATGGACCTGGACCGCGCACTGAACCTCGCCGCGCAGCCCTATCGGATGGAGGTGCTGAAGGTGCTGGCCGTGGTGATGGGCGTCAGCGTCCGCATCGGCGGCCGCGCCGATCAGATCCTGCAGCGCATGGGCGATTTCATGCGCGACCTGGAGCAGGCCCAGCAGGAGTTGTCAGCCACCACTTCCGAGACCCGCATGTCGGCCTGGGTGCTGGGACTGCTTCCGCCCGCCAGCGCCGTACTGATGGCGATCTCCAGCCCCGAGTTCTTCCAGCCCGTGCTGCACGATCCGCTCGGTCACAAAATCCTGCTGATCGCCCTGGGCCTGGAACTGCTCGGTGGTTTCCTGCTGTATCGCCTGGCCAAGTCGCTATGAGCATCTGCAGCGGAGGTTCCCGATGAGCGCAACTGCCTGGTTTGCACTTGCCCTGCTGGTCCTGGCCGCCGGCGTCGCCCTGCTCGGTGTGGGCGGCTGGGTCCGCAGCCATCGCGAGGACCGCAGTGCGGCAACGCTGAAGACCGCGTTGCAGCCACGTGACCCGGTCGCCGACGAGGACGCGGCCCGCAGGGATTCACTGGGCTGGCTGGAGCGCTTCGGCCGGACGCTCAGCGGCGGGCGGCTGGAAGCCGCACTGCTGGCAGGCGAGGATCGCCTGCTGCTCGATCTGGCCGGCTGGAACACCCGTCGCGGCACGGCGATCTATCTGGGCCTGCGCCTGCTGCTGGCAGTACTGGTGCTGGCGCTGACCCTGGCCGTGAGCGATGCCACCGGCCTGGCCCGGATCATGGTGATCGTCGGCGCGCTTGCCGCCGGCCTGCTGCTGCCCAAGTTCGTGCTGGCTGCGTGGGTCAAGCGGCGGCGGCGCGCCGTCAACAACGAGTTGCCGCTGCTGATCGACCTGCTGCGCCTTCTGCAGGGGGTTGGCTTCAGCATGGATCAGAGCCTGCAGACCCTGGGCGACAAGCTGCGCGACGCACTGCCGGTGCTCGGTGGCGAGATCCAGGAGGCGAATGTCGCCTACACCCATGGACGCACTCGCGCCCAGTCGCTGCGCCGGCTCAGCGATGTCTACGGCGATGACGACCTGTCCAGCCTGGTGCAGTTGATCCTGCAGGTGCACGCCCACGGCGGCGCGGTGCAGGAGCCGCTGCGCCAGTTCAGCATCCGGCTGCGCGAACAGCGCCGCAATGCACTGAAAGAGAAGGTCGGCAAGCTCTCGGTGAAGATGACCGTGGTGATGATGCTGACCCTGCTGCCTGCACTGATGCTGGTGCTGGCCGGGCCTGCGCTGGTCGCGCTGGCCAAAACCCTGTCGAACATGGGATGACCGTCATGCCTGCTCTGCGCCACGCCTGTCTGTTGTTTGCTCTTGCCACTGCCGTCGCGGGATGCGCCTCGTCCACCCCGAAGTACCTGCGCGCGCCCACCCTGGCCGAGCCCGGGCCCGCGCCGCAGGACAGCCGCAATGCCTACCTTGAGCTGATCGAGCGCATGCAGCTGCAAGGGGCCTGGTACGCCTCGCTGGCGCATGTGGATGCATTCCGCCAGCGCTACGGCGATCCTCCGGCGCTGCGCCTGCTGCAGGCCAATGCACTGCGCGAGACCGGCCAGACCGACGCCGCGGCCGCGCTGTACCGCGAACTCAGCAGCGGGCCGCAGGCCGCCGCCGCGGCGCATGGCCTGGGCCTGATTGCCGCGCATCGCGATGACGAGGCCGGCAGCGAACTGTCGCTGGCCCGCGCCACCCAGCTGCAGCCGTTGAATACCGATTACCTGGGTGACCTGGGGTATGCGCGTCTGCGTGCCGGCCGCTTCGATCAGGCCCGCGAGCCGCTGGCCAAAGCACTGGAACTGTCACCGGGCAACGCCAAGGCGACCGCCAACCTGGCGCTGTGGGCGGTCCTGCGCGGCGACAACGCCACGGCTGAACGCTTGGCTGCGCAGGCCAACCTCAACGAAGACACCCGGCGCAGCATCCAGCAGCAGGCCCAGCAGATCCGCAGCCGGCTGCAGCAGCGCCAGGCCCAGGCATCGGCGGCGAGCAGCACGGCACGGATCGCCACTGTGCCATCCCGCGCCCCCGCCCCGGCCGGCAGCCGGCTGGCGGCCGAAACACGCCGTGACGCCCGCGATCGCGATCCCTCCCGCCTGCCGCCGTCGATGCTGGAGCGCTTCGGCACGTCCGACCACCCGACCGAGAACACGCCATGACCGCGATGACCCTGATCCGATGCCTGCTGCCTGCGGTCACCTGCTGCCTGCTTGCCACGGGAGCCCACGCACAGTCGCCACAAGCGCCGCTGACCGGCCAGATGCTGGGAGGCGGCCCGGCCGCCGGCCCGGCCGTCGCCCCACAGCAGGCCGAAGCACTTGCAACCGTCGACCTGGCGGCGCCTGCGCCGCCCCCGGCGATGCCACCCGCGCCTCCTGCCCCGGTGGCCGCTGCACCGGCTGCGCCACGGCGCAACGAGGTCGGTGATGCCACGCGCCAGCTGTTCCAGCTGCAGGCGTCCGGGCAACAGGCCGGCCCGCGGCTGCCGATCCTCGGTGACCAGGCCACCGCCAGCTACGCGCGCTACCTGAAGAGTTTCGAGCAGGACATCCCGGCCTTCTTCGACACGGATGTCGGCAGTTCCAAGAGCACCTCCAACTCCGGACGCTGAGGCATGCCATGAACCGCTCTCGCCAGCCCCGTTTCCACCGCCCGCGCGGCGGCATGTCCGTCACCATGATGCTGGTGATGCTGGCACTGGTGGCCATGCTGGGTCTGATCGAGGTCGGTTTCCTGTTCTGGGCCAAGCGCGATGCGCAGAAGGTCGTGGATCTGGCGGCGCTGGCAGGTGCACAGCGACTTGAGCTGTGTACATCGAGCAACGGCGACAACAGCGCCGCGCGGCAGAGCGCACTCACGCAGAACCAGTTCCCGGGCACGGTGCAGGTCCGCTGCGGCAACTGGAGCGCCGCACGCGGAGGCAACCGCTTCAGCGAGACGGTCGACGCCAGCAATCCACGCAACGCGGTCCGGGTGGTTGCGACCCGCAGCGTGCTGCCGTTCTTCGGCCAGAACGAGAGCCTGCCGACCATCACCGTGCAGGCCGTGGCGCGCCGCTCGGAACCGACGGCGGTGTTCGCGGTGGGTTCGCAGCTGCTGCGCACGAACGGCAACTCGCCCTTGATGGGCACCCTGCGCCTGGTGGGGCTGGACGTCACCAACGCCACGGTGCTGTCGTACGACGGACTGGCACAGGCCAACATCACACCGTCAGGCCTGCTCAATGCGCTCGGCATTCCGGTCACCGCCAATCTCAGCGTGGCCGACTTCAATCGCCTGCTGTCGTTGAACCAGGTTTCACTGGCACGGCTGGTGGACGCCACCGCCACGGTGGTCGGCCGCAGCACCACCGCGGGCGTGCAGCTGCGTGCGCTGTCCGACCTGGTGGCCACCCGCCTCGACATCAATCGGGTCAATATCGCGCTGGGCAGCCAGAACGGCGGCGGCGGACTGTTCGCCGAGGTGATCTCTCCCGACGGCACGGTGGGCAGTGCGCTGCAGTCGCAGATCAACGTGCTTGACCTGGTCAATGCAGCCATCTCCATCGCCAATGATGGCAATGGGGTAGCGGTGCCGAACCTCAACCTGCTCGGCATGGACATCAAGGCCGGCGTTGTCGAGCCGCCTTCGATCGCCATCGGCGGTGTCGGCGCACGCGCCTACAACGCACAGGTCCGGCTGATGGTCGACGTCGACAGCGACCGCCTGTTCGGGGTGGGGCCACTGCTCAACCTGCTGGGCACGCGCCTGCACCTGCCATTGCATGTGGACGTGGCCAACGCGATGGGAACACTGACCAGCATCCAATGCAGCGCGGCACCGCCCACCGCCACCATCCAGGTGGACTCCTCGGTACTGCGCGCGTGCGTCGGCAAGGTCAATGCCGCCGACCGTTTCTCCAAGAGCAATGTCTGCGACGCCACCTTGCAGAACGAACAACTGCTGACACTGCTGGGACGGCCGCTGATCAACGACAAGATCACCCTGCCGGCGCTGACCGGCACGCAGAGCCTGACCCTGGCCGCCGGCCAGACCGGCACCACCCGGATCAATCCCCTGGCCGTCGGTGACGCGGTCTCGCACCTGGTCAACGAGCTGCTGCGTGTCCTGTCGGGCATGCTGAGCTCGCCGGCGCAGGGCATGAATGCCAACGACACGGCCAAGGCACTGGCCGACCGCTACCTGCAGGCAGCGTTCCCCTCGGGCGGCCGCTACAACGTCGACCAGCTCATTCCCCTGCTGCGCGACGGCGACCCGTCGCGCAGCCTGGCACCGCTGGGCAACTGGACGGTCAAGAAGGGCGTGCCAAAACCCTGCCTGATCGGGCTGGGCACCTGCTGGGAAGATGGCTCGGTGTGGGCAGGCTACCGCGCCACCGTGACGGGACAGGGCCTGGGTCTGCTCGACGGGCTGCTCGGCTCACTGGTCGGCGGGCTGCTCATCAACCGCTGCGACAGCCTGCTGGGCAACCTGATCGACTACAACGGCTGCGTCCGCACCAATCTGGCCTCGTACATCCAGACCGCCCCGGACGGCTTCCTCGACGCGGCGGCCGGCGGCGGTGTCACCACGCCCGGCAACAACGTGTCCTGCAGCGGTGTGCTGTGCACCGTGCTGAACCCGGTGCTGGCCGCGCTCAAGCCGGTGCTCAACACCGTCGGCTCCCTGCTGAGCACGACCCTGGCCAGCCTGCTGGGGCTGGAGCTGGGCCGCACCGATGTCAACGTCCAGTCCATCCAGTGCAATGGCGCACAGCTTGTGTTCTGAGCCGGGCCGGCGCCCTTGGCGCCGCCGCCGCGCATGCTAGACTCCCGGGCGGGGAACACTTCCATCTCAACCCACACTCATCCGTGGATGGTCCAGACATGCGAGAAACTTCAGGGGGCACCGTCTTCGCCCGCCACGCGCGCGGCGCGGCACTGCTGGCCGTGGCCATGCTGCTGGCGGCACCGTCCGCACTGGCGGCGCGCAGCAGCCGCGAAGCCGCAGCCGAACCGGTACGCAGCAGCGCACCCGTGGTGCGCAACACGGTGGACGAGCTCAAGCAGTTGATGGACGCACGTCAGCTGACCGAACTGCGTACCACGTACAACGGCAACTACGGCGCCAGCCTGCTTTTCAATGCCAGTACCCTGACCTACTACGTCGCCCTGTTCCAGGAAAAGAACTTCTGGCGCGTCATCAAGACCGATGCCGTCGACAACGCCGAGCGGGTCTACCGCACGTTCGTGCAGCAGACCGAACAGCTCGCGCAGGTCTACATCGATACCACCCGCCTGGAAGCCGGCAAGCGCTATACCGAGCGCCTGGTGGCCTACAACGAAGAGCGCCTGCGTACCCTGCAGCAGGAAATGGAGCAGCAGCAGGCGCAGTCGGCCCAGGTCAGCGCGTCACTGCAGCAGGCCCAGCAGCAGGCCGTCAGCCTGAGCACCGATGTGCAGAGCACCAACAGCCAGCTGGACGCCCTGCAGCGCCGCATCCAGATCCTGCAGGCCGAACAGGGCAACCCCGAATTGAGCCTGCCGAAGCCGGACAGCACAACCGCGCCGGCAGCGGCCAGCGACGTTCGCTGAATCCCCCGACAGAACCCGACAGCGGCGCCGAACGGCGCCGTTGTCGTTTTTGGCCTGATTGCGACCCGTTTCAGCGGCAGGCCTCGAACACGGCATCGTCCCACTGCCGGCGCTGGACGAAATCCGCCCGGCGCGTTCTCGCCAGCGCCTCCGTGCGCACCCTGCGCGCCCGTGCACAGGCCGCAGCATCCGCACTGATCGGAATCAACGCCCCCTGTGCACGGCCCGATCGCCGCACCGGCCTGCGTCCACCGTTACCCGTGGAGGTCACCTCGGCGGTGGGCGCACTGCCGCGCGGCAGCGACTGCTCGGCGGGCACTTCCCAGCGCCACTCCGCCTGCCCCTGGCAAGGCGTCTGCTGGTACAGCGCACGCCCGCCGTCCGCGCACTTGTAGACCTGGGTCTGCGCCGCTGCGGATGTCGCCAGCAGCATGGCCAGCAGCCCCCATCCCGGCAAAGTCCTCATCTTCACCCCCTCCCACGACCAGCACTCATGGTCGGTACGACGCGCGCCGCGCGCCAGAGCGATCCGCGTCACATCCGTGCTCATCCAGCACAGCCGTGCAAGCCACTGCATCGCCTCTGCGCTGTACTGCCACAGGCGACGGCCACCTTCGCCGCCGCCGTCCTTCCCTTCCGCCAAGGAAACCGCAATGAGCAACTACATCACCGTCAACGACGGCGCCCGCATCTTCTACAAGGACTGGGGCACCGGGCAACCGGTCGTGTTCGCGCACGGCTGGCCACTGTCCTCAGACGCCTGGGACCCGCAGATGCTGTTCATGGGCCAGAACGGCTTCCGCGTGATCGCCCACGACCGTCGCAGCCACGGTCGTTCCAGCCAGACCTGGGACGGCAACAACATGGACACCTACGCCGACGACCTGGCCGCGGTGATCGACGCATTGGACCTGAAGGACGCCATCCTGGTCGGCCACTCCACCGGTGGTGGCGAGGTGGCCCACTACATCGGCCGCCATGGCAGCGCACGCGTGGCGAAAGTGGTACTGGTCGGTGCGGTACCGCCACTGATGCTGAAGACAGCGGGCAACCCGGCCGGCACGCCGCTGGAGGTGTTCGACGGCATCCGCAAGGGCACCGGCGGCGATCGTTCGCAGTTCTTCCAGGACCTGGCCACGCCGTTCTTCGGTGCCAACCGTGACGGCAACACGGTCACCCAGGGCATGCGCGATTCGTTTTGGCTGCAGGGCATGCTGGGCGGCGTGAAGGGCCAGTACGACTGCATCCATGAATTCTCGGAAGTCGACTACACCGCAGATCTGCAGAAGATCGACGTGCCGGCATGGGTCGTGCACGGTGACGACGACCAGATCGTCCCCTTCGATGCGTCGGCCAAGCTGTCCTCGCAGATCATCAAGGACGCCGAACTGACGGTCTACCCCGGCGCGCCGCACGGCCTGACCGTCACCCATGCCGATCGCTTCAACGCCGACCTGCTGGCGTTCGCCCGCAGATGATGTCCCGCGGCGGCGCCCCACTGCGCCGCCGCTCCTGCGGGGTCACGCGGGGCCATGCCCGGCGAACGTATCCAGCATCCGCCGGGCATGGCCCGGCGCTACCGGTCAGATATCGCTGTGGTGATGAGGCACGGCGGCAGGCAGCGGATCGTGACCACCCACAAAGTGACGCACCACCGGCGCGCGTTCACCACGGTGCAGGGCACGCAGCACTTCCTGGATCGCCTTGTCGTCGGCCGTGATGCGTTCGTGCTGGCGCAGGTGCTCCAGCCAGGACGGGGTCACGAAATACTCCAGATGGATGCCCGGGCTGGCCACATCTTCGACCACGCCCCACACCACCGCACCGTCGCGGCGCCGGATCGTGCCCAGCGCGCGCATCTGCGCCTGGAACGATGCACGGTCGGCGGCATCGATGCGGTATTCGATCGTCACCAGCACCGGCCCGCGATCGTTGGAGACCGGCACCGACAGTTCCGGCGCCGGCCAATGACCCGCCGGGCGCAGGTTGAGATCTTCGGTGCCAGCGATACGCACCCTCCACACCAGCAGCCCGCCGATGACCGCGCCTGCTGCCGCAACCAGCAGCGCCAGTTCCGGCGATGTTCGCTGCGCCAGCGCGCCCCAGCATAGGCCGCCGGCGGCCATGCCTGCCGAGAACACCATGATGTACAGCGCCAGCGCTCGCGCCCTCACCCACGCCGGAACCGCCGTCTGTGCGGCGATCTGCAACGAGGACAGCACCGTGATCCAGGCAAAACCGTTCACCAGCATCACCACCGGCAGCAGGTACCAGCTGCGGGTCAGCGCCAGTCCAACCAGGCTCAGTGCCAGCGCCAGCGTCGCCAGCAACACCAGCAGATCGCGGTCCAGCTGTGCGCGCAACCTCGGCAGCAGCAGCGCCCCGGCAACCGCGCCGATGCCGATGCAGCCCAGCAGCATGCCGTACTGCCCTGCACCGCCCTGCATCTGCCCTCGCACCACCACCGGCAACAATGCGTTCATCGCGGCAGCGAAGAAGAAGAACCCGACCGATTTGATCAGCACCGCCTGCAGACGCCCCGCGCGGCTGGCATAGCGCAGTCCGGCCTTCAGTCCGGCACCGAAGCCTTCCGGCGGCAGGCTCGATGCCTTCGGGTCACGCTTCCAGCCCCAGACCACGAACAGCATCGCACCGAAGGTGATGGCATTGAAGCCGAAGGCCCACACAGCTCCCAGCTGGGCGACGATCAGGCCACCGACAGCAGGCCCGATTGAACGGGCGATGTTGATGCCGATCGAATTGAGCGCCACTGCCGACGGCAGCATCGGCTGCGGCACCAGCTCGGAGACGATCGCCGCCTGCGCCGGCATCGCCATCGCCGCGCCACATCCCATGCAGAACGTGAGCAGCACCAGCAGCTGTGGCGTCAGCATGCCGAGCGAGGTCAGCACCGCCATCAAGGCCGCCACTGCCAGCATCCATCCCTGGGTGGCCAGCAGGTACGTGCGGCGATCGACGATGTCGGCCAGGGTTCCTGCGGCCAGTGCGAGCAGCACGATCGGTACGGTTGTAGCTGACTGCACGAGGGCCACCATCAGCGGTGATCCGGTGCGTTCGGCCATCACCCAGGCCGCGGCCACGTCGTTTACCCACGTACCGATGTTGCTGGCCAGGATCGCCAGCCAGATCGAGCGGAACATCCGGATCTTCAGCGGGGACCAGGCACCTGCGGCCGGTGCGGGAGGTTGCGATGTGCGTGCATTCACCATTGCCATGCTCCAACGATCGAGGCGAACAACGTGTCCTGGCCACCGGCCTGCGTCAGCGCAGGACCGGCATCGACCCAGGCCAGCTGCAGCTGCCACTGCCAGTGTGCACTGGCCTGCCAGCGGGTTTCGGATTTGTACTGCCGGCCGATCCTGCGCGCGCCACCGGCACTGCCAGGCAGCGCCACCAGCGGTGCGGGCGTCGTGTACACCGCATCGGCGCGGCGATGCTTCCAGGCCATCTGCATGCCCAGTTCAGTGGTGACGGATTCATGCAGCCGCAGGGTCAGGGTTGGCTGCAGGTCCATCAGGTTCGCCGGCGCCAGCAGGCTGGCTTCGCTGAAGTAGGCCGATTTCGGGAACAGGGCATTGAAGGTGCCCAGCCGGGCGTCGTTCGGGCGGCCATCACCACTGGCGATGTCGGCCTTCAGTCCCAACCGTGGCTGCAAGGGCAGTTGCGGCCAACGCCAACCGGTATCGGTGGCCAGCGTCCACGCACGGATATCAAGCTGCTGGCGGGTGGTCCGCAGCTCACCGCCCTGCACGACCAGCTCGCTGTTCCAGTCCAACGATCCGGCCTGGCCGAACCAGCGCGCCCCGAGGGTCTGCCGGCGCTCGATGCCGGCACCTGCCGCGAAGCGGGCGTCTTCCCGGCGATAGTCCAGCAGATACAGGTCCCACTGGCCCGGACCCTGGCCTGGCGCCGTGGTTGCATAGGCGCCCCACAGGTGTGCACCGCGTTCGCCACGGTCATCGAACGCACCCGGCCGGTTCTCCACCGGACGCAGTGCCATCAGTTCCAGCACGCCCAGTCCGCCCTGCCATCCCACCCTGGCACCATCGAAGGCCAGGCGGATGTTCGGCCCGTCGCGCACCGACAGCAGGCGCGAGCTGCCATGGCCCGCCTCCTGCCGCCCGAGCTGCACATGCAGGCCGCCGCGCTGCCAGCGCCAGTACGCCTGCTGCACGTCCAGCGCACCCCGATCGGTCCTGCCAGGTCCGCCGGCCCTCCCACGCTCGCCGTGCACGCCCAGCTGCAGCATCGCCTTCCAGTCGCGTTCACTGTAGGTGGCCGACGCCAATGCGCGAAGCAGGCCGTAGCCATCCTCGCCGCCGCCGATACCGAAGCGGGTCGGGTCGTAGTACATGCCGCGCAGACGCATCGAGGCATCCCACTGCAGCGTGCCATCAGCGGCATCGCTGCAGTAGCCGCCCTCGCAGGCAAGCGCAAGGGACGGCGCGGCCAGCAGGGCGAGGCTCAGAATGCGAAGCACGAGCATCCCATCGCACCCCAGAATGCGGTCAGATCATTGCTGGGTGCTGCGTGGCGCGCGGCATGGTCGTGTGCACCGTGGGTCCTGCAGGCCGCACCAGGGTGATGGTGATGCGCCATCGCCAGGCCGGTGGCCGCGCCGCCCACGTGATACCCCCCGAACCGGTTGACCGGCGACCAGTCCGGCATCGCCGGCGGCAGCTGCGGCGCCAGTCCGGCATAGTCTTCGTCGGCATGCACGATGCGGCCACCGACCACGGTAAGCAGGCTGGTGATATCGGCGATGCGGGCATCTTCGACGCGGAAGAAATCGGCCGAGAGCAGGATGAAATCGGCCAGCTGGCCTTCCTTCAATGTGCCCTTCACCGCTTCATCGCCGGAGAACCATGCGCTGCCCTGCGTCCACAGGCGCAAGGCCTGCTCGCGCTCCAGCAGGTTCTCCTCCCCATACAGCGCCAGGCCGCCGACGGTACGCCCGGTGACCAGCCACGACAGCGCGACCCAGGGGTTGTAGCTGGCCACGCGGGTGGCGTCGGTGCCGGCGCCGACCGGCACGCCTTCGGCCAGCATCCGCTTCACCGGCGGCGTATGCCGTGCCGCCTGCACGCCATAGCGTTCGACGAACGCTTCGCCCTGGTAGGCCATGCGGTGCTGTACCGCAATGCCTCCACCCAGTGCCCGGATCCGCTCGATATTGCGCGGGGTGATGGTCTCGGCGTGATCGATGAACCAGTGCAGTCCATCGAAAGGCACTTCGCGGTTGACCTGCTCATAGACATCGAGGATGCGGCCGATGCTCTCGTCATAGGTCGCGTGGATGCGGAACGGCCAGCGCTTCTGCACCAGCAGCTTCACCACATCATGCAGCTCCGGCTCCAGCTCCGGCGGCAGCTCGGGGCGTGGTTCGCTGAACAGCTCGAAGTCCGCTGCCGAGAACACCAGCATCTCGCCGGCACCGTTGTGGCGCAGCAGATCATCGCCCTGGCGGGGCTGCAGGATCTCACTCCAGCCACGGAAGTCATCCACTTCCTTGCCCTTGTTCTGCGTGAACAGGTTGTAGGCGATACGCACGGTCAGCTGGTCGTCGCGGTGCAGCTGCTCGATGACCTGGTAGTCCTCCGGATAGTTCTGGAAGCCTCCCCCGGCATCGATCACCGAGGTGATGCCGAGCCGGTTCAACTCGCGCATGAAGTGACGGGTGGAGTTGGCCTGGTACTCGACCGGCAGGCGTGGCCCCTTGGCCAGCGTCGCATACAGAATCAACGCATTGGGCTTGGCCAGCAGCAGGCCGGTGGGATTGCCCAGCGAATCGCGCACGATCTGGCCACCGGGCGGGTCCGGCGTTTCGCGGGTATAGCCGCATGCACGCAGTGCCGCGCCGTTGAGCAGCGCGCGGTCATACAGGTGCAGCAGGAACACCGGCGTATCCGGTGCGATCTGGTTGAGCTCCTGCAGGGTCGGCAGGCGCTTCTCGTGGAACTGCGCGGCGGTGAAGCCCCCCACCACGCGTACCCATTGCGGCGCCGGGGTGCGATCGACCTGTACCTTGAGCATCGCCATTGCATCGGCCAGCGAACGCAGCCCGTCCCAGCGCAGCTCCAGGTTGTAGTTCAGGCCACCGCGGATGAGGTGGGTGTGGCTGTCGTTGAGGCCGGGCACCAGTCGCCTGCCCTGTGCGTCGATGAGCGTGGCTTCGTTTCCCCAGCCACGCATGATCTCTTCATCGCTGCCTACGGCGACGATGCGCCCTTCCTGTACGGCCAGCGCCTGCGCATGCGGACGGTGTGGATCGAGCGTGGTGATGCGGGCGTTGCGGATGACCAGTGTGTGCATGCGGCGCTCCTTGGGGGTGGAATCGAGGGCGGCGCCGGCCTGTCCGGCAAGGCCCAGCGCCACGGCAGCGCCGGTGCCCAGCACGACGCTGCGGCGGCCGGGATCGAGTGGCTCGTGGTTCATGCGATGTCTCCGGGAAATACGGGGCTGTCCAGCGCCCAGGCTCCCGGCCCGGCCAGCGCGATGGCCAGCAGGACGAGGGTCCACATCAGGGGGTACTCGGCGCCGGCGCGCATCCAGAACCAGCCCTTGGGCACGGCCAGCAGCACGGTGAAGCCGATGAACGCCGCTGCGGCCAGCGCAGCGATGCGTGTCTGCCAGCCCAGCAGTACGGCCATTCCGGACAGCACCTGCAGCCCGGCCAGCAGCAATGGCAGAGGCGCCGCCGACGGCAGGCCGAAGCCACGCAGTTCGGCCGCAAAGCCGTCCAGGCCAGGGCCACCGAACCAGCCGAACAGCTTGCCCAGCGCGTGGGGCAGCAGGAAGCCGCCCGCCGCCACGCGCAGGATCAGCAGCGCCAGGTCGAGCCCCGGGTCCATGGTCAGTGCCCGCCTTCCTGGGCGCCGAACATGGTCTTGGCGTACTGGATGCCGATGCCGTAACCGCCCGCGTGATCGCGGGCGATGCCGGTGGTCAGGCCATAGGTCTCGCCGCGCGCCCAGTCGCGCTGCAGCTCCAGCAGGTACTGCACGCTGGTCATCGGCACCGCACCGGCCTGCACCATGCGGGCGACCGCGCGCTCGTGTGCTTCCACGCTGACATCGCCGCAGGCGTCGGTGATCACGTACACCTGGAAACCCTGCTCCAGCGCTGACAGCGCAGGCCCCACGATGCACACGCTGGTCCACAGCCCGGCCATCACCAGGCGACGCCTGCCGATGCGGTTGATCTCATCGATCACCGGCGGGTCTTCCCAGGTGTTCATGGAGGTGCGATCGAACACCTTCTGCCCGGGGAAGATCACCGGCAGCTCCGGAAACATCGGGCCGGAGAACGAGGTCTCCGCGACCGTGGTCAGCACCACGGGCACATTGAAACCCTGCGCGCCCTTGCTGATCAGCGCGACGTTGTTGCGCAGCGCCGAGATGTCGATCGTGTGGGTTGCAAATGCCATCTGCGACTGGAAATCGATCAGGACCAGTGCGTGATCGGTGGGCGATAGCAGGCCTTTGGCAGGAATTGCGGTAGCGAGGCTCATGGATGGACTCCGTTGCGAACAAGGGCAGGGGGAAGGGACAGGGCTGCATCTCCAGCCAGGTACTGGCCGGGGCTGCAGCCGGTCTCCGCGCGGAAGCTGCGGACGAAATGGCTCTGGTCGAAGAAGCCCAGCTGCTGCGCCAGGCAGGACATCGGCAGTTGCACGACGGGCAGCAGCTGGCGGGCACGCTCGATACGGCGGCGGCGCACGTAGCGCAGCGGGCTCGCACCGGTTCCGGTGCGGAACAGCCGCACCAGATGGAAGCGGCTCACGCAGGCCGCGTCAGCCAGCTCGGTGACCCGCATCGGCTGTGACAGATGTTCATCGATGTAATGCAGCGCACGCTGTAGAGCGGCAGCCTGTCGGGGCGGCAGCGCCGCGACGGTCGGAACAGGGCGGGATACGGTAGCCATGGAGGGATGCCACGACGGGGTGCCCCATGGTGCGGGGCGCCGGCACGATGCCCTACCCCCGACGGACGAGGGCAGCACCTACCCGAATGGGGGAGACCGTCGCTCCAGCACACGTCGTCCGAACAGCCGCGCGTCCAGCGAATAGGCACCCGGTCCGAGTGCCAGCAGGGCCAGCGGCAGCAACGCCAGGGCACACGGCACGTTCTGCCAAAGCAGGCACGGCACGGCCAGCAGCGCAGACAGCGGCGTCAGCACTCCCAGCAGCAGCGACAGGGCAACCAGCAGGCAGGCGGCCGTCAGCCAGCCCGCGTCGGACGGGCGCACGCACAGCGCTGCGACCACGCACAGCCGCAGCCACAACAGGCCGGCGCCGGGACCGCGGTCAGGGAACATCACGAACAGGCGCTGCATGGAGAATCTCCGCGGTCCATGCCGGCGTGATAGCCGAGCGCCGCGGCAGGCGCCTACCCCGTTCGGGTCACCCTGCACTGCCCCGCACCTGCGAGAATGCGCTGCATGCATGGCCGCCCCTTCCCTTCCCTGCGCCGCCTGACGGCGTTGCTGATGTGCCTGCTGCTGTGCATCGCCCTGCCTGCCCACGCCGTGCAGCGCCCGGCAGTGAGCAGCGGGCTGCCCGGCTACGAGCACACCGCCTGGCGGGTGGGCCAGGGCGCACCCGGCGACATCTGGGACATCGCCCAGGATCGCGACGGCCTGCTCTGGCTGGCGACCGGCTCCGGGTTGTACCGCTTCGACGGGCGTCGCTTCGAGCGGCAGCCCGCACCGCCCGGCAGCCGATTTCCCTCCACCAACATGGTCACCGTGGTGCCGGGCGATGGCGATGCGCTGTGGATCGGCTATTTCCAGGCGGGCATCAGCCAGTTCGCCAATGGCCGGCTGCGCAACTTCGGGCGCGCGGAAGGGGTTCCGGTCGGGGTGGTGCCGCGCTTCAGCCGCGACCAGCAGGGGCGCCGCTGGGCCGCCATCAACGGCGGGCTGCGCTGGTTCGACGGCAAGCGCTGGCGACCGCCACCGGCCAGCGCAGGCCTGCCCGAGCGGCGCGTGCAGTGGGTCCTGCAGGACAGCCGCAATACCTTCTGGGTGCTGGCCGACCTGAAGATCTGGAAACGCGCGCCGGGTGCCGTCCGCTTCGAGGACACCGGCATCGCTGTCTCGCAGATGGCCACGTTGGTGGAGAGCCCGCTGGGTGAGGTGTGGTTGGCCGACCGCGTGCGCGGCACCTCGCCGCTGGCCAACGCGGAGGGTGTGCTGCCACAGCACGAGCGCGAGGCACGCCGCCTGCCGGAGCTGGTCGCTGCGCGGCTGCAGTTCACCGCTGATGGCGCGCTGTGGGCGACGATGAGCCCGCACGGTGGGGTCGCCAGGGTCACGTTCGATGGCAAGCGTGCCGTACGCATGGAACGTTTCGATTCACCGGATGGCCTGACCGCAACGTCGGCCGTGCCGATCATGGCCGACCGCGAAGGCAATATCTGGGTCGGCACCAATCTCGGCCTCAACCGCTTCCGCGCGCGCAGCGTGAGGACGCTGTCGGCCGGTCCTGCCGATCCGTATCGCTCGCTGGTCCGTGCCAGCGATGGCCGCGTGTATGGCTACGGCGAGGATCTGGCGCCTTATGACCTGCGCCGGGAGCTGCTCGACGGCAGTGGCGCGCAACTGAAAGCCGCTGCACGCGGCGCGCCCTCGCCGATCTGGCAGTTCGACTGGGTCAATCTCGCGCGCACGCGTGACGGCCGGACCACACGGATCGCACTGCCGGCGCCGTTCACCGGCCAGCCACTGCACGCGCTGCTGTTTCCCGATGACGAGCAGGCCTGGGTCTGTACCGGCGAGCGCGGCGTGCTGCATTACACGCAGGGCCGCTGGCAGCGCGAAACGCGCCTGCCCGAGCAGGCCTGTTCCTCCCTGGCATTGGACGAAAACGGCCAGCTGCTGCTGGGTTATGCCGATGGCCGCCTGCGCCATCTGGGTGATCGCACGATCGAGACCTTCGGTGCCGCGCAAGGGCTGTCGGTGGGGCCGGTGACTGCCCTGCTGCAGCAGCGCGATCTGTTGCTGGTCGCCGGAGAATCGGGCCTGGCCGCACGCCTGGGCGGCGGACGTTTCATGCCGGTACGCACTGATCTTGCGGGTGTGCTTGAAGGCATCACCGGCATGGTGGCCGATGCACAGGGCCGGCTCTGGCTCAACGGCAGCCGCGGCCTGGTGCGCCTGGACAGCGCGCATCTGCGGCATGCGCTGCGCGCCGGCCTGCCGGTGACGCCGCGCCTGTTCGATGCCGTGGACGGCATGCCGGGGGTCGCCCTGCAGAGCGGTCCGATCTCCACGGCGGTGCTGGCCGGTGACGGGCTGCTCTGGCTGGCCACCAACCAGGGCCTGGCATGGCTGGACACGACCCGTACGCACGTCAACAGCATGGCGCCGAGCGTCCGCATCGGCGATGTGCTGTACGGAAACGTGCACGAACCATTGCGTGACGATCTGCGCCTGCCCGCCGGCACCACCCAGCTGCAGATCGACTACGTGGCCCTTTCACTGGCCCGGCCCGAGCGCAACCGCTACCGCTATCGGCTGTCGGGTGTCGACGAGGGCTGGCAGGACGCCGGCAGCAGTACCCGCGCCTACTACACCAACCTGGCCCCCGGCAGCTACCGCTTCGAGGTGGAGGCTGCCAACGAAGACGGCATCTGGAGCCGGGTGCCGGCGCATCGCAGCTTCCGCATCGCACCGACCTTCATGCAGACCGTCTGGTTCAAGCTGCTGTGCGCGCTGCTGGTGCTGGCGGTGCTGATGATGGCCGTACGGATCCGCAGCGGACAGCTGGCCGCGCTGTTCCGGGCCCGGCTGCAGGAGCGCAACGGCGAACGCGAGCGCATCGCACGTGACCTGCATGACACGCTGCTGCAGGGCAGCCAGGGCCTGATCCTGCGCCTGCACGCGATCAGCCAGTCACCACAGACGCCGGAAACCGTGCGCAGCCAGCTGGAATCGGCGATGCAGCTGGCCGAACGCAATCTGGCCGAGGGCCGCGAACGGGTCAACGCCCTGCGCGACGGTCCCTTCGCAGGTCGTGAGCTGGCCTCGGCCCTGGCCGATGTGCACGCCGAGTATGCCGGCCAGGGCACCAACCCCCTGCGCCTGACCGTGGAAGGCACCCCGCCCCGCCTGCAGCCGGATGCTGCCGAGGAAGTGTTCCTGATCGGCCGCGAGGCGATCCGCAATGCATTGCGGCATGCGCAGGCCAGCGCCATCGAGGTCGAGCTGTCCTACGGTGCCCGCTGCTTCCTGCTGCATGTACGCGATGACGGCGTCGGCATCGCCGACGACCATGCCGGTGCCGGCCACTGGGGGCTGCAGGGCATGCGCGAGCGCGCGCAGCGGTTGGGCGCGGCGCTGAAGCTGTGGACGCGGCCCGGCCTGGGCACCGAAGTGGCGCTGTCGGTCCCCGCGCGCCGCCTCTATCACCGAAGGCCGTCGCGCTGGCGCTGGCCCTGGAGCAGACCTGACCATGACTGATCTCTCCCCTCCCATCGGCGTGCTGGTGGTCGATGACCACCCGCTGCTGCGCGACGGCCTGGCGGCCCTGCTCGGCGCCCAGCCGGATCTGCGCCTGCTGGGCGAAGCTGCCGACGGCGAAGAAGCCATCGCGCAGTACCAGCATCTGCAGCCGGACGTGGTGCTGATGGACCTGCAGATGCCCCGGCTGGACGGTGTCGAGGCCATCGTACGGATCCGCGCGCTCGACCCGCGTGCCCGCATCATTGTGTTGACCACCTACCGCGGCGACGTGCGCGCGGTGCGCGCCCTGCAGGCCGGTGCCAGCGCCTATCTGCTCAAGGACATGCTGCGCCATGAACTGATCGACACCATCCGCATGGTGGCCGGTGGTCGCCGTGCGCCTATTCCACCCGCGGTGGCCGCCAGCATCGCCGCGCACGTGGTGGAAGACCGGCTCTCGCCGCGCGAAACCGAGGTGCTGCGGCATGTGGCCGGCGGCCTCTCGAACAAGCGTATCGGCGAACGCATGCAGATCTCGGAGCAGACGGTGAAAGCGCACATGAAGAGCCTGATGGACAAGCTGGGCGTCGGCGACCGCACCCATGCGGTCACCCAGGCCCTGCGCCGCGGCATCATCAGCCTGGACGACAGCGGCCACGATTGACGCGCGGCTCCGGGTGGACCGCTCAGCGCAGGCGGATCAGCAGGCTGCCACCGGCGCAGATCGTCGCCAGCCACGCCACCCCAAGCCAGCCCCACTGCGCCAATGCCAGGCTGCCAAGTGCCCCTCCGGCGGCCATGCCGATGAACATGCCGGTGAACAGCACTGCATTGAGGCGGCTGCGTGCGGATGGCGCCAGGCCATACACCAGTGTCTGGTGGGCCACCAGGGCCGACTGGAAGCCGAAATCGAACAGCAGTGCGCTGGCCACCAGCAGTGGCAGCAGTGCCGCTGCGGGCAGCCACGATTCGGCGAGCAGCAGTGCAAAGCCCAGCAGTGCCACCATGATCGCCAGGCGTGCCACTGCGGGGCTGCCCAGCCTGTCGGCGAAGCGACCGGCGAACGGCGCCGCCAGCGCGCCCGCCGCACCGGCGATACCGAAGGCGCCCGCGGCAGCACTGCCCAGCCCCAGGCGCGCATGCAGCATCAGCGCCAGGGTTGACCAGAACGCGCTGAAACCCACCGCCAGCAACGACTGGCTCGCCACCGCCCGGCGCAGCTGCGGCTGCTCCCGCCACAGCGACAGCAACGAGCCCAACAGCGCCGGATAGCGCAACGTGCTGGTGGGTGCGAAGCGAGGCAGTGCACGTGCCATCACCGCCCCCATCGCCGCCACGGACACGGCTGCCAGTACGAACTGGGTGCGCCAGCCCCAGGCCTCGGCCACCATCCCGCTGACCACGCGCGACAGCAGGATGCCCAGCAGCAGACCGGTCATCACCCGTCCGACCACCTGCCCGCGTTGCGCATCCGGAGCCAGCGCCGCAGCGGCAGGCACGATGTCCTGGGCCAGCGTTGCCATCAACCCGACCAGCAGGCTGGCCATCAGCAGGCCCGGCAGGTGCCCCGCCCCGGCCGCTGCGGCGAGTGCAACCGACAGCAGCGCGGACTTCAGCAGGATCAGCGACCGGCGGTCGAAACGATCCCCCAAGGGCGCCAGCAGCAGGATGCCCAGCGCATAGCCGAGCTGGGTCAGGGTCGGCACCAGACCTGCCGCGCGCTCGCCCGCGGACAGGTCCTGGGCGATCAGTCCCAGCATCGGCTGGCTGTAATAGAGCGATGCCACCGAAAACCCGGCACCGGCCGCCATCGCCAGTACCAGGGAGGTGGAAGGTGCCACGACCGGTGGGGCGGTCACGGAAAGCGTGGGGGTGGACATCGGCAACTCCAGTCAGGGGGGATGGGCGTAGCCTGCGCCTATTCGCTTCACGTCTGTAGTAGGATCAAATGAATAATTTTCATACATGGTGCGTATGATGGAGATGGCCCCGGGCGCCGACCGGCTCGACCTGCTGCTCACCTTCCTGCGCATCGTCGACGCCGGCAGCCTGTCTGCCGCCGCCGCGCAGCTGGGTACCACCCAGCCCACCGTGAGCCGCCGACTGCAGGCGCTGGAACGGCAGCTGGGCCTGCGACTGCTGCACCGGTCCACGCATGGCCTGCAGCTGACCGAGGAGGGCATGCGCTGCCAGCGCCACGCGCAGCGGGTGGTGGAGGAATGGGAAACCCTCCAGGCCGAACTGCAGGGACAACCCGACGTGCTGCGTGGGCGCCTGCGGGTGATGGTGCCGCATGCATTTGGACAGGCACAGCTGCTGCCGACCATGCTCGCCTTCCTCGCCCGGCATCCACAGTTGAGCCTGGAGTGGATCCTCGAAGACCGGCGCCCGGACTTCATTGCCGAGGGCGTGGACTGTGCGGTGCGGGTCGGCCCGGTGGACGAGCCACGCATGGTCGCGCTGCCGCTGGCCGAAGTCCCACGAATCGTGGTCGCCGCGCCTTCGCTGGTCGATCCCGATGCGGTGACCACCGCTGCACAGGCGCAGGCGTTGCCCTGGATCTCCCTTGTCACCTACTACCGCGAGCGCCTGCAGCTGCACGACGCGCGCGGGCGTTTGCACACACTGTCGATCACGCCGCGCCTGCTCAGTGACAACCTGTTCGTGGTCCAGCAGGCGGCGCGGGCGGGCCTGGGTGCGGCGGTGGTATCGGCCTGGCTGGTCGCCGAGGATCTGGCGCACGGCCGCCTGGTCCAGTTGTTGCCGGGCTGGGAAGCGCCACCCCTGCCGGTGCATGTGGTGTTTCCTGCCGCGCGCCAGCAGCCGGCGCGGCTGCGCGCCTTCATCGATGCGATGAAGACCGCCCTGCCGCAGCTGCATGGCATGCGGCCGACTCCCGGTCTCAGTTCAAGCGCGCCTTGATCAACGGTCGCAGCAGGTAGTTCAGGACGCTGCGCTTGCCGGTCAGGATGTCCACATCCGCCACCATGCCGGGAATGATCGGCAGGGCCTCGCCGTGCCGCCGCAGCTGGCTGCCATCGGTGCGGATCAGCACCTGGTAGAACGATTCCTTGCCCCGCGGCGTATCCTCCTCGATGGTATCGGCACTGATCTGCTCGACGGTGCCGCTGAGTTCGCCGTAGATGGTGTAGTCATAGGCGGTGATCTTGACCTTGGCCGGCATGCCCGGCACCAGGAACGCGACGTCGCGCGGCTTGACGCGGGCTTCCACCAGCAGCCGTTCCTCCACCGGAATCACCTCCATGATCGGCTCGCCGGGAGGAATCACGCCACCGCGGGTATTGATCAGCACCGTGTTGACCCGCCCACGCACGGGCGACAGGATCTCGGTGCGCCGCAGCTGGTCCTGCCGCTGGTGCACGATCGGCTCCAGTGCGGACAACTCCGCCTTCAGCTTGGAGCGTTCGGTATAGGCTTCCTGGAAATAGGTGTTGCGCAGCTCGCTGAGCTTGCCGGTCAACGTGGCGATTTCCTGGGTCAGCTTCAACTCTTCCATCTGGCTGACGGCGTTGCGCGCGACCAGCGGCCGCACGATCCTCAGCTGGTCGCGCGCGATCGACAGCTGTTGGCCGATGGCTGCAGAACTCTGCTGCAATGTCGCACGGCGGGACTGGTACAGCTCCCGCTCCGAACGTGCCAGCGCGCTCCCGGCTGGAATGTCGTCCGGGAACTCGATGGCACCCTTGCCCAGT
Source organism: Stenotrophomonas sp. STEN147 (assembly GCF_056757995.1). Lineage (NCBI taxonomy): Bacteria > Pseudomonadati > Pseudomonadota > Gammaproteobacteria > Lysobacterales > Lysobacteraceae > Stenotrophomonas > Stenotrophomonas sp. STEN147. The sequence continues at coordinate 407,897 of NZ_JBRRCG010000002.1, forward strand.
ACCTCCGCATCCAGTCGCGCGATTGCGGCCCGCAGCACCTGCGACTGGTTGGCCGATTCCTCGTAGTTGGTGCGGAAGTGGGTTTCCTCCAGCCGCACCAGCGGCTGGCCCACTTCGACCAGATCTCCCTCCTTCACCAGCAGGCGATCGAGGATGCCGCCCTCCAGGCTCTGGATCTTCTGCATGCGGCTGTACGGGACCACCCTGCCCTCGCCACGGGTCACCTGGTCCAGCTGCGCAAGCGCGGCCCAGCCCACGGCGATGGCCACCGTCGCCAGCAGCACCCACAACAGCGGCCGGTATACGGGATGAGTGGACGCCAGCAGTGGATCGGCAAGCTCACACCGCAGGCGCTGCGAACGCTTCTGCCGCTCAACCATGATGTCCCCCTGCGACCGCGGCGATCGGCTGCACCTGGTTGCCCTGCACCACCTGCTCCAATGGGCCGTCCATGATGATCCTGCCGTTGCGCATCACCACGGCACGCTCGACGAGGGCCAGCATGCTGCGCTTGTGGGTGGTCAGTACCAGCGTGCGCTGGCCGAGCCAACGCTGCAGGAACTGGATGACATGGGTCTCGCTCTGCTGGTCGAAGGCGGCAGTGGGCTCATCCAGCAGCACGACAGGCGGATCCTGCAGGATCACCCGGGCCAGGCCGATGGCCTGGCGCTGGCCACCGGACAGGCTGCCGTTGCCCATCACCAGCTGGTCCAGCCCCAACGGATTGCCGCGCACGAACGGCCCCATGCCCACCGCATCCAGCGCCTCCAGCAGCTCCTCGTCCCGCCAGGCGGCACCTTCCAGATTGAGGTTGTCGCGCAGGCTGCCATGGAACAGCGCCACGTCCTGCGGCAGATAGCCGATGTTGCGTGCGCGGTCACCGGGATCGATCTGTGCCAACGCCACGTCGTCCAGCAACAGGCGTCCCTGCTGCGGTGTCACCAGTCCGGACAGCACGCGCAGCAGGCTGGACTTGCCCGCACCGTTGCCGCCCAGCAGCGCCACCCGCTGCCCAGGTGCGATGGACAGCGCCTGCACGTCGACCACCCACGGCCCTTCGCCCAGCGCCAGGCGGACATCGTGCAGCTGGTAGGCACCCTGCAGGCGCGGCCGGTGCACGAAGCGGGCGCCCTGTGGGCGCTCCTGCTCGGCGCCCATCAACTGGTCCAGCCCCTCCATGGCGACGCGGGTGTGCTGCCACCGCCCCAGCACCGCCGCAACCTGCGCCAGCGGCGCGATCGCCCGCGATGACAGGATCGAGCACGCCACCAGTGCGCCCACCGTCATCGCACCGTCATTGATGCGGTAGACACCGAAGGCAACCACGCCCACATAGGCAAGCTGCTGCACTACGGCCGCGCCATGGCTGAGGCTGGCGGTGAGCGTACTTGTCTTCAACGCCGTTCCCGCCAGTTGCGCCGTCAGGCTTTCCCAATGCTTCAGGCTGCGGCCTTCGGCACGGGTGGCCTTCACTGATTCCAGGTGTTCAAAGGCCTCCAGCAGCACGCTGTTCTTCATCGCCCCTTCGCGCAGATTCTGCCGCGACAGCTCACCCAGCCGGCGCTGCGCGAGCACGCCCGGCAGCACCATCAGGACACAGGCCACCACCGGCACCCAGACCACATGCCCACCGATCAGCGCGATCAGCAGCAGGAACACGAACACGAACGGCAGGTCGCTGAGCAGCGCAGCGGTGGACGAGGTGAAGAAATCACGCACGCCCTCAAACTCGCGCACCTGGGTACTGAATGCCCCCATCGACGCCGGCTTGGCGTTGATCCGGGTACCCAGCACGCGGGCAAACAGCAGCGTTCCCAGCTGCAGGTCCATGCGCTTGCCGAGCACATGCAGCAGCTGCCCGCGCAGGACGCGCAGCACCCCTTCGATGATGACCGCCAGGGCAACGCCACTGGCCAGCACCCATAGCGTGTCGAACGCTGCCACCGGCACCACCCGGTCATAGACCTGCATGGCGAAGATCGCCGTCGCGATGGCCAGCAGGTTGGCCACGAATGCGGCGGCCCCCACCTCGACATAGGAGCGCCACAGCTGACGCAGTGGCCCGTAGAACCAGTGCTCGCCCCGGCCCGCGGCGAAATCGCCGACCCGGCCATCCGAGCGGAAGCGCGGTTTGGCGAACACGGCCGTACCACTGTACAGCGCCTGCAGTGCCTGCAGCGGCATGGCCTGTGTGCCACCCTCGGCCTGTGGCACCTCCACCTGCGCCTGGTCATCGGTGATCGCCGTCAACAACAGCGTGTTGCCATTGTTCAGCAGCAGCAGGACCGGCAGCAGATAGGCGTCGATGTCGGTCAGCTCGAAGGCCTCCACACGCGCGTTCAGGTCCGCCCGCCGCAGCGCGCGTGGCACCCGCTGCAATGGCAGCCGCCCCTGCTCCAGAGCAATGCCGTCAACCAGCTCGGCAGCACCCAGTGGCCGGCCCAGCCGCTCGCACAGCAGCAGCAGGCCATCCTGCAGCGGGTCGCGCGGCGTGTTGCCGCTGCCGGTGGTGGTCGATTCAATGCGCGGCGTCTGCATGCGCCCTCCCTCCAAGCAGCTCACCCAGCTGCCCGATCTGGGCGGCAGCGCGATAATCGATGCGGACCCGCTCCATGCGCAGAGTCGCCAGCTGGCGTTCGGCCTCCATGCGCTCGCGCTGCACGCTGAGCAGATCGATGATGTCGCGGCGTCCGACCTGGAACTGGTCGTGATACAGACCGCCGACGTGCGTGGACTCCTCCACCTGTTGCTGCAGCGCCTGCTCACGCAGTACCAGCGCATCGGCGTTGTCGAACAAGGTGCGCATCTTGCGCCGCAGATCACGACGGGTGGCGTCGGCACTCCACTGCGCCGCCTCCAGTCGCTGCCGGGCTGCCGCCGGCCGCTGGAAATTGCTGAAGCCGCGCAGAACATCCATGCGCAGGCGCAGCGAAACCACCGCGTCGTTCTCCATCTGCCCGCCGATCTCGCGGCGCAGCGCCGATGCCTCCACGTTGAGCTGTGGCTTCAATGCCGCGCGTGATTCGGCCAGCTCCGCCTCGGCTGCAGCGGCATCCTCGCGCGATTCCCGCAGCAGCGGCGCGGCCTCGATCGCTGCATCCAGGCCGTCATGCTGCCATGCCCGCCTTCCGTCAGGCAGGTCGGGCGCCTGCAGCGGGCCAGCGTCCCGGCCCAGCAGCAGGGCCAGCTGGTTGTTGGCATCGCGCAACGCGCCTTCCTCGAACGCCAGCTGGTCCTGTCCGCGCGCGAACTCCAGCTGCGCGCGATCCAGCTCGGTGCGGTCGGCGTAGCCACTGCCGCTGCGGTCGCGGGCCATGCCGCGGACGCCCTCGATCCGCTGCAGGAAGTCACGCACGGCCACCACTCTTTCGCGGGCGACCAGCACGTCCAGGTAGGTCTCGATGATATCCAGCGCTGCGTCGTCCCGGGCGACCTCCAGCGCTGCCAGATAGCGGCGCTGGGTCGCACTGGCGGCCTCGACCTGGCTGCGCGTCCGGCCCCAGTCGAACAGCATCTGCGACAGCGTGACGTCGTACACCATCTCGGACATGTGTCCGGCCTGCGGTCCGCCGGAGACCTGCAGTGCGGGAAAGTAGCCCCCCCGTGCGATTTTCACGTCGGTGCCTGCCCGTTCCGCTTCGCTCAGCGCCGCACGCACCCGGGGATGGATCGCCAGTCCGGTCTGCACAGCCTGCTCCACACTCATCGCACTGGCCCCCGCCGCCAGGCCGCACAGCAGGAGGAGCGCGAACGCTCCTCCCGCCCACCGCCTTCGGCTCCGCCGTTGCGGCATCAGGCCACCACCTGCACCGAATTGTCCTCCACCAGCAGCGTGGTGCTGCCAAAGGTGTACACGTCGTAGGTCACGCCATTGATCAGCTGCGTGGTTCCGGTGTTGACCGCACCAATGACGTTCAGCACATCGTTGCTCTCGCCGGTGATCTGCAGCGTGTCGTTGCCATCGGTGATCGCCGCCACCTCCGCCGCCGTGAGGGTGAGCACGCTGCCCGAATCTCCCGTGCCCAGATCGATGCGCTCGATGTTGCTGAGCGTGCCCACACCGACCGAGTTGTAGTCCAGGTCGATGCCATTGGCCAGGATCAGGGTGTCGAAACCAGCCCCGCCATCGATGCTGACGAAGTTGGTGGCGGTGACCTGGATCGCATCGTCACCGTTGCCGGCGACCACGCGATCGCCGCTGCCGACGTTGAAGATCAGATCGCTGCCATCGCCGCCGTTGATGTGCTCGGAACTGCCGTTGGCGCCGGACAGTACGTCATTCCCGGATGTACCGTTGACATCGATCTGGCCGATGTTCAACGACAGGCCATTCGGACTCAGCGTGACGCCGTAGGCAGCGCTGTCGTTGCCGTTGGAATCGGTAGATACCAGATTGAAGGATATCTGCGACCCAAGGTTGAGGATATCGGTGATGTTCAACCCGAGCTGGCTGAGGATGGTCGGACTGAGCAGGTTCAGCGAGAAGTTGCCGGAGGAATCGGCCTGGATCGGCAGCAGCTCGACGTTCAGGGCGGGCGTGATCACCCGGATCACCACGCTCGAATCCGGCTCGGTGGTGCCACTGAAGCCAAAGCGCGGATTGAGAGGGTTGAGGCTGACGTCCACGCCGAAGTTGCCGATGGTGACCGGCTGTTCGATGCTGGTGCCGATGCCGATGCTGGCCACGTTGCTCGGATTGCCAGCCGGATCACTGCCCACGACCGACACCTGTGCATTGAGCAGCTGGTCCCAGGTGAAGTCGATATCCAGATCGGTGAGCAGATTCAGCGACGCCAGGCCACTGTTGTCGGCGGTGACCGTCGCCGTGGCCGTCACACCTCCTACCGTCAGCGTGACCGTCAACTCGGTGCCCGGTTCGGCGGAAATGGTCAGCAGATTGCCGACCAGCGACAGCACCGGGGTTGCGGGTGGAACCGTATCGATGGTGAAGCCTTCCGGCGCCGATGCGGTGCCACCGGCGACTTCGGCGGTGATGGTCGATGCGCCTTCCGGGAACGGCCCCATGCCAGCGGGCGGCGTCAAGGTCACGGTCACCGAACCGGCCGCGATGTCCGCAGCGGTGAGGGTGTGGCTGACATCGGCCTCATAGCCGTTCTGGCCCGCGAATCTGACAGTGATGACCTGCCCGACCTGCATCGTCGGACGAACGGTCACGTCGACCTGGATGCCGTCGCCGATTTCCGCAGCATTGATCCACGTGTCGGCGGCCTCCGGCACGCTGATGTCCGGCGGCGCAAGATCGGGGGCATTGATGGTCGCCGGACCGCTGGTATTGCCCGCCAGATCGATCGCCACCGCAGAGATCAGCTCGCCGGCGATCAACGGTGGTGCGAACGGCAGGCTGAAGTTACCGCTGCCATCCACATTGACTGTGATCGGGTTCGCGGTGTCTCCATTGACCACGATCCGGACCTGGCTGTTGGGCTCGGCCGTGCCGCTCAGCAGCGCACCGTCAGCACTCACGCTGAGCAGCGGCGCCGGCGGCGCTACGGCGTCCACCGTGGTGGTGGCCGGGCCGCTGTTGTTGCCCGCCGCATCCTGCGCGATGGCATTGATCACCGTGCCGTCGGGCAGCGGCGTGGCCGGGCTGAAGCTCCAGTTGCCGCTGCCATCGGCGGTAGTTTCGCCGATGGGATCGCCGTTGCCATCAGTGAGGATCACCGTGGCACCGGCTTCGGCGGTGCCAGCGATGACGCTGCCGTTGCTCGGATCGATCACCGGTGCCGGCGGCGCCACCGCATCGACGGTGGTGCTGACCGGGCCGCTGTCGTTGCCCGCCGCATCCTGCGCGATGGCATTGATCACGGTGCCGTCGGGCAGCGGCGCTCCAGGAGTGAAGCTCCAGTTGCCGCTGCCATCGGCGGTGGTTTCGCCGATGGGATCGCCGTTGCCATCGGTCAGGATCACCGTGGCACCCGCTTCGGCCGTGCCAGTGATGACGCTGCCATTGCTCGGGTCGATCACCGGGGCCGGCGGCGCTACCGCATCCACCGTGGTGGTGGCCGGGCCACTGCTATTGCCCGCCGCATCCTGCGCCACCGCGTTGATCACGGTGCCGTCGGGCAGCGGCGTGGCCGGGCTGAAGCTCCAGTTGCCACTGCCATCGGTGGTGGCCTGACCGATCGGATCGCCATTGCCATCGGTGAGGATCACCGTGGCGCCGGCTTCAGCCGTGCCGCTGATGACACTGCCGTTGCTCGGGTCGATCACCGGGGCCGGCGGCGCCACCGCATCCACCGTGGTGGTGGCCGGGCCGCTGATATTGCCTGCCGCATCCTGCGCCACCGCGTTGATCACGGTGCCATCGGGCAGCGGCGCTCCAGGGGTGAAGCTCCAGTTGCCACTGCCATCGGCGGTGGTCTGCCCAATCGGATCGCCGTTGCCATCGGTGAGGATCACCGTGGCGCCGGCTTCAGCCGTACCGCTGATGACGCTGCCGTTGCTCGGATCGATCACCGGGGCCGGCGGCGCCACCGCATCCACCGTGGTGGTGGCCGGGCCGCTGGTATTGCCCGCCGCATCCTGCGCGATGGCATTGATCACCGTGCCGTCGGGTAGCGGCGCGGCCGGGCTGAAGCTCCAGTTGCCGCTGCCATCGGCGGTGGTTTCGCCGATGGGATTGCCGTTGCCATCGGTCAGGATCACTGTCGCACCGGCTTCAGCGGTGCCAGTGATGATGCTGCCATTGCTCGGGTCGATCACCGGGGCCGGCGGCGCTACTGCATCCACCGTGGTGGTGGCCGGGCCGCTGGTGTTGCCCGCCGCATCCTGCGCAATGGCATTGATCACGGTGCCGTCGGGCAGCGGCGCACCCGGGGTGAAGCTCCAGTTGCCGCTGCCATCGGCGATCGCCTGCCCGATCGGATCGCCGTTGCCATCGGTGAGGATCACCGTGGCACCCGCTTCGGCCGTGCCAGTGATGACACTGCCATTGCTCGGGTCGATCACCGGGGCCGGCGGCGCCACCGCATCCACCGTGGTGGTGGCGGGGCCGCTGGTATTGCCTGCCGCATCCTGGGCCACCGCGTTGATCACGGTGCCATCGGGCAGCGGCGCACCGGGAGTGAAGCTCCAGTTGCCGCTGCCATCGGCGATCGCCTGCCCGATCGGATCGCCGTTGCCATCAGTGAGGATGACTGTCGCGCCGGCTTCAGCCGTACCGCTGATGACGCTGCCGTTGCTCGGGTCGATCACCGGGGCCGGCGGCGCCACCGCATCCACCGTGGTGGTGGCCGGGCCGCTGGTATTGCCCGCCGCATCCTGGGCGATGGCATTGATCACCGTGCCGTCGGGCAGCGGCGTAGCCGGGGTGAAGCTCCAGTTGCCGCTGCCATCGGCGGTGGCTTCGCCGATGGGATCACCGTTGCCGTCGGTCAGGATCACCTTCACGCCGGGCTCGACGGTGCCGGTGATCACCGTGCCGTTGCTGGCATCGAGCGTCGGCGCCGAGGGCGCGACCGCATCGACGGTCGTGCTGACCGGGCTGCTGTTGTTGCCGGCCGCGTCGCGCGCCAGTGCATTGATGACGGTGCCATCGGGCAGAGGCGTGCCGGGCGTGAACGACCAGTTGCCACTGCCATCGGCGATGGTCTGCCCGATCGGAATACCGTTGCCGTCAGTGAGGATCACTGTCGCACCGGCTTCGGCGGTACCGCTGATGACGCTGCCATTGCTCGCATCGAGCGTCGGTGCCGGCGGCGCCACCGTATCCACGGTCGTCGTGGCCGGGCCGCTGCCGTTGCCCGCCGCATCCTGCGCCACCGCAGTGATCACCGTTCCATTCGGCAACGGTGTGGCCGGCGTGTAGCTCCAGTTACCGCTGCCATCGGCGGTGGTCTGCCCGATCGGGTTGCCGCTGCCATCGGTCAGGATCACCGTCGCGCCGGCTTCGGCCGTGCCGCTCACCACACTGCCGTTGCTCGGGTCGATCACCGGTGCCGGCGGCGCCACCGTATCCACGGTCGTCGTGGCCGGGCCACTCGCGTTGCCTGCCGCATCCTGGGCCACCGCCGTGATCACCGTGCCATCGGGCAGCGGCGTGGCGGGCGTGAACGACCAGTTGCCACTGCCATCGGCGGTGGTCTGGCCGATCGGATCGCCATTGCCATCGGTCAGGATCACCGTCGCGCCGGCTTCGGCGGTACCGCTGATCACCGCACCGTTGCTGGCGTTGATCACCGGCGCTGGCGGCGCCACCGCATCAACGGTGGTACTGGCCGAGCCGCTGCTGTTGCCGGCCACGTCCTGCGCCACCGCAGTGATCACGGTGCCGTCCGGCAGTGGCGTTCCCGGCGTGAAGCTCCAGTTGCCACTGCCATCGGCGGTGGTCTGCCCGATCGGGTTGCCGTTGCCATCGGTGAGGATCACCGTGGCACCGGCTTCTGCAGTGCCGCTGATGATGCTGCCGTTGCTGGCATCGATGACGGGCGCCGGCGGTGCGACCGCATCGACCGTGGCGCTGGCCGGGCCACTGGTATTGCCCGCCGCATCCTGGGCGACCGCAGTGATCACCGTGCCGTCCGGCAGTGCCGTGGCGGGGGTGAAGCTCCAGTTGCCGCTGCCATCGGCCGTGGTCTGCCCGATCGGGTTGCCGTTGCCATCGGTGAGAATCACTATCGCACCGGCTTCGGCGGTGCCGCTGATCACCACGCCGTTGCTGGCGTTGATGACCGGTGCCGGCGGTGCCACCGCATCCACGGTGATGCTGGCCGGGCCACTGCTGTTGCCAGCCGGGTCCGTCGCGATGGCGTTGACCACCGTGCCGTCGGGCAATGGTGTGGCCGGGGTGAAGCTCCAGTTGCCGCTGCCATCGGCCGTGGTCTGCCCGATCGGAGTGCCGCTGCCGTCGGTCAGCACGATGATTGCATTGGCCTCTGCAGTGCCACTGATCTCGGCACCATTGCTGGGATCGATCACGGGCGCCGGCGGCGCAACGCCATCGATGGTGATGGCCGCCGGCGCACTGTCGACACCCGAAGGACTGCGCGCGATCACATTGACCACGGTTCCATCGGGCAGCGGTACGCCCGGGGTGAACGACCAGTTGCCACCACCGTCAGCCGTGACCTGCCCGATCGGGTTGCCGCTGCCATCGGTGATGATGACCGTATTGCCCGGATCTGCAGTACCGCTGATCACCGAGCCGTTGCTGGGATCGATCAGCGGAATCGAGGGCAACGAACTGTCGACGGTGGTGCTTGCCGGTGCGCTGGTGTTGCCTGCGGCATCGGTCGCGGTGACGTTGACCACCGTGCCATCGGGCAGCGGCGTGGCGGGGCTGAAGCTCCAGTTGCCACTGCCATCGACAGTGGCCTGCCCGATCGGATTGCCGTCGCCGTCGGTCAGCGTCACGGTGCTGTTCGGTTCGGCGGTACCGGTGAGGACGTTGCCATTGCTGGCATTGACGACCGGCGTAGGCGGCGCCACCGCATCGACCGTGGTGCTGCCCTGCGGGCCGGTGTTGCCGGCCGCGTCCTGCGCGACCGCGTTGACCACCGTCCCGTCAGGCAGTGCCGTGGCCGGGGTGAAGCTCCAGTTGCCGCTGCCATCGGCAGTGGTCTGTCCGATCGGGTTGCCATTGCCATCGGTGAGGATCACCGTGGCGCCGGCCTCGGCGGTGCCGGTGATCGTCGTGCCGTTGCTCGGTTCGAGCACGGGGGCCGGCGGCGGCAGCGCATCGACGGTGATGGCCGCCTGCGGGCCGGTATTGCCGGTGGCATCGGTGGCGGTCGCCACGATCACCGTCCCGTCCGGCAGCGGCGTGCCGGGAGTGAAGCTCCAGTTGCCACTGCCATCGGCGGTGACCTGGCCGATCGGATTGCCGCTGCCGTCGGTCAGGATGACCGTACTGCCGGCTTCGGCAGTACCACTGACGGTGGTGCCGTTGCTGGGATCGATGACCGGCGCCGGCGGCGCACTGGCATCGACAGAGACGGTGGATGGCGGGCTGGTATTGCCGGCCGCGTCCACCGCCACGGCCGTGACGACGGTGCCATCGGGCAGCGGGGTGGCCGGCGTGTAGCTCCAGTTGCCGCTGCCATCGACGGTGACCTCCACGATCAGACCACCGTTGCCATCAGTAAGGATGATCTTGCTGTTGGGCTCGGCGGTACCGCTGACCGTGTTGCCGTTGCTGGGATTCAGCACCGGCGTCGCCGGTGGCAGCGCGTCCACGGTGATGCTGGTCGCGCCGCTGGTATTGCCAGAGGCATCGGTGGCGGTCGCGCTGACGACGCTGCCATCGGGCAGCGGCGTAGCGAGCGGGAACGACCAGTTGCCGTTGCTGTCGACCGGGGCCTGACCGAAGGGATTACCGCTGCCATCGATCAACGTGACGACACTGCCCGGCTCGGCCGTGCCAGTGAGCGTGATGCCATTGCTCGGGTTGACCACGGGTGCGGCAGGCGCGACGGCATCGACCGTGATCGACGAAGGCGCACTGGTGTTGCCGTTGGCATCGGTGGCCGTGGCGTTGATCACGGTGCCATCAGGAAGCGGCGTCGCCGGAGTGAAGGTCCAGTCGCCAAAGCCATCGGCGGTGACCTGCGCAATGAGATTGCCATTGCCGTCGGTGAGCGTCACCGTGCTTCCCGGCTCGGCGGTGCCTACGATCAGGGTGCCATTGCTGACGTCGAGCACGGGCGCCGACGGCGCCTGCGAGTCGATGGTGACGCTGCTGCCGACGCTGGCATTGCCGGAGCCATCCACTGCCACGGCGTTGACCACCGTCCCGTTGGGCAGCGGCGTGGCGGGCGTGTAGCTCCAGTTGCCGCTTCCATCCACCGTCACGCTGGCAATCGGATCACCATTGCCATCGGTGAGGATCACCCTGCTGCCAGGCTCGGCGGTGCCAGTGACTGCGCTGCCGTTGCTCAGGTTCAGCACAGGCGCGGCCGGTGGCACCGCATCCACCGTGGTTCCGCCCTGCCCGCCGGTGTTGCCTGCCGCGTCGGTGGCGGTGGCATTGATCACGGTACCGTCCGGCAGTGGCGTGGTCGGGGTGAAGCTCCAGTTGCCGTTGCCGTCAGTGGTGGTCTGGCCTATCGGAGTGCCGCTGCCGTCAGTCAGCGTCACGGTACTGCCGGGCTCGGCCGTACCACTGATGCTCGTGCCGTTGCTGGGAAGGACGACCGGGGCGGCGGGTGCGACCGCATCAACGATGATGCTGGCGCCGGGGCCGGTGTTGCCGGTGGCGTCCGTGGCACTGGCGTTGACCACGGTGCCGTTCGGAAGCGGTGTGGCCGGGGTGAAGCTCCAGTCACCGTTGCCGTCGGCGGTGACCTGCCCGATCGGATTACCGTTGCCATCGGTCAACGTGACCGTGCTGCCGGGCTCGGCGGTTCCGCTGAGCGTGGTGCCGTTGCTGGCCTCGAGTACGGGCGCGGCGGGCGGCTGCGAATCCACGGTGACCGTTGCCGGCGGGCTGCTGTTGCCTGCGGCATCCTCGGCAACCACCGTGACCACCGTACCATCGGGCAGCGGCGTGCCGGGGGTGTAGCTCCAGTTGCCGCTGCCATCGACGGCGACTTCCGCAATCGGATTGCCGTTGCCATCGGTCAGCACCACCGTGCTGCCGGGCTCGGCGGTGCCCGTGAGCGTGCCGCCATTGCTGGGCTCCACGGTAGGCGTGGACGGCGCGACAGCATCGACCGTGGTGCTGCCCTGGCCGCTGGTGTTGCCGGCCGGATCGGTCGCGGTGGCATTCACCACCGTGCCGTCCGGCAACGGCGTGCCCGGGGTGAAACTCCAGTGGCCATCGCCATCGGTGGTGACCTGGCCGATCGGGTTGCCATTGCCGTCGGTGAGGGTCACCGTGCTCCCGGCCTCGGCGGTACCGCTGATCGTCGTGCCGTTGCTTGGATCGATGACCGGTGTGGCAGGCGCAACGCCATCGATGGTGATCGACGTGGCAGGGCTGGTGTTGCCGGCCGCATTCTGGGCCACTGCAGTGACCACGGTTCCATCAGCAAGCGCCGCAGGCGGCGTGAAGCTCCAGTTGCCGCTCGCATCCGCCACCGTCTGGCCGATCGGATTGCCATCGGCATCTGTGAGCAGGATGGTCAGGCCCGCGCCCGCCGTTCCGGAAATCACACTGCCATTGCTGGCATTCACCAGCGGCGCGTCGGGATAGTCGGGCGCCTGCACCGTGACCGGCGGACTGCTGTTGCCGGCCGGATCGGTCACCACCACGCTGATCGTCTCGCCTTGGGTCAGCGGTGGGTCCAGTGGCACCGTGAACTGGCCGTCGCCGCCGATCACCACGGTGGCATCGGGCTGGCCATCGCCATCGGTATCCACGCCCACCGTCGCTCCTGGCTCACCGCTGCCGCTGATGCTGCTGCCGTCGTCAGCCACCACCACGTTGCTGGCCGCTGCAGGCGGTGTGGTATCGGGGGCCGTCGCCTGCCCCGGTCCACTCACGTTGCCGGCGGCATCGACCAACGTCACGCTGACATTCTCGCCGTTGGTCAACGGCGGCGACAGGGTGACACTGAATCGCCCATCGGCGCCCACCGTTCCGGTCGCATCAGGCTGACCGTCACCATTGGTATCGACGCGCACCGTCGCACCGACTTCACCGCTGCCGGTAAGCGTCCGGCCATCTGCACTGAATGCCAGCCCGGTGGGTGCGGCCGGCGGCGTGGTATCGGGTACCGGGGGATTCTGCGGTGGATTCGCCGATCCGCCACCACCACCGCCGCCGCTGTCGGCCAACGCCACCGCCGCGCCGACCGCGGCCAGCCCGCCCAGCACCATCGCGCCGCTGATGCCACTGCCCGCGCCCGCGCCCGCTGCCGTCAGCGAGTCGAATCCAGCCAGCGTCTCCTGCGGCAGATAGCTCGCCGCCAACGGCCCATCGCTGGCCACCGCCGGCAGATCAACGGCCACGAGCTTCTTGTCATCCACCAGGAACAGATGGCTGGGCGATTGTCCCTCGGCATAGAAGTTGGCGATGCGGACGTTCTCGCCGGTCTTCAGCTGCACCACGAGATCCTGGCCGTCCTTCACGTAGCCGGCGATCTGATCTGGATCGATGTCCAGTGCGACGTTGCTGCTCTGCTGCAGCGTCACGACATCATTGCGGACGGTGGTGGCGGCGGTATCGGAGGTGATCGATTCGCTTGCCGGGACAACCTTGACGCGGATGGCCATGGGACATTCCTCTCTTCTACAGGCGCGCCGCCATGCGCACAACGACGTCACGCACAGCGATCACGCTGGCACGGCGGCACGGAACGGATATGTTTTCGCGCGAAGCCACCACCAACAGGCACACCGCCTGCTGCCGGATACGTGCTTCGGATTCTTCAGGCGACCGGATGCAGCGATGCGACGCGCCCAGTCGTGGTGCGATGCAGCGCTACAGCGTGGGCGCGAGATGCAGATGCATGAACGACAATCCTCTTGTCTGGAATCGCCGACGCGCGTTCAGCGACGCGGTCAGGGCCGTCGGACGTCGGCCATTGCTCCCCGTCCGATGCGGGAGGGTATACACCGCGTCGAAGTGAACGTTCCATGCAGATTGCGTGCATGCGGCCTTCATTGCGTGGGTCGTTGAAAGCTCTGTGACGCAGTTGGCACGTCATTACGCTTGAAGAGCCGTTTTTCCGGGGAAAAAAACGATGCCAATTGACGCTTTAGGCTTGTTTTGCGCGGCGCAAAACGAACGAAGGAACGGTTGGGAGTGCCCGCAGCAACGCGTGGCGACTCCCCCGTTCCCCTCATCACTACAACGATGACTGCGTTCAGTCCGCTGATCGGGCCTTGTCTGCTTCATCGTTCCACGCGGCCACGCGCGCGCGGGTGTCGGCCAGCATCTTGTCCAGCGCTGCACGATCATGCACGTGGCCGCGCAGGATCACGCTGTCGATCTTCCCGGTCGCGGCGATGTCCTGCAGCGGATTGGCGGTCAGCAGTACCAGGTCCGCGGCCTTGCCCGTGGCCACGCTGCCGTAGCGGTCCATCTGCCCGAACCAGGCCGGGCCAGACCGCGTGGCCGCTGACAGGGCCTGGGGCGGTGTCAGCCCTTCCTGCACGAACAGCTGCAGTTCCTGGTGCAGTCCGATCCCGGGATAGTTGAACGAATTAAGGAAGCCGGCGTCGGTGCCGGCAATGATCGTCACACCCGCTTCCTGAAGCATCGGCAGCACCGCGGCCACCTGCCGGTACTGCGCATGCCGCGCCTGGATCTGTGCCGGCGTGGCCTTGGCCGCACGCTCCACGCGCCACTGGTAGGTGGCACGCAGGCCGGGGCCGATGTAGGCCAGATAGGGATCGTGGGCATGATCGTCCTGATCGAGGAAGTCGAGAATGCGTCCGCCGTTGAGTGTGGGCGTCACGAACACGCCTCGACGGGCGAAATCACGATACGCGCGCATCGCGGTGTCACGGTCGAAACTGGCATCCAGCTGCCGGTTGGCTTCTGCACGATCGATACGCCCGGCGCCGAAATCGGCTGCAATCCGCGCCTCATCCCTGCTGCCCGCCTTGAACGCATAGTCCAGGTGTTCGATCGACGCCAGGCCAGCATCGACGGCCTGCTCCACGGTCAGTGCCATTGGGATATGGCCCGATGCCCTGAATCCTGCCTTGCGCGCGGCGGCAGCCGAGTACAGGAACAGTTCCGGCGTCAGCGTACTGTCCGTGATCTTGACGAAGTCAACCTTGTCGCGCTGTAGCCGCGTGATCGCCTGATCGGCGTCGGCGCGGCTGCCGACTTCGATCGTCCCCTTCCAGACCGGCTTGATGCCTTCGATCTTGGCGCCGGAGCTGAGCAGGCGTGGACCGAACAATGTGCCGGCGGCAATCTCGCCCCGCCATTGCAGCACCTGCTGCGGCAGATCACCCGAGCAGTCGCGCACGGTGGTGATGCCATGGGCGATGTACAGCGGCAGCAGTGCCTTGTTCTCCTCGATCAGCGCAGGGCCTCCGCCGAAGTGCACATGCATGTCCCACAGTCCCGGAATCAGGTACTTCCCCTGCGCATCCAGCTGCCGGTCCGCGCGCCACTGGCCCTCAAGCCGTGCGTCAGGGCCGACCGCAACGATCGTCTCGCCGCGGATCACCACGCTCTGCCCCGGCAGCGCGCGGGCGTGCTCCACATCGACCACGGTGGCATTGCGGATCAGCAGATCGGCACGTTCGGCCGCAGCAGCGGACAGCGGTGCGCAGGCGAACAGCACAGCAAGAGACAACGGGCGGAAACAGAACATGGACAACATCCTGGTAGGCACGGCCAGCGTGCGGAATGGAAGGGAGCAGATATCAGCGTGTCGCGCCATGCTGGCGCAGCAGGGTTTCGATCGCGGCGAATCCGCGTTTGCGCGCGTGAGCCAGCGGCGTCACGCCCTCGCCATCGGCCAGCTCCGGATCGGCGCCCGCTTCGAGCAGCAGCTGCACGATCTGCGTGTGGCGCGGCCCTCCATCGCCGAGCAGGATCGCTTCCAGCAGCGCCGTCCAATGCAGTCGATTGACGTGGTCCACTGCCACGCCCGCACGCAGCAGCATGCGTACCGTGGCGACGTGGCCACGCTCGGCGGCAGGAATCAGGGCGGTGCCGCCATAACGATTGGTGCTGCGCAGGTCCGCACCATGGCTCAGGGTCAAGGCCAGGATCCGGTCCAGTCCGCGCGCGCCGGCGTACAGGTAGGCGCTGTCCTGCAGCCTGTCCTTGGCGTTGACATCGGCCCCCGCCTCCATCAGCACGCGCGCCGCGTCCACGCGGTTGCCATGGGTCGCCAGCAGCAGCGCGGTGCGGCCCTGTGCATCGCGCGCTTCCAATGCCGCGCCATCGGCCAGTGCCTGGCGCACCGCTCCGGCATCGCCGCGGCTGGCGGCCTCCCGCAACCGCACGTCGGCCTGGCCGGACGGGTCTGCGGCACAGGCCGGAAGTGCCACGGCCAGCAGGCACAGCAGAAGCGCGCGCCGTGAGGGCGAAGCCCAGCGCAGACAGCGGTGTTGCAGGTACATGATGAACCCTCCGGAATCACTCGGCCGGACGTTGCCGGTGCCTTGGCCGCATGGTAGAAGTCGCCACGGGTATCCAGAAATGAAATGTTCAAATGCAAGAAAGTTCAAAATCGAATAGATCACTGTTCGAACTGGACCTGCTGCGGGCCCTGGTGATGGTGGCCGACTGCGGCAGCTTCACCACTGCGGCCACCCGCCTGCACTCGACCCAGTCCACGGTCAGCCAGAAGGTGCGTCGTCTGGAAGAGCTGGCCGGTCATCGCCTGCTCGAGCGTGGCCATCGCGATGTGCAGCCCACCGACGCCGGCCACACGCTGCTGGGCTATGCGCGGCGCATGCTCGACCTGAACGAGGAAATGGCGCAGGCATTGGCAGGCGCCACGGTCGAAACAGCGGTCCGCATCGGTGTGCCCGAGGACTTCGTCAACGCGCAGACCACGCGCATGCTGGCCGCTTTCAGCCGCCGCCATCCGCAGGTGAAGCTGGAGATCAGCAGCGGCCTCAGCCGCGATCTGGCCCATGGCTTCGACCATGGCGAACTGGACCTGGTCCTGGTCAAGCAGCGCCGAAACAGCCGCCAGGCCGTGCATTGCCGGCGTGAACCGATGCACTGGATCGACAGCCTGCGCAGTGGCTGCCTGCTGCAGGAGCCTGTGCCGCTGGTGACCTTCCCGCCGCGCGGACTGTACCGCGACGAAATGATCCAGGCGGTCGAAGCACTCGGCCTGCGCTGGCGCATCGCTTTCACCAGTTCATCGCTCAGCGGCATCCAGGGCGCGGTTGCCGATGGCATCGGCATCAGCCTGCTGCCGCGTCGGGCAGTGGGCCGCGGACACCGCATCATCGACGGCGAACGGAACCTGCCGGTGATCGACAACTACGAGATCGGGCTGCTGCACCGTGGCGACGCCGATGAGGCCGTGCGTGCGCTGGCCAGCGAGCTGTGGCAGCAGGTGCAGCGCGAGCCGGTATGAGCCCGTTCGATGAATATCGCCGGGTGCAGGGGCGCGGCGGGTGCGCCGTACACAGCGCTGAACGGGTACCATAGACCCCTGTTTCCGCTGTGATGCCGCATGGGCCCGTCCGACCGCCACGATCGTATCCGCCGCTGGCAGGCCGCTTCGCTGCTCGCCGCCGCGCCGATCGCCAGCCTGTCCGCCAGCGATGCCGTCGGCGCTCCGCCGCCGCAGGCCCCGCCTGGCCAGCAGCGGATCGCCCCGGCGGCGCTGGTCGAACGGCTGCATCAGCGGGTGCTGTCCGGGCAGAGCGCCACGGCCACGCTGGAAGGCTGGTGTGCCGAACACGGCCTGGCCCAGCAGGCCCGCGTCCGCGCGGTGCGCATCCATGGCGATGACAAGCAGGCCCCGGCCGAGGTACTGCAGGCCCTGGGCGCCGACTCCAGCGCCGCGCTGCGCTACCGCCGCGTGCAGCTGGTGTGCGGGAACCGCGTGCTGTCCGAGGCCGACAACTGGTACCTGCCAGGCCATCTCAGTGCGGCGATGAACCAGATACTGGACAGCACCGACGAGCCTTTCGGCCGCGTGGTCGGCCCGCTGGGCTTCCAGCGCGAGACCGAAGCCGACCAGACCTTCTGGCCCCCCCGTGGCGAGGGTGACCACGGCATCATCCTGGAAGTACGCGCCTTGCTGCGCGACCGCCAGCAGCAACCTTTCAGCTACGTCATCGAATCCTATCTGGTGCAGGCGTTGCCGTAAGCGTGATTGCGGGCGGCGGTGACGACTGTCCGCGCGTCGTGAAGGCATCAAGCGACGCCTCTCCGCTCGCCGCAGATGCGAGTCGAAGAGGCGCCCCACCTGCGCTGCTCAGTTGAAGCGGTAATCCATCTCCACCCAGAACTGGCGGCCATAGGGGTCGTAGTTGCCGACCGGATAGAACGGCCAGCCCCCCCCGTTGCGGTCCGCCGGCGGCCGGCTGTTGCGCAGGTTGTTGACGATGACACCCAGCGACAGGTTGTCGCCGAAGGTGCGGAACACGCTCGCGTTGTACGTCATGTACGGTCCGATGCGGCCACTGCCGTCGCTCTTCGGCAGCGAACCATAGCGGTTGCCGTACACTGTCGCGGTCCAGTCACCGCGGCTCCAGGTCACGCTGCCGTTGACCTTGCTGCGCCACTGCCAGTCGTCGAGGGAATTGCGGATGTCACGCACCTCGTCATCGGCGAACTGCCGGTACTCGTGCTCGAGCACGACGGTGTAGGCCAGACGCGTGGTGAAGCGCCCCGCCCGCCCGGCATCGAAACGCCAGTTGCCCTTCAGATCGATGCCGCGCACGGATTCGGATGCCGCGTTGATCGGATTGATCAGCACCCGGGTGACCTGGTCCGGCTGCACCGCCGCAGTGGAAGGATTGCGGATCACGCGGGCCAGCGCGTCCTGGCACAGCGGCGAACCGATATCGCGCACTTCACCGCCCAGGGTACGGCCGAGGCGGCAATCGGCTTCGTCGCGCAGGATGCGGCTGCTGTCGAGATTGGTCACCTCGTTGTCGATGCGGATGTCGTAGTAGTCCGCACTGAAATCCAGGCTTGCCAGCGGCGACCAGACCACACCGAAGCCGTACGACTTGGCGGTTTCCGGTTGCAGCTGCGGATTGGCGCGGTTGCTGAAGTCGATGGACAGCCCGTTGAAATCGCAGTCGTCATACGGCTGACCGGCGGTACGGCAACGCCAGTAATCGGTCATGCCCGGGTTGTAGCCACGGGTTTCAGTGGCGAACACGTAGTTCATGTCCGGCGCACGGAAACTGGTGGCGGCCGTGCCACGGATCAACAAGGTGTCCAGCGGGCGGAACTCCACGCCGAAGCTCCACGTCGCCTTGCCGATGTGTTCGCCTGCGGCCCGGTACTGATCGTAGCGGCCCGCCAGCGTGGTGGTCAGGCGCGGCAGCAGCGGCAGCTGCAGTTCGGCGCCCACCGCATAGCGATCACGCTCTCCTCCTGCACCGACGCCGGCAGTGGTGTTCCATAACTCTCCGGTTCCCAGCCGCGGGTCCGGACGGTTGCGATACCCCTGGCTGCCGGCCTCGACCACGGCCGCCAGCGCCGCGTCGCCTCCAGGCAGTTCGAACAGTCGGCCGTTCACGCTGGCGCTGAAGGTCTGCAGCCACGCCGCATTGCGGCTCTCCTGGTAACCGGACAACTGCCCGTACTCGTCCGGCGTCAGCGGCTGGTAAAGCCGTGCCGGATCCGGCGCGTAGACCTCCACCCCGTCGCGCACGCCCAGTGTGGGGCCGAGCAGGTATTCGTTGATTCCCGCCAGCAGCACCGGCCGCCGCGTCCGGTTCTCGTAGCGCGAGCGGCTGTAGACGGCCTCGTAGTCCCAGTCGCTGTCACCCAGCTGGCCGCGTACACCGACGTTGAACGACCACGATTTTTCCAGGAAGCGATTGGCGTTGCGCGGCAGGCCGCCCACTTCTTCCGGTGCGAACCGGCGATACCAGCTCTCCAGTTCACCACTGTTCTGGTTGTAGAAGTAATTGCGTGCGGACGTCCACGTCGGGGCACGGGTGTTGTTGTAGATGGTGGCGCTGCCCACGGCCAGGTCGGCGAACAGATCGGTCCGTTCGTCCAGGTGGAAGGTCAGCAGGCCATAGCCATCGAGGTTGCGCTTTTCAGTCTGCACGGTCCAGTAGCTGGCGGCGGCCTCGTTGCTGCCGCAGTAGCTGCCCAGGCGCGGATTGGTGGCGCGGAACACGCTGCCGCCGTAGATCCCGGAAGCGGCATCGCAGCCCTCACTGCCCGGGTCGATGTTCCTGCCGGTGGCTGCATTGCGCCGATAGGCGATGGCAGTGGCCTGCGGGACCGTGCCACGCGGATCATCGTCCAGCGAATCCATGAAGTCGCGCTGGCGTGCGTGGATGGCCTTGCGGATTCCCAGCTCGAAGCCGAACACGCCTTCCCATCGCTCACCGGCACCACCTCCCACCACCTGCACGCGCTGGTTGTCTCCCCCGCCCTGCTCGGTACCGCCGGCACGAACGTTGATGTCCACGCCGTCGTAGCGCTCCTTGAGAATGATGTTGACCACGCCGGCGATGGCGTCGGAACCGTACACGGCCGAAGCGCCGCCGGCGAGCACTTCGATACGCTCGATGAGGGCGCTGGGAATGTTGGCCAGGTTCACCACGTTGACCGAGCCTTCGTAGGCCAGCGGGTAGTCCGACTGGCGACGACCGTTGACCAGCACCAGCGTGCGGTTCGGCCCCAAACCGCGCAGATTGATGGTGTTGGCAGCCGGGGTGAAGGTATTGCCGTAATCCTCGCCCTGCACGTTGCCGGTGTTCTCGGTCAGCGCACTCAGGGCGTCGAATGCATTGCGGTAGCCCTGCGCGTCGATCTGCTCCCGGCTGATCACGGTCACCGGCGACGGCCCTTCAACGCTGGCGCGCGGAATGCGCGAACCGGTGACCTTCACTTCCTGCAGCGATGCAGGTGCGCTTTCCTGCGCGAAGGCGGGCAACGAGGCCAGCATCAGGGACGACAGCGCGAGCACCAGCGGACGATGGCGCAGCGCCTGGGGAGAGGCGGACATGGGCTTCCTGGGGGAGTTGGACGATTGGACGGGACGCGGCGGCCTGTGCACGCATAACGATCCCGTAACGAAAGTGTCCCGAACGGACAGTTTCAGCGGAAATGACCAGGCCTGATGGGCTTATGCCGGAACCTGATAAGTGACGCTGCGCGCTGCCAACGTGCGTTTTACAACATTCTTGATGGTGTGGCGGCGCATGTACGGGCATCGTCAAGCCATGACGACCTGTTCTTTCGGCCTTCCGATTCCGCCGCTCCGCCCCGTGCTGCGCCAACACCTTGTGCAGCTGCAGGCGGCCCCGATCACCCTGCGCCTGTTCAACCGCGCCGATCTGCCACGCTGGCGCGCCTTCGACGACCGAAGGAGCCGCGGCATCCTGCGCCAGTCCGGCGTCGACGAGGAAGCGCGCTTCCTGGCGGGCGTCCACCGTTCGCGCCTGCAGCAGGACAACGACCAGCTGCTGCTGGGCGTGTTCGATGACCGGCACGGCATGCTGCATGATCAACTTCAGATCCAGCTGCACTCCGCCCACGCCCGATGCGCCGAGTTGCGTTCAATGCAGCACAGCCACGAGCATCCCGCGCAGGCGTTGCAGGCGCTGTGCCCCTTCCTGTTCGACCAGGTCGGACTGCATCGCGTGTTCACCCTGCTTCCGGTGGCCAGCAGCACGCCTTTCGTCGATGCACTGCGCGCGGTGGGATTCGAGCACGAAGGCCTGCTGCGTGATCACCATCTGGATATCGATGGCTGGCAGGACCGGCAACTGCTGGCCTTGACCGCGCCGCGCTGGCGACAACAGGTCCGCCCGGACTAGCGGACCCGCTCCAGCGCGGCATCCGCCCCGGTCAGTACCGAGCACGCATGGTCCTGCAGCTCCTCACCGCTGGCCTCGTTGCCGGTCGCGGGATCCAGGCGGGTCGCCAGCAGAATGAAGCCGGGGCCTCCCAGCACATTCTCGCGGCCCGCCACCACCAGGCTCCATTGGCCGACATCGGGCAGCCCGCTCAGGTCATAGGCGAGCAGGTTCAATGGATTGGCACGCAGTTCTGCTCCCGGCAGCAGGCGCGCAACGTAACGATGGCCACGCAGCGGCACGGGCAACGCCGCCCACTGCATTCCGACCGCCGCGGCGTGCGTGTCCAGCGCCTGCAGCACATCGGCGCGCAGGCAGTCGATGTGGATGTGAAGCTGATGCTGGGAACGGCCGTGCGGCGAGTTCAGTGCAAGGCTTGCGACAGTGCGCGGCAGGGGGCGGCCCAGCGCCTGTTCGGTATGCCCGCGGGCCTGCCAGGCAGCTGCGAAGTAGTTCGGCGCACCGCGCTGGTACAGCACAGCGCTCTCGATGCCACTGACCTTGTCCAGTGGCATCAGCAGGAACTGGTAGTCGCCATGGGCGTCCTTGATGAGCACATCGCGGCGGGCCGCGGTCGCGTCCCGTTGCAGGCAGGCGCCACGCGGCACATCGGCACCGCGGCAATCGCGCTCGATCAGCCTCCACAGCGCATCCGACGGGACCGGAGCCGGCGCAGGCGCGCTGGCGCAGGCCGCCAGCAGCGAACAGGACAACAACAGGATCAGGCGGGTCACGGGTCTCACAATCGACGGCACGGCAAGGGCTGCGCCGGCCAGTGTACCCTGCCCCTCAGCCGGGCACGGCTTCTCTCGTATCCGCCGTCTCCTCGACCTTGCCGGGCGTGTACTTGGTCGCGCCGAAGTACAGCACCCGCCATTGGCTCAGGTTGCCGATGAACCAGTGCGCCACCGAGTCATGACCGTACCCGTCGAAGAAGGTCTCCACCTCCGGCGGCAGCAGGGTCGTATTGTCCCAGGATTCCAGAGTGACCCGCTCGGCCATGGTCAGCGTTCTGCCGCGCTCCCGGCGCCGTCGCAGGCTGACGATCTTGTCAAGCAGCGTGTCGTTCTCCTTCTCCAGCCCCCGGCGCTGCTTGCGTACCGCGGAGAGCTCATCGTCGCGCGCCTTCAGCTCGTCTGACACCCGGTTCCACTCGGCGGTCTTCTCCGCATTGCCCTGATCGGCCAGGTGCAGGTTGCCGTTGTCCCAGGGCGAGGGCAGCTGCGACTGCCGTCGGCGCAGGGTGCGCACCTGTTCGCGCAGCGCCTCTTCGCGTGCAGCAAGCCGCTGCATCGACGGCAACTGGTCACCGCGTGCCACGCGCACGCGCAGCCAGCGATACAGCAGCTCCATATGCGATGCCTGCACGTCCTCCATGCGCCCGCGCTTGACCCGCACCGCCTGCAGATAGGCGTTGAACACCGCCTGCAGTTCCGGATCCTGCTTGTCGAACTCGGCCTTGACGTGCGCTTCCAGGCGACTGATCGGGTTGAGCAGCACGCCCCCGGCCTGCGCCATGTCATACATCTCGTTCAGGGCAAAGCGCGCGATGCTGTTCCGGCGCCCCTGGTGCTGGGGATCGTAGCCACCGCCCACGTCCGAGTGCACACCCGGGAACCATATTTCCACCGTGTTGGCGGGGTATTGGGCATGCTCGCGGGTGGAATCCAGGGGGAACTGGCCGCGCAGTTCATGGGCGGCGGTCATATGCACCGACTGCTCCACGATCTCCGGTATGGTCATGCCTTCAGCCCAGCCGGTATGCCCATTGCGATAGTTCACCGCCGCCGCCGTCAGGCTGGGCCACACCGAGCACACCGTATCGAACACGCCCATGAATCCGATCCGCAGCGGAATACGCTCGCGGTACAGCCAGGTGCCATCGGCCTGGCGTCGGCAGCGCGCGGCCAGATCGCGGGCGAACGCGCGTGCCGAAGCCGCTCCGCGCGAAAAGCCCAGTACCGACACGCTGACCACCAGGATGCGCATCGGCTCGGGTTGGCTGTCTATCAGCTCGTCCAGCGCCTGCAGCGCGAAGTCGATGCGCTCGCGCCCGCCCTTGCCGATGGACAGCCCCAGCAGCCCCCCCTTATCACCAACCTCCGGGCACGGTGTTCCTACGCCGGACAGGTACTGCCGTTTTATGTTCCGTGTGTCGTCCCTGTGCGCGATGAACAAGCGGGCGATGTTCGACAATGCGCGCTCATTCTGGGCCTTGTTCAGCTCCTCATCGCGATTGTTGCCGGTGCCATCGAAGAATACGGCCAGGTGCAGGCTCTGCGTGCATCCCGTAGTGGCCGCTTCCTTGTCGGGCACGGTGCCACACATCGCCTCCTGGCGACGGCGGCGCTCGGCATCGCTCAGCGGACGTGTGCCGCGGGCCAGTCGCGCAGTGCGTGCCGTGCCCTCAGCCTGGGCGACCGGATCCGGGGTGCCCGGTTCAAGATCCACCTGCCCGGGAATCGCGGTCGGATCAATACTGGTCATGGTCCTTGTGCTCCTTCGGCACTGGCATGCGCCGTACGTCCCACTTGTTCACGCCCTTGTCCAGCAGCTCGGCCTCGACATGGCCGTCCGCATAGAAGTGCAGCAGCAAGGTGGCCGGGTTGGGCGGATAGGGCGTCTTCAGCGGTACCACGGCTTGACGCGGAACGCGGTGCCCTTCATCCAGATAGCGGTTGGTGGCCAGATCGTATCGGTTGGCCTCGATCCAGCGCACGCGCACGCTGTGCGGCCCCTTGCCCCGGGGCGCACGCGGGGCCATGCCGGAGCCACCGTTGGTGTATCCACCGACTCCGCCCAGAAACTGCCCATCCACCCTTACATCGTCGAGGTAATACGGGCTGTAGTTGAACGCGAACAACGACATGATCGGCGTCTTGCCGCGTGCCATCGCCCGGCTGCAGCCGACGCCCACCACCAGCAGCGCGATCATCGCCAGCGCGCTCCACCACAGGTACTTGTTGCCCATCATTCCGACCTCGCTCCGTTCAGTCCCAGCTTTCTTCAAGCGGCCACACTTCGTCACCGATCTCGGCGGCGCTGCGCCGCCCCGCCGCGAAGTCCTGCAGGCGAAGCCGCCATGCGGGATCCTCGCCAAGATCGACGCCGGCCAGCAGCGCCCAGGTCGACACCATCACCAGCCGTCGGCTGTCCTCGATGCCGACGTCCGCGGCCGTGGCCACCACCCGTCGGAAGAAGGTATACCAGCGCGCACGGGGAAGCCGCGCCAGCAGCTCCGGATCGGAGAGCTGGAAGTGATCGATCAGCGTGTAGGGGTAGCTGGCATCGATCAGGGCGTGCCGCTGCGCCGCCTCCAGCACCCAGGGAGGATCGTGCGGATCCTGCACGCTGTCCTGCAATTCCAGGTGCGCCCATTTCAGATCGTGGCGCAGGTACCACCAGCGCTCTCCCAGCGCCAGGAAGGCCCGGCACTGCGCCGCGTCCAGCACCTGCACCCACCATGGCAGCACCCGCGCGTCGAAGAAGCGGGCCACGAACAGCTTGCCGTTCGGGTAGCTGGCGTCCAGCCGTCTCTGCAGCCGCTGCTGCAGCTCTTCCGCAGGCAATGCCGTGTCGATCAGGCTGAGCAGGCCCGGAGAACGCGCGTACGACGCCGCACGCTGCAGGAAACCGTCAAGCTTCAGGCCACGCGGCAGGCGTGCGAGGAACACGCTGGCGTCATCCGTGCCATCGGCCAGCAAGCCGTCAAACAGGGGCAGCGGCGCCCAGGGCAGCGCGCGCAGCAGCTGCAGGGGCTGCTCGCACTGCGCGCCATCAAGCAGAACGTAACGCTGGGTGCCCTCCTCCAACGGCGGTGGCGAGAACGGTGGGAACTGCCAGTCGTTGGCCACGCTCAGCCTCCCTTCGGTGTCAGCGGGGCTGCACGCTGTGCGGCCAGCAGCAGGCATTCCTTGCAGACCGACTGCGGGAAGACCGGCAACGGGTAACGGCCGCGATCGCCGGGCAGGAACGACTTGCGTCCGGCGTGCACGCTGATCCTGCCGGGTGCGTTGAACACGATGTTGCCGCCACTGAGGGTGATGCTGGCCCCGCCTGCGGTGGCCACCTGCACCGTCCGGCCCGCAGCCACCTCCACGGCACCCTGTGCGCTCGTGCCCCGCAGCGACTGCCGCGACTGCACGCGCACCTCGTCCTGTTGCGCCTTGACGTCCAGCACCTGTTCGCCGCTGGCCAGGGTCAGCGCCGGCTCGCCCGGATCAGCCCCCTCCAGTGTTGCGGCCAGTACGCCGATGGCCTGCCGTCCATGCCAGCGCGCCTGCCCCAACACCACGGCCTCGCCGTGCTGGCCGCTGCCCAGTGCCAGTGTCTCGCCCGGCGCCCAAAGCAGCCCCTGTCCGGCCACCATCAGCGCACCATCAGGTGCAGCCAGGCCCAGCAGGGCATCGCCGGTATGCGGAACGCGGCCCTCGCCGGCATCACCGCTGCGTTCCGGCGCCGACCCGGCCGCTTCCTGCAACGCGTTACCGGGCACCGTGCTGCGTACGCTGGCCAGCAACACCGGCAGCGGTGACTGCGAACCGTCCAAACGCGAGCGCTGCGGCGATTGCACGCCGACATGCGCGGCCGGCCGCACTGTCAGATGCGTACCCGCCGCCGCCGCATGGCTGCGGGCCAGCGTGGCCAGCTGCTGCAGCAGCGCAGCAGGCTGTGCCGCCGCACCTGCCGGTTCGGCGCTGCGGCGGGCATAGGCACTCAACCAGAGCCCGCCTTGTCCGCGCACGCTGCCCCAGGCGTCGCTACGCAACTCGAATCCACTGCCGCGGAAGCTGCCTCGATGGTTGTCCGCCTGATGGCGCAGATGTCCCAGCGTCAATGCCGAAGCCTGCTGGCTGCTGGCCAGCTGGGCCCGCAGCTGCTGGTCGCTGTCGTCGAACAGCAGACGGTTCCAGCCGGCCCCCTGCCACTCCCGTGATTGCACGCCCCACAGCGCACCGGCGTTGCGGTGTGCCTGCTCTCCGGTCGCCGCCGCGTGCCAGGCAGGCGCCTGGCCGCCCCCGAGGTTGGCCTGCGCACTGCCGGTGCCATCCCTCGCCTGTGCGTACATGGACGTATCGGCCTCCGCGCTGGCGCCCGCCGGGGTCGGCGCGACGCCGCCTTCGCCGCGCCCGTTGTACAGCGCGCCCAGCACCAGCGGCCGGTCGATGTCGCCCTCGAGGAAGCCCACCAGGACTTCCTGGCCGATACGGGGCAGGAACTGGCTGCCCACTCCCGGCCCCGCATAGCGCTGCGCGACGCGCAGCCACGCGCTGTCCGTGCTGCCCTCTTCCTGCTGGAAGTGGAACCGCACGCGGATCCGTCCCAGTGCATCGGCGTGCAGCTCGGCGCCGTCGGCGCCCTGCGCAGCCACCACGACCGCTGTCTGGTAACCGGGCGCCAGCGGCCGCGGATTGCGTCGCGCACCCGTGCCGTCCCATAGCGTCGGACGCCAACGCCGGTCGCGGGGAAGCGCGACGAATGTCTGTGCGTAGCCTTGCGTCTGGGCAGCCACCTGCAGCGTGTCCGCCGTCGCGGCGGCATCGTCCATCGCCGCCAGCGCCTGGCGCAGGTCCACCGGCAGGTTGTTGACCCCGGCGTGCTCGACGTCCACCAGCAGCAGTTCGGTCGGCACCGCCCCCGGCGTTCCGCTCAATGACCAGACCTGGCCGGCATCAGCGCTGCGCACGCTGCCACGGCCGTGCCATTGCAGTGCCTGCGCTTCCAGTGCCTCGGCGACCAGACGAGCGTGGTGCTGCAGCTCGGCCGCGTCGGCAAATGCATGCGCGCCAACCGGATCATAATCCTCGCGCCGCGCCTGCCCGCTGCCCTGCACCGGCAACTGGCCGGCCAGCGAGCGCGCACTGCGGTAGTCGCTGCTGTGCAGCTGCACGTGCGTGCTCTGCAGCCGCCGTTGCAGGCCAAGCTGCTGCACGCCGTCACTCTGTTCGGTGCCATCGGCACGATGGAAGCGGATCCCTCCCGCCGACTGCGACGCAGCGGCTTCCGGCAGGAGGGTCGAATCGGCGAACACCACCACGCCGTGGCCCACCGGGGCATCGGGAACCTCCTCCACGCACCAGCCCAGCCCCTCTTCGGCGAGCAAACGCTGCACGAACGCCAGGTCGGTCTCGCGGTACTGCACGCAATAGCTGCGCGGCCGGGATGCGGCCAGCATCCCGTCGACTTCATCGCTCCAGCGCCAATGCGCATGTTGCGGGTGCATCTGGAACACCGCGTCCACGATCGCGCGCACGCTCTGTTCCTGGAACACGCGGCTGCAGCGGGCCTGGTCGAGCCACCACGTCCAGTCGCGCAAGGTGATCCGGTAGCGCGCCAGCCCACCATCACTGCCCACGCATCGCGCAGCGGCAATGACGCCGTGGCGCGGCCAGTCCTGGCCATCGGCCAACCGCGCATGCAGGCATGCGGGCTGCCCCGGCCAGTCAGCCAGTGGCAGCGATGCGTCCAGCGCGAGTACGTCGATCTGCAGCTGCCGCCCCTGTGACAGGGCATCGCGCCCGTGCCACTGGTCGACAACGACCGCCGGCATGCCGGGTAGATCCAACCGATACAGGCGGCTGCCGGCATCAAGCCCCGCTGCCTGCACCATCAGGTTGCGAATCGCTTCCATGGCGTTCCTACCGTTGCTGCCCTCCGCGATGCGGCGGGCAGGTCCTTCCCCTGTAGGGCGACGGTAGCAGATGGAAAACGGCGGCGCACGCGACCGCCGTCACGCCGAATTAACGTTCCGGATCAATAGGTTCCGTAGGACACTTCGACGATCACCGGCTTGCCTGTGTCTTGTGCCGGTTGCAGGGTGAAGCGGTCCAGCGCGCTGCTGTCATCACCCAGCGGCGTGCTGCGGAACTGCAGACGGTAGGTCGCCCCCGCCTGCACGCTGCCATCGGGCAGCAGGCGCGCGTCGGCAGGCAGCAGCAGGCCTCCCAGATCGCTGTAGGCCTCCGGCGCATCGCTGAACCCGTAGTCGACCAGTTCGCCAACGCGGCGCATTTCGTACACCCGCGTCGGCCACGGGCGGGCCGTGCTGCGGCCGTTGCGCAGGTCGGTCACCCACTGCTCGGGTAATTGATAGACCTTGCGCAGCGCCGTGTCATCCAGTTCGGCGCTGGCCACCTGCAGGCAGCACACCAGCCGCTTGCTCTCGCGGTCATACACCGAGAAGCGCGCATCGCGTGCGACCGGCATCGGCAGCAGTGCGAACGGGACGTCGCGCAAGGCGGGCTCGGCACCATCGCGGGAGTCGAGGTTGCGCCAGCCACCAAAGGCCGGTTCGGCGGCCTGTGCCAGCGGCGCCGCCAGGCTCAGCGCCACCGCAAGCCCGCCGGCGGTGCGTCCGATCCACTTCTGCATGTCGTTCATCCGTCGATGGCCGGTGGCCAATCAGTTTCGTGAGGATGCCATGAAGGTGCGACGGTTGCCACGTCGGGCAGCGCGGCTCGTTCAGCCGGGCCTGGCGATCGCGGGGGAACGCGGCCGCTACTGCATGTACTGCGTGGTGTGGCCGGTGAATCTGACACCATCGAATCCGAAGCAGAAGCGGCCCTCTTCGAATGCCCGGTAGACGAGCAGTGCGCCGCTCACGCAGAACGTGTCGCTCTCAACGGATGTCTCCACCGTGCCATAGGTACGCGCGCCCTCCTTGCCCATCAACGGGCCCGAGAACGCATCGATGGGCAACGGATACACGGTGCCGTCGCGGCTGTCGATCAGCACGATGGAGCGCTGGAAGTACTCCTTGCGCTCATCCAACTGGGCCAGGATGTAATGCCGGTTGAAGTTCGGCACCTGGGTAAGGATGGCCTGGTCAATCTGCGCGCGATGCTGTGCATCACAGAAGTCCACCGGGCTGTATTCGTACGCGCAGCCGGAATGAGGTAAGAGCATCTTGACGCCGGCATATCGTGCGCTTCGCGCTGTAGATGCAGGCACTTCCTTCGTCTTGGTGGCCGCCCCCGTTGGCGGCACACCTGCAGCTGGGTTCTGCGATGAATTCGGCTTCCCGGTGCAAGCGGCGACCGAGAGAAGAAGGCCGAGCAGCAGCACAGGCTGCAGTCCACGCCAGACACGGGTGTTGATCTTCACCATTTCTCCGTTCCAGGCCTTCGACAAGAAGCGCGCGAACCACCGACGTAGCCTCAACCTTTGGCTTGTTCGGGCCATCGCCTGCCCATCTTGATCAGGCCCAATCGGGCGCACACATCAACTGCGACTTCTGCGCGTTGCCGACCTGGGGACCCAGCATCGGCCTTTCGCCGCGCCGGCTGCGCGCGTCATCGGGAAACTCAGACCCCAGCGCCATGCGGAGTCGCGCACGCGCCTGGTCCAGTGGCAGATCGATCATGATGCCGATGGGCGTGGGTGCGGTTCCCAGATGGGCAACGACCCTGTAGACCGGCAGGCCATGGAAATCGGCCTTGACGCAGAAGTGCGCCATCCCGAACTCCTCATCGCGTTCGCAGGGTTCGGGCGCGTGCAGGGCCAGGTAAGGATTCGCGGGCTGGCCTGATTCAGTGCTGAGGTACCAGCCCTTCGGCTGGCAATCCAGCAATCCGTCGAAGAGCGTTTCAGAGCTGTCCGGATCACCCGGCAACGGCGGCTCCGCCTGCGCGGCATGGGCGTCTGCCTTTGCCTCGATGGAGGCCTGCGCACGGCCGGCGGTGTCTGCCTGCTCGATATCCTGTGAGGTGGTTTGCCGGCATGCCACCAACGGCAGCACAAGGCTGGCCAGGAGCAGCTGACGCAGCGCAGCGGGGCGCTGACGATTCACTGACCCGCTCTGATGCATGGCTCCCAGCCTCCCAGAGGTGAAGCGCCCGATTGGCGCATAAGCGCAACGGGCATTCCAGACGCTGCATCGCCTCACCCGCCCATTGCCGAGCCCAGCTGCTGGAACGCGCCGCCGATGGTGGGGATGTTCGCTGGCGGCAGCGTAGCCGGATCCCGGCACTCCTGAGCCCTCCTGCCGGCCACACTGAAGACCTCGCGATAGCGGAGGTAGCCGTAGGTATTGACGGCAGGAATATTCAGCTCCGTCCACTTCCCGATGTAGAAGCCGGCCAGCGAGTCATGCATGTAGTTGTCAAACAGCACCGTACTCACATCGGGTACCGGCGCACCGTCCAGCACAAGGTTAAGCAGAGTGCTGGTCTCGGCCGGGATTTTTGCGTAGTCGTAAGCCGCCTGGGAGGCCCGTGGCGTAGGTTCAAATACCGGGCGCCCGATCTTGCGACCCGCCTCCATGCGCTTCTGGCTTTCGTCCAGCTGCCTGCGGTAGGCCGCCATCTCCTCCTTGCCCCTGCGCAGCTTTCCAACCAGATTTGCGAAATCGCGCTGCGCATTGGCCAGATCCACCTGATCCTCGGCATCGGACTGCTTGAAGAACGGCTGTTGCAGCACGCTCTGTGGACCATTCGGCAGCCGCTTGCCCTTCCAGGCAACGTACTGCCGGCAATGTCCTGCAATCTGCTGCGTGTGCGCGCCTCCGGGGACACCGTGACCGGTCAGCCAGGCGTTGTAATCGCGGATCAGCTGTGGGTGGCAGCCGAAATGCATGGCGAGCACTGGCTGCGCCCCCAGTTCCTCGATCGTTTTCATTATCACGCCCGCCTTGACGGCCTCATGATGCATGTCGATCAACGGAATCTGCGCAAGCTTGGCGGTACCGTTCGCGGCACCGGAAACGAAGTCCTTGCCCTGGCCGCCGGGCGAGTAGCCGCCACCGACATCCGAGTGCATGCCCGGGTAAAGCACCTCCTTCCCGCTGGTCGCCAGGTCCAGCGGGAAATTGATCCGCTGCTCGTGCAGGGCCGCGAAATGCACGCTCTGGCGCGCTTCGGGGTGAATGCTCATCATGTCACCGGCGGCCCAGTCCCACTTGCCCTTCGAGACGCGGCTCATCGCAGCAACGCCGACCGACGCAACGGTATCGAAGATGCCCATGAAGTTCAGGTAGAGCGGAATGCCGGCAATGTTGTAGCCGCAACCGCTGCCCCAGGCTTCTGCCGTCTCATACAGCCGATGCACGAACGCCCGCGCCTGTGCCGCGCCACGCGAGAAGCCGAAGACGGAAACGTGCACCGACTTGACCCGGCGCTGGTGCCCCTTGACCACGCGCTCCAACCGCTGCGCGATTGCCGTGAGCATCGCGCGTCGCGTCATGCCCTCCAGCAGTCGCGTCTCGCTCATTGAGGCGACCAGTACTTTGGCTTCGTTGGGCTGGATCAAGTCACCACCGTTCAGGTACTGATGTACCGAATTGATGACCTGCAGGATGGCCCAGTGGATGCGGTCCGCACCATAACGGGCGGCGCCGCCTCCCAGCGTGTCACCATCCTGGTTGGTATCGCCGACGTCGGCGAATGGCGTGCCGACGCCGGGAACGTAGATGCTGAAGAAGCCGTTGCCACGCTCCTTCAGGGCGGCGTCGTACAGGCGCGCCACATTGCTGTGACCGTTGCGGGCCAGCTGGGTCTTGGGGGAGCGCGTCTTGCCGGTTACAAAGGTTCCTTCCCACTCGCGGTTGTTGCCGGTGCCGTCGAAGTAGATGCCTACGTGCACCTGGCCCTGGCATTCGGAGCCCTTCTCGCGCATGCACGCCATGGCCCGCGCCCGCTGCTGCGCTTCGGCGCCGCTCAGCGCTCTGCGTCCATCTGCCGGCATTGGTTGCGCGCCGGTTGCCGTGCGTCCACTCATGTCCTTGTCTCCTGGATTCGCTGCTGGTCCCCGCCGGGATCGTTGTCCTTGTCACCCACGCCAAGCATTCGGATCGGATGCCCGGTGAGCGACCGGGCCCCGTGATCACTTTTCAGTCGGGCGCCGAAGGTGCTCCCAGACTGGATTCTCGCCCTCGCGCAAGGGCGCCTCGGGGCCGGTCAATGGATAGTCGGGATGACCGAGCACAAGATTGGTGACGAAGACCTTGATCTCGCCATTGCGCAGGAAATGGACGGCCAGGTTTCCGAGCTGGTTGTACTTCGGAATCGCAACGGTCTTCTTCTGGAACGTTTCCAGATCCGTGGTCCATTCGATCTCCACCTTCATGTCCGGCGTCCATCGATCAGGCAGCACGACGCAGCAGACAGTTCCGCCTTCCGAGTGAGAATCGGCCGACCCGCCACTGCCGCCATTCACGAGGAACTGCGCAATATATGCATCCGTATGGTTGTAGCCGAGCACGGCCACCGGCGTGGAGGCCGTCCGTACCTTGCAGGCCGCCAATGCCGGCAACAGGAGCAGCAACGCCAGGGCCGCCAGCAGATGGGTCCGCATCAAACGCATGATTCTTCCTTCACGTCCACGAGGGTGCAGGCTCGGCCTGCAAAGGCGAGGCGGTGTGGTCCCACAGCGGGACGCCCGTCGTCCAGATATCTTCCGGCAGTGCTGATGCCCAGTCCGCGAACGGCACCTCACAGCTCCCGGCAGGCTGCGCGAAACGCGCCTGCACGGCAGGATGGCCGCGGCACGCGCCGGAGGTGTACAACGCCAGCAACAGGTACTGCACGTGATCGTCCACCTGGTTCACACCGTGGGCGATCGTATCCTGCATAAGGTCGACGACGAACGGGTACAGCGATCGATACGGCACCCGCTTGATCTCATCGGGGATGACCCTGCGAAGCTGGGCAATGGCCACATCCGGCTCGCACGCGTCCAGCAGGCGCGTGTACTGGTCTTCGTCCAGGCGCAATGGCGGAAGCGCAGGTAGGCCGGCATCATCCATTCCGGCCAGCATCTCGGCCAGCGGCCATTCCTGCAGATCGCCGTAGCGATCGAAGTACTGCAGGCGCTGCACGCCCTCCAGCAGGGCGGCACGCTGCGCAGGCAACAACAGATCCAGCAGTGCAGGCAGGATACGGGTGTCGTACCAGCGCAACAGCATCTCACGACCGCCCTTCTCGGGCACCTTCACCAGATGGAAAGCACGCAACCGCTTCGCGAGATCGTCCAGTTCCAGTGCACTCCACAGCAGGGTCACGCCCGGCCTTTGCGCCCCCATCTGCTGGATCTCCGCATCCAGCTGCGCGTGCACGTCCCTGTCCGTCCAGGACACCAGCAAAGGGGCAATATCCAGCAGGCCGGCCTCGGCCGTGCCTTCGAACAGCGAGCGATAGCGCGCGCCAAGACGGTCCAGCCGCACATGGAAGTGCGACCGCTGCGCGCTGTCGATCACAGCGTAACGATTCACACCAGCACTCCCGGCGTGCCCTGGCGCATGGCGTCGAGAATGCAGCTCTTGCAGCTGCTGCGCGGGAACTGGGGAAGCGGATAGCCCTGCTGCGCCGGGCCGACGAATGACTTGCTGCCCGCATGCACCTTGATCGTGCCCGGACAGGCGATGGTGATGTTGCCACCGGCAATGGTCAGGCTGGCCCCCCCGGACGTCGCCACGTGAATCGTATTGGCCGCGGCGAGTTCCACCGGCGCCTGCGCGCTGGCCCCGCGCAGAGCGCCACGCGACTGCACGCGCACCCCATCCGCCTGGGACTGGATATCGAGCATTTCAGTACCGGCCACGACGTCAAGCGCGGTGGGTGCGGCCGCTGCACCTTCGACCACG
Source organism: Stenotrophomonas sp. STEN147 (assembly GCF_056757995.1). Classification (NCBI taxonomy): domain Bacteria; kingdom Pseudomonadati; phylum Pseudomonadota; class Gammaproteobacteria; order Lysobacterales; family Lysobacteraceae; genus Stenotrophomonas; species Stenotrophomonas sp. STEN147. The sequence goes on from NZ_JBRRCG010000002.1 coordinate 441,867, forward strand.
GACGCAAGCACGCCGATCGCCTGCCCCGCATGCAGACGGGTCTGCCCCATGGTGACCGTGTCGCTATGACCGCCACTGGCCAACACCAGGCCTTCACCGCTCCCCCAGTGCACTCCCTGGCCTGCCACCTGCACCAGTCCCTGCGGTGCGGCCAGTCCAAGCAGTGGATCACCCGAATGAGGCACGCGATCCTGCCCTGCATCCGACTTGCGCTCGGTCGCACCACTCTTGCCGATATCGAATCCATCACCGCCCGTGGTGGTGCGTACGCTCGCCAGCAGCGCGGGAACCGGCGACTGATCGGGAACCAGCTCGGAGCGCTTTGGCGCGCGCGCCCCCTCCTGCAACGCCAACGGGCTGGTCAGGTGTGTGCGCGCGGCCTGGGTGAAGCGTTCGCCCAATGCCTGCAACTGCGTGAGCAAGGCTGCGGGCTGCACCGCCTCGCCCGCAGGTGCCGTCGACCGATGCCCGTACGCTGTGAACCAGGCACCGGCCGTGGCGCGCACCGCGCCCCACGCGTCGCTGCGCAGTTCAAAACCGGTGCCGCGCAGGCTGCCGACATAATTGTCTGCCTGGTGACGCAGATGCCCCAGGGTCAGTTGTGACACCTGCTGGCTGCTGGCCAGCTGCGCGCGCAGTTGCTGGTTCGAGTCATCGAACAGCAGATGGTTGGCGCCCTGCCCGCCTTCCCACTCGCGCGAGCGGATACCCCACAGCGCACCACCCTGCCGATGCGCCTGGTCCCCCATGCCGGCAGCATGCCAGGCCGGCGCCTGGCCGCCACTGAGGTTGGCCTGCGCGCTGCCGCGCATGTCCGCAGCCTGGCCATACAGCGATACGTCGCTCTGGCCGCTTCCGCCGGCTGGCGTCGGTGCCACGCCCGCCTCGCCACGTCCGTTGTACAGGGTGCCCAGCACCAGTGGCCGATCAATATCGCCGTCGAGGAAGCCCACCAGCACTTCCTGGCCGATGCGCGGCAGGAACTGGCTGCCCACGCCGGGTCCGGCATAGCGCTGTGCCACGCGCAACCATGCGCTGTCGTTGGCTCCGCCGCCCTCGCCTTCCTGGAAGTGGAAACGCACGCGCACGCGGCCATGGCTGTCTGCATGCAGGTCCTTGCTGGCGCCTCCGTCGCCGGCAACCACGACAGCGGTCTGGTAACCCGGCACGGTCGGGCGCGGATTCAGCCGTGCGCCACTACCGTCCTGCAGCAGCGGGCGCCACGGCAGGGTGCGATCCACCGCGTCGAAACGGTTGCCATACCCGGTTGCTTCGGCCTGCTGCCAGAGCGCAGCGTCGGCCGGATCGATCGGCGCCACGCCAAGCGCGTCATCGAGGCTTCGTCGCAGATCGGTAGGGAGATTGTTGATGCCGGCATGTTCGACGGCCACCAGCAGCAGCTCAGGCGGTGTCGCACCGGGGGCCTGCTGCAGCCGCAGCCATTGTCCGGACTGGAAGCCGCGAACCGTACCCGACCCCTGCCAGCCACGGCTGTGGGATTCGCGCGCCTGCGCCTGCAGGCGGGCCTGGCGCGCACCGGCGGTACTGTCACTGAAGGCGTAGGCACCTACCGCATCGTAGTCTTCGCGCGACGATTGGCCACCTCCGCCCTCCATCGGCGACTGTGCCACCAGTGCGCGTACCTGGCGGTAATCATCGCTCTGCAGGCTGATCGAGGTACTGGCCAGGCGCCGACGCAGGCCGATGGCCTGCACGCTGTCACTGGATTCGGTGGCGTCACTGCGATGGAACCGCACGCCTGCAGCCGCGCTGGTGGCATCTTCCGGCAGCGCGACGCTGTCGGCGAAGATCTCCATGCCATTGCCGCATGGCGCTTCCTCATCGGCGTACAGACGCCAGCCCAGGCCTTCTTCGGCGAGCACGCGCTGCAGGAAATCCAGGTCACTCTCGCGGTACTGCACGCAATAGCTGCGCACGCGCTGGCCAAGGAAGGCATCGACGCCCTCGGCAAAGCGCCAGCGCGCGATGCCAGCGTGCCCTGCCAGTACGGCATCGACGACCGCACGCACGCCCTGTTCCTGAAACACGCGGCTGTGCCGCGCATGCTGCAGCCACCACGTCCACGACACCAGCTGCAGCCGGTAGCGCACCAGGCCACCGTCGCCGCCCAGGCAGGAAGCATCCGCGATCAGGCCGCTGCGCTGCCATTGACCACCATCGGCCATCTGCGCGACCAGTGTCGCACGCGTGCCCGGCAGGGCGTCCAGCGCGATATCAGCGCGCGTGGCGAGTACATCGACATCGGTCCAGGCATGTTGGCCGAGCGCATCACCGCCGCGCCACCGCTCCACCGTGCACCCTTCCAGTGCATCGGACCGCAGTCGATACAGGCGTTGCGCCTCACCGAGCCCGGCAACCTGGGTCATCACGTAGTTCAGCTGATCCATGCCAATTCCAGTGTGAAGACGCCTGCACCTACCCGGCGGCGTCGGATTCCAGCCATCAAATCTACCAGATTGCGGTGTTCGTCAAAATCACGACGCCTCTACCGCCATGGAAGTGCGTTGTTCGTCACATAACTGACGGCGTTCCGTATTCAGGCATGCTTGGACGGACCAATCCCGCGACCGCGTTCACATCGGCGGGCTAGAATCGCCCACAGTCCCCAACGAGACCCGCCATGCTGGATCAGGAAGCCCTGCTGGCCCCGATTTCGGAACACGCCCCGACCGGTGAAGACCTGTCGTTCTCGGCTGAATTCGATCGGATCATCGAAAACCGTCGTGCCGACGACCCGACCCTGGACCAGGGGGCGTGGCAGACCGACATCAAGTACGCTGACTGGAGCAGCGTGCTGCGCGATGCCACCGACCTGCTGCAGACCCGGACCAAGGACCTGCGGCTGGCAGGGTGGCTCAGCGAAGCCGCCACCCAGCTGGAAGGATTCCAGGGCCTCGCCGCTGGCTACCGGCTCACCGCCGGCCTGTGCGACCGCTACTGGGATGACGTGCATCCGCAGGCACCTGACGGCGATTTTGAAGAGCGCATCGGCAACCTGAGCTGGTTGCTGACCAACTCGCTGCAATGGCTGCGCTCCGTGCCGATTGCCGTCGCGCCGCAGGGGCGTTTCAGCCTCGCCGACTTCGAGCATGCCCATGCCCGTGCCAACAGCGGCGAAGAGGATGACGGCCGCCCTGGCCTGGACATTCTCACTGCCGCCCGCCGCGATACCCAGCACGGGTTCTACCGGCAGCTGGCCGACGACCTGCCCGACTGCAGCCAGGCCCTGGCCGAACTGCAGGCCGCGGTCGACAACCGCCTGGGGCTGGATGGCCCAAGCTTCAGCGCGGTGCGTGAGCAGCTTGAACACCTGCAGCGCACCGTGCTGCGCTTCGCACGCGAAGCCGGGGTGTTGCTCGATGGCGAAACCGAAGCCTCCTCAGACGATTTTGAAGATGCATCGTTCGGCCATGAGGCGCCGGCGTCCGAAGCGGCCCCGGTGACAGCACCGCGTGGCCCTGCGGGTGCACCCGGTTCGCGCAAGGAAGCGCTGCAGCAGCTGCGCCAGGTCGCTGAGTTCTTCCGTCGGACCGAACCGCACAGCCCCGTGGCCTATCTCGCCGAGAAGGCCGCACGCTGGGGCGAGATGCCGCTGCATGTCTGGCTCAAGCGCGTCATCAAGGACCACGGCACGCTGGAACAGATGGAAGAGATGCTGGACGTCAATCCAGAAGACTGATCTGCCTGCGGATCACGCTCATGCGGGGATCGGGTCTGGCCCGATCCCCGTCATGTTTACTGGATCTTGAACTCGATGCGCCGATTGCGTGCGCGGCCATCGTTGCTGGTGTTGTCCGCCACCGGCTCGTCCGGTCCCTTGCCGACGACATCCATGTGGCTGCCCGGAATGCCCTTGGACACCATGTAGTTCTTCACCGACAGCGCACGCGCGTGGCTGAGCGCCAGGTTCGATTCGCGCTGCCCGACATTGTCGGTATGGCCGATGATCAGGAAACGGCTGTCCGGCATCTGCGCCATCTTGGCGACCATCTCGTCGAGGATGCTCATGCCGAACGGGGTCAGGCGCGCACTGCCACTCTGGAACTCGATGATGCGGTTGGCCAGCGTCTGGTCCAGCACGTTCTGCTGCGAGCCGACCTTCAGCGCGTTGGTCACGGTGTAACTGGTATTGCTGGCCAGACTCAGGTCGCTGGCCACCTGCTGCCGCAGCGCTTCGTTGCCGACCTCACCGGTGATCCGCACTGCCTGTCCGTTCACTTCCAGCTTGCCGGGCGACACCCGCTTCAAGCCGGGATTGATCATGCCCGCCACGTAATCGCCCCAGTTCGGCGGGGTCGCGATCGTCTCGACCTGGATGCGGTCGACCACGCGCTCGGCGCCATACACGGCACGCAGATTGTTCAGCAGCTTGGCCTTGGTCGCCTGGTCAGGCACCACGCCTTCGATCACCACCGGTCGTTCGGTGGCAGCCTGTGCCGCAGCAGGCGCGTTCTGCGCGGCCAGCGGCGCGGCTGCGAGCAGCAGCGGCAACGCAAGGGAGAGAGGGTTGCACAGACGCATCATCAGGTTCCCAGGAAAGTCTCGCCGAACAGCTTGCGTGCGGTGGCCAGGGCCAGATCGTCACGGTCGAGGAAGCTGCCGAAGCGGTTGAGGTTGTAATCGCCGCGCAGATAGTCGTCCACCCACTCCGAATGCTGAATCCGGATCAGGAAGTCGCCGGCTTCCGCCGGGTCCAGCACCGCACGCAGCACCTGGCGGTCGGCGCCGTTGAAACCGACGATCATGCTCGGCGCAGCGTCGTTGCGGATCAGCACCGCCAGTTCGAAATCGCCGCGGGAGACGAAGCTGGACAGCAGATCCAGCCAGAAAGCCGCCACCAGTGGGCGATAGGCCGGGTCACGGACCAGCGGGAACACCAGCGCCTTGTCGATGTTGACATCGCCCCCGCTGAGCACCGGCTGCAGCAGCAGGCCCAGTGCCGGCAGCACCTGTCGCAGCGCCACCTCGCCGTGACCGGAATCGCGCAGGCGCGACTCGAGGTCTGCCACGGAGGTGCTCTCCAGGAAGTCCTGGAAGCTACCGTTGTAGTCACCGGGATCGGTGCTGATGCTGAAACGTGCGTCCGCCAGCTGCGCCAGCGCCTGCGCCGCGTCGCTTTCCTGGTAGGCCTGGCGTGCCAGGCGGGCCAGTCCGGACCAGGCGTTGGACATCGCCAGCGGGCTGCGGCCGATGAACGGCAACGGTTCCGGCGCATCCAGGCGCAGCGCGGACAGCAGCGGGAAGCGGCGTTCGGAGGAATCGCGGCTGGCCAGGAAGTGCCCGCACAGCACCATCTTGCTGCGAGAACCCAGGAACGCGTAGTGGATCTCCGGTGCCTCGTCGTAGCGCTGCTTCCAGTCCGGGCTCTGGCTCAACAGTTCCAGGCTCTCGCCTGCCCACCGGTCCAGCCAGCCCAGCAGTTGGTGATTGTCGGCCGCACGGACGAAATCACCGCGCGAGGGCACCTTGCCGAAGTACGAAACTCCGGCACTGACGACACGGCTCATTGCGCACCTCCCGTGGTCTGTGCCGCAGCAGGCGCGGTGGCCGCCGGCGCGGGCGCGGCAGGGGTACCACCGGCCACCCGCTCGGGAAGCTGCAGGCCGCGCTGCCAGTCACCGCCGCCCTCGCTGCCGCTGCCGGCCCGGCGGACGATGCGCATTTCCACCGTCACGGCCACACCATTGCCGTTCCAGGTGATACGGCTGGAATCATCCAGGCGCTCGTATTCGCCTTCGGCCATCAGGCGGTTGAAGCCGTTCGCGCCCGGTGCACTGAATACCTCCACGGTACGTCCATCGCCGGTCACCGCCGTGATCTTCACGCCCGGCACCTGACCCGCGTTCGGGTACTGCATGGTGGTCCACTGCGGCGGGGTATTGCGATAACGAAGCACCTGGCCATCGATCTCGATGCTGTACTCCAGCGCGCCAGCAGCCGGCGACGGCAGGATCTCGAAGATCGTGGTGTCCTGCGCCGCGCCGGCGGCAGAGCCGCTCACCCAGTTGCCATAGTTGGCAACCAGCTCAGCCGACAGGTTCACACCCTGCCCTGCCCAGCGGCGGGTCTCCAGCAGCGGACCGCGCTGGATCACCAGCGTGCCGAGCGCGTCCTTGTTGAAGGCGGCAATACTGCCACTGGCACCGAAGATGCCCGCGATGTCGCTCGGTGCGGCATCCACATCCGAGTTGAGGTTGAATGGGTACTGCTGTCCGATGCGCGCCTTGAACGGGTCGTAGACCTGCGCCTTCCAGGTCTTGTTGACCTCATCTTCGGTCGGCGGGATCAGGGCGCTGAAGGTCTGGGTCAACGGGCGCAGCAGCAGCGGGCGCAGGGCTTCACGCTGCTTCTCGTCCAGCCCGGTCAGCACCTGCTCGTCGACCAGCGCCAGGCCCGCGCTCAGTTCGGAGCCTTCATTGCTGAAGGTGTCCTGCATCAGCTTGCGGGTGCCCACGCCGATTTCGCCCTGGCTCTTGATCGCATTCAGGCGCGCACGCAGTTTGCCCAGTGTCTCGAAGTAGGCCGTGATCACCGCCGGCTGATCGCCGCGCTCACTGGTGAGCCGCGCGATGCCTTCGAACGCCTTGCCGATCGGACCCACCGGCTGTGCGGCGGCCGTCGCTGCCGGGTCCTTGCGCAGGATGGTGCGCTGGAACCAGGCGACGAAGCCCTTGCGCGCCTTGCTCGAACGCGCCTGCGCCGGCGGGTTGTCCCATACCGTCTCCTCGTTGATGCGCTCCAGCAGAACACGGAGCGGCGAGTTGCCGGGATCACCCAGCTTGTTGATGCGGGCCACCGCCTCGTCGAACGTACTGAACTCGGCCACGCTCAGGCCCTGCACGAACTTGCTCCACTCGCGCGCGTAGTCGTTCTTGTACAGGGTCACCAGCTCGCGCGAGACATGCTCGGGGCTGCCGGCCAGCGACAGATCGCTCTGCTCGGTGGTACCCAGCACCCAGTCGGTGGTGCTCAGCTGGGTATTGGCCGCTTCCTTGATCGCATCCTTTACGTACTCTTCCCACGCCTTGCGCGAGAACGCACCGGAAATCGCATAGCTGCCGTTGATCAGGCGCCCGTTGCGCTCCACACCCACCAGGCTGTCGACGGTGGTGGTTCCGAAGCGGGCGCCGGCACGTGCCTTGATCTGCGCGTACACGCGCTCCATCGCCGGCTGCCCCTTCATCACCTGCCCCAGCGCCTGGCGCGTGTCGGACACCAGCGTGACCTTGTTCTGTATCTGCGGCCAGCTGGGCTGGCCCGCCTGCGCCACGTAGAAGGTCATCAGCTTCTCGGCCGCGCGCACCATCTCCTCACGGCTCATCTGGCCGCGGTTGGCCTCCAGCCAGGTGCGCCAGAACAGGGTCAGCTGCTGCGACAGGTGAGCACCTTCGACGTACTTCGGGTTACCCAGCATCAGGTAGGTCTTCAGTGCGTTGTACGCATCGTTGGTACTGGTCGGCGATGCGTTCTGATACAGCACCTCGCTCTCGGCAGCAGCGCTGCCGCCCTGGCCGAGCTTGTCGCGCTCGGCGACCACCTGGCCGAGATAGTTCTCCAGATTGGAGACGGTCGGCGCCAGCATCACCTGCTGCATACCGTGGTTGTACTCACGCAGCAGCTTCTCGCGGATCGCGGTGCCCTGGTACAGGCCCAGGTGGGTGGTGATGCCGCCCTCCTTGCCATAACGGTCCAGCTGCTCCATGCGATCCTGCAGCAGAAGCAAGGCGTCGATGCGCGACTTCAGGTCCATGCGGTCCTTCTGCACGCGCACGGCCTGATCCAGGTCCTTGGTGGCATTGGCCACCAGCTGGGCATTGGTGGTGTACGACCAGGTCCACAGGCCCAGCGCCAGTGCCAGCACACCCACTGCGCCCAGGAACACGCCATAGCGCAGCCGGTTCTGGTGCGGGCTGGAATACTGCCGGACCAGTTCCTTGTCGGCGAAGATCACCTTGCGGAACAGGTCCTTGAGGAAGAACGCGGTATGGCCGGTCGGCGCCTCGTCGACATTGGACCCGCGCTCCAGGTTGAACTGGCGGCCGACGCGCTCAGACGCGTGATGCACCGAACGGCCTTCCTGCAGTGCGCTGGAGAAGTAGAAGCCACGGAACACCGGCTTGAACTGGTAGGGGTTGTCCTCGAACAGCGTAGCGATGAAGGTGCGCAGCGCCGGCTTGATGCCGACGAACTCCAGCGGCAACGACAGCAACCCAGGCGAGACTTCACGGCCACGCTGCATCGCCATGTGGGTCAGGCTCATTTCCTTGATGCCTTCGGCCAGCTCGTCGAAATGGCTGTCGAATGCCGCCAGCGCGTCGCCCTGCTGATGCACGTCGAACGGCAGCGTCGCACCCCACACATGCTCGCGCTCGCCGGGATCGAGGTTGCGGAAGAACTCGCTGAAACCGGCGATGAGGTCGGCCTTGGTGAACAGCACGTACACCGGCGCGAACACTTCCAGCCGCTCGGTGATTTCCTGCACGCGCTGGCGCAGGTTCTTGGCCAGCTCGATCGCGAACTCCGGCTTGCTGCCGGACAGCTCGGCCAGGCTGGCGGCGATGATCACGCCGTTGATCGGTGCGCGCGGGCGGTTCTTCTTCAGCAGGCCGAGGAAGGTCAGCCACTCCATGCGGTCCTCGACGCTGACCGAGTAGCGGCCAGCGGTGTCGAGCACGATACCGTTGGTGGTGAAGTACCAGTCGCAGTTGCGGGTACCACCGATGCCCTGCACCACGTTGCCGCGGTTGTCCTCGAACGGGAACTGCAGGCCGGAATTGAGGATGGCCGTACTCTTGCCCGCAGCCGGATTGCCGATGATCACGTACCACGGCAGCTCGTACAGCGCGGCGTTGCCCTTCAGCACGCCCATCCGCGAGGACTTGATCTGCTTGACCGCGTCCATCATGCGCGTGCGCAGCGCCTCGGTATCGGCACGCTGGGCGGGTTGAGCGGTGGCTACCGCCTTGTCCGCCTCATCCTTGACCATCGCCTCCACGCGCTTGGCCGCGCGACGGGCCAGGATCCGCTTCACGATCCAGACCAGCAGCGCCAGCACCAGCAGGCCGGCCAGCACGATGGCCACCCAGATGCCGATCTGCCGTGCTTCGGCCTCACCGTAGTGGGCCAGCGCAGCGGCACCGACCAGGCCGAGCACCATCCAGAGACGGTAGTCGCGCAGGTAGTAGCTGAAATTGCTCAAACTCATGCAGGGATCCAGGAAGTCAGGGGGCCGACGGCGCATCGGCCGCCTGCGTCGGGGAAGGAAGAGGGTCGACGAGGCCGAACAGTCGCTGCTGGTTGTCGGCCACGCCGAGCAACAGCACCGGCTCGGCCTGGCGGTCAAGCTGTGCGCGGGCCAGTGCCAGCTGCGCCAACGGCAGCACCGGGCCCAGTTCGCCTGCGCTGATCGCCAGCGCTAGGCTCTGCGGACTGAAGTCCAGGTCGGGAGCCAGCGACGCCGTGATGGCGGCGGCATCGACCATCAGATCGCCCCGGTGATCGGCATCATGCAGCACGAACTGGGCCTGTGCGCCCTCCAGGCCCAGCGTCTGCTGCCACTGCGCAGCGAGCGTCGCCAGCTGACGGCGCTGTTCGGCCGGCCGGGTTGCCTCGATCTGCTCGGCGCGTACCAGTTGCGGGCGCCACAGCCGCGCGTCGCCTTCATGGGCAACGCCCCGACTCGCCAGCAGGACGCCGGCGGCACCTTCGCCTGGTATGCGGCCATCCGGATTCTGTGCGGTTGCCAGCACACCGGAGGACTGCCATGAGGAAACGATGCCGGGATCGATCGAAGAAGACGCGGACACCAGCAGGTGCCAGCGTGGCTCCCCCTGATCCAGTGCGTCGATCACCCGTTGCAGGTGCGGCCACACCTCGCGTGCGCCGTCCAGCGAGGTGACCCGGACATCGAAGCGGCGCGCATCGATGCCTGCCATCCGCGCCTGCTCCAGCAGCCATGTCTGCACCCAGGGCCGCAGCGCATCGGACCAGCTGCCCGGCACCAGCAGCTCGACGCTCAGTACGTTCTCCACGCGCTGTTCGTCGCGACGCCGCAGACCGGCCACCACCACTTCCTCGGAAGCCATGATTTCCGGCAGCACCGCGGATGCTGCCTCCAGCAGTTCCTCCAGCACCGGCTGCAGCAGGGCAAGCGCACGCCGTTCGTGGGCTGCGGTGTCGATGCCGTCCTGACGGGCCTGCAGCACCAGGAACTCATCGAGGTCCTGCGCCGCGCTCATGCGCACCGGCAGGTTGTAGTTGTCGCGGAAGCGGCCATCGAGCGTCGGACGCGGCGGCGCAGCGGCAGCAGCCAGCCATGATTGGGCATCCAGATCCACACCCAGCCTGAGGCCACCGGCAATCAACGCCACCGATGGCGGCACCATCACCTTCGTCGCGACGGCTTCGCCTTTGCCCTTGACCGGCTCCCCATCGTTGGCCGCAGCCTTGTCCAGCGCCGCATCGACGCCACGGCGCGCGGCGCCACGCAGCATGAAGCCGGCACCGCTCAGGCCGACGGGCAGCAGGCCCAGGTAGGCCAGCATCTGCATGCCGGTCGGTACCGTGCCGCTGTTGCGCCAGTAGAGAATCGTCGCGCCCCAGGTGGCGACGAAGATCATCACCACCGAAGCTGCTTTGCCCAGCCATCCTGTCATCAGTTGCCCTGCTCCATGCGCTGCTCCTGTCGACCGTGCAGGTCAACGCAGACCGGTCATGGCCTGCGAAGCGACCAGCGTCGCTCCACACGCGGTGCGGTCGCCGTCGCGCGCCACCGGCTGACCGTCGATGAGCACTGTCGCGTCGCCACTGACAATCGTGGTGGCGCCGTGCACGGCGCACAACGCACGATCGCCGACGCGCGCCACCGGCCTGCCATTGATGTCGGTCTGTCCGGTGCCGGCCACCACGGTCCCTCCGTGGCTGAGCGGGTCACCGACGACGATAAACGGTCGTGCCATCCATCATGCTCCTTGATCCATGTGTGACCCGGCGTTCCATCGCCCCCCGGTTCCCCCGACGACGCAGGCCATCGGCGTAACCATACCAGTACCGCCGTGCGGTTATCACCCTTGACGGGACAGTTCCTCGCGCTTTGCCACCCGGGCGGCGCGGCAGCGGTCCGTCATTTCCACGTGAACATAGTCCTTGATGCTCCGCCAGTTTCCGCCCCAGTCCAGGCCCGCCTGTTCAGCCAGCTCGCCGTAGAGGAAGTACCCACGCCGGGTCCACGGATCTTCCATGTCCCATTGCAGCTTGCCATCGCGGATCGGTGCGCTGTCCACGCCCAGCCCATACTGGTGGCAGCTCTGCCACGCACCGGCCCGGGTCGCCTTGCCACCGGCCATCAGTTCGGCCTGCCGCTGCGGACTGCGATAGCCTTCGATCAGCACCATTTCGTAACCGTACTGGCGTCGCATGACCTCATAGATGGCCAGCACGCGCTGCTGCAGATCGGGATCGATCTGATCCCATTTGCGATCAGCCGTGACGATTTCGGGCCGCAGACGACGCACTTCGGCAGTGGTGAACACCTCCGGCGGCGGCGGCGGCGGCGGCGTCAGCCGCTCCCCGCGTAGCAGCTGGGCGACCATCGAACTCGATTCCGCCAGATCATCGCCCCTGAAATCCTCCAGCACCACGGTCTGCCGCGTGACGAATATCACAATTGGAGGAATCAGCAGCAACGCTGCGGCGACAACCAGAATGAGCCAGTGACGCCGCAGCGCGCCGTGCACGGCTCCGACCTCTTCACGAACCCCACTGCGCACGCGGGTGGCGCCGTGGCCGACCCGGTCACCCACCTGCCCCGCCCGACGGCGGAATCCGCCCAGACGCTTCGCGATCGCCTGACGCAGCGATTCGACCGTCTCGGGGAACAACAGCACCCAGCACACGCCGGCCACCAACAGTACGACGGCAATGGCAGCAACCACGATTGGCAACACCGGTCCTCCCTGACACGCGATCTGGTTGACGCCCCAACCGCTTTCACTAAGAATGCGCAAATTCGCTTCGGCAGTTGCCGACTCAAACCAAGGGCTGGATGCACTTGAATAATGGCGGAATCAATCGGCCAAGTCTGCTCTCAGGGGGAGCGCAGGCAAAGGGCCAGGCCCCGAATTCGGGCCGTATTCTGGCAGACATGGAGGGCCGGCAGGCAACCGCGTCGCCACGTGCCGCACGCGCGCCGTCCAGCGGCAAACGCCGTACGGTCCTGTGGCTGGCATTGGCCAGTGCCGTGGTCGTCATCGCCGGGCTGACCGCCTGGGGTCTGTCAGGTAGTAATGACTACAGCGACCCGTCCGAGTATTCACTGACACCCGACACCGGCCATGTGACCGGGCACCCGGACGCCCCGTCGGTGGCACCGGGTGAAGGTGCCGCGATGATCGTCGATGCACCCGCTTCTCCGACTGAGCCGGCGCTGCCGGCCACCACCGGGAGCCCGCCCGCGCCTGCCGCTGACGCGGCAACCGCTGCTGCAGGCGCTGCCGCAGCCACCGGCACCGCTGCAACGACACGGGCACGGGGCGCCCAGCCGGGTGAACGCAGCAGTCGCGCCGCCGGTACCGCAGGCAAGGGCGATGAAAATCTGCTCGGCACCCTGCTCGGCATCATCAAGGAAGAGGACAAGGCCAAGGCGAAAGCCAAGGCCCAGCCTCAGAGCATGGATGATCTGATCGCCCAGATCGAAGCAGACCAGCGCAAACGCGCCGAAGACGAGCGCGCCGCGTTCGAGCGCGTGGCCAGCAAGAAGTCCGCCTCGACCGAATCCAACATCCAGGCGCAGCTGCGCAGCTGTCCCAGCCCCACCTCACTGAAAGGCGTGGACTGCCGGCGCAGGATCTGTGCGGCGGTGAGCGGCAAGGATCCGGCCTGCCCGGCGATGTGATCCTCAGCCCTGCCTGCTGACGCAGGCAGGGAGCTGCCGCAGAGGCCCGCTCAGAGCGGACGCCGATCAGGCTCGAACTGCGCCATCACCTCGGGTTCCACGAGCCGAAGAGGATCGTTGGCATCGATTGCGCACTCGTCTTCCACCCACTGTGGCCACACGGGCGCGCGGCAGGATCGAAGGACCAGCCATCGGCACAGCACCAAGGGCAGCAGCAAGGGCATCAGGATGAAGCGTGCGCCCAGCAGGCTGGGACCGAGACTGGCCACCACGAACAGGTAGCAGTTGCGCCATGACGGCGTCACGGACAGGTTCATCTGGCGACCCTCGATGGTATCGACCACCTCTGCCGGCCCCTGCTCCATGTAGCGGCGAATGAACTCCCAGATGCCGCGGATCTTCTGTTCGTCGTCGAAGTAATGGCCCACCGCGAAGGTGCGCTTGATCACCCGATCTTCGAGGATGCTGCAGCGCAGGTCGCGCAGGAACACCTGGCTGGTTCCCTGCCCGATGTAGAACACGGCCTCATCCCATGGGACGGATACAGCGCCCTCTTCCCCGCCCGTGAAGAAATAGACCGTCCGGTTGCGCCGGTTGAACCGTGTCGGATACCAGACATAGGTGAAGAACTCATAGCGCAGCGTCGTGTGCCAGAACAGCACCGGGGCACCGACCACGCACACGCCGACCATGGCGTACATCACCCAGTCCCAGAAGTCGCCTTCCAGGTTCGGGATCACCAGCGTGAAAAGCAGAAAGAAACCGAACAGGAACAGGGCCAGCGTCCCCAGCAGGACCATGGTGGTCGAGACCATTCCGCGCAGGCGGAACCTTCGGTCGATCAGATCGATGTAGGTCGAGTTGAAATGAACCAACGACGCACGTTCGTCAGGTGCGACATCCTCGGCGATCCGAGGATCGAAACGCGAGGCGCTCTCCTGTGCCGAGAGAAAGCGATCCGTCGGGAAACTGCGCATCCAGCCGCTGTACATCAATCCGCCTCACTCAGTGCCTTCAAGCCTTCTGTCTCCTGCTGGAGACCCTCGAATTTCTTGCTCTTGTGCTTTCCGAAATAGCAGGCATCAAGCCACTTCTGTATCTTCGTCGGCTTGAAGTAGCCGACAATCAACGTGATGATCGCGACCACCAGGCCGATGATCAAGCCGACAAAGGCGAAGGTGGTGAACAGCAGGATGGCGGCGATGATGCTGGCCAGACCAAGGCCAATCATGCAGATGCCGTAACCTCGCGAAAGACCGATGTCCTGATAGCCGTCGATGATGTTCAGCGTGCCGCCAATGAATCCTGCCGCGGCGCCAAGGAACTTTCCAAGCCCTCCCAGCAGTCCCGCCCTTGTGCTCAGCTGCCCGGAAAGTGCCCGCAACCTGATGCCGTGGGTGCCAACCCACCAGGGGTGCTTCTTCGCCACGCCTGCGCTCAGCTCCATCAGGCCGCCAGTCAATCCCGCGACGCCACCTGCGAAGTTGACGATCTTGACGTCCTTCTCTTCCTGCTTCGCCTTCTTCATCTCATCCCACGCCCGTCCGAGGCTGAAGGCGGTAAAGATGTTCGAGACGACGCCGGCCTTGAAATCAAGATCGAAAACCCGCCTGACATTCCGTTGCAGCAGCGCATCGAATTCCTCGTGCCGTACGATCACCGACTGGGAAATGTGCGCATCGAGCTGTGCACCCCGCAACTGGGTCAGGCGCTGTGCTTCGCCCTCGTCAACGAACATGAGGGCCTGATACGGGTAGCGCCGCCCCTGCGCATCCTGGATTCCATCCAACGATGCGCGCACGGCGCTGCGGTACTGCTGTTCGTTTCCGCCGGAAATGCTTGCCAGCGCGGAGGCCACCATTCGGGTCGCCTGCTTGCGGGTCGCCTCCGTGCGCAGGTCGATCAACCTCAATCGCCGGTTCGGATCCTCCGTCTTGGCGAGCGCCCCCAGCAGAGAGATGATGCGTCGCTCGGGCAGTTTTGCCGCCACCCAGCCCACTGCACCGTTGCCGAATCCATTCAGCCTCGAGACCACCGGGCCGCTGATCTGGAACGCGTACTTGGCGATGGCATTCATCGCCACCTCCATCCACTTTCCGCCAACCGGCGCAGGGCCACCGGCCATCGCCGCCTTGTAGCCATCACTGGTCAGCACGGAATTGAACACGCCCCAGATCTTCTCGGACGCGTCCGCCCAGCTGACGCCATCCTTCTTCATGGCCCCCTCCTTGGTGGCCGCTGCCCATCCCTTGATGATCTCCTCCTGATTGGCTGCCAGGGCACGCACCTCGACGGAGCCTGGCTTCTCAGGGTCATCACCAAGGCGATCCATCAGGAACCGGGTAACGCTGGCGCGTGCTGTGGCATCGGTGATGACCAGCATCACCTTGTGGACATAGGCCACGCCGCTGTCGATGTTCCGCCTGTCGAAATTATAGATGAAGTGATTTCTGTAAAGATCCGACTTCATCCACGAGAGGTAGGCCGCATCGAGCGGCTCGATGGTTGCCTTCTCGAATGCGGAGAGCTCTGCGGGGTACTCGACCTCGATGTAGTTCTTCTTCTTGGCATTGTCGAACAGCTCGATATGGTCGCTATTCCAGGCTTCCGTACCGAGACGATCAGCTTCCTCCTCGGTAATGTAGCCCGCGTACTCCATTTTCTCGCCAGGGTTCCGTCCGCGGTAGACCGCGCTTGAGTGCGCGGGAAACCACGTTCCGAAAATTCCCGCCACAGTCGAGCGTGTCTCGCTCGTGCGCTGGACAACGTTGTGCCGCACCGCCATGGCGAGCGCATCAATCGCCTGCGCGCTTTCCCTCTTCCAGCGGCGCAGCGGTTCGTTGGTCCATGCATGGGTCCGTCGGATGATCTGGGCATTCAGATCCATCGCAATGCCTATTGGATCCTCAAGCGCAACCATTGCGACCGGAATATCCTTTCCGGCCTGCCTGGCGGCCTCAAGCAGCTGGGGAACTTTCCCCACCGCACTGATGAAGGGACTCAATGAGTCGGCAAACGCTGGTGACGTGTTCTGTTGCACGGCGTTGAGCCCGAGCGGCCAGGCAAAGCTGATCGGCTGCATCATCCGCTCGAACAGATCCCCTCCCACCTTGAACTCCGCAACACTGGCGTGATTCGCGGCAAGGGTCGCGGCATGCGACTGCGTTGCTGCGCCTTTGGACTCGCACCACGCGGCACCATCGAACACGCGCATGTTCGCCTGTCTCACTGCAGGCTTGTCCATGTGCTCCTTCAGCACGGCAGGGGTCCAGGGCGTATCGCAGAACGCCATCCAGATGTTGCCGACCTTGCCAGGCAGGTGCGCATCAGGAATGGGAATGCAGCGCGCCATCTCGGATGTCGCTCGACGACCGCATGGCGCATTATCCAGTGCTTCCAGGCTCGGAGGCTGCGACGCGTGCACGTCGAACTCGGAAAGATAGCCCTTGGCATCTACCAGGTAACCCTTCCACCCCTTGGCACCCAGTCGCTCGTTGAACACATACAGGTAACCCTCGCGCATTGTTCTCAGGGTGTATTGCGCAAGCGCTCCCGGCAGCGGCACCGCGCTTCCACCACTGGCGAAACTTCCAGCGAGCTTCGGGGCCTGCGCCCAGCCATTGACGTCCGCCCTCGCGACCGCATAACGCAATGGCATGAGCAGCAGGCCTTTCCGGTCACAGGCGGGGCAGTGCTTGGTCAGGTCTTCACAGGGGGAAAGCGCCTTCGCCTTCCCTTGGCCTGCACCCTTGTTGGTTTTGGCAGCAACCTTCTCGTTGTCCCAATGCCCATTGGGGTCTGTCGCGACGAACCTGTAGGTGGATTTCCAGGACTCCTTTCGTCCCGCCGGGCGCTCACGGTTACCCCAGAGGTAGATCTGTCGGCCATCGCTCGTGCTGTAACACTCACAGGTGACCAGACCTCGCTCGGCGAAGTACTTGAGCGTGGTCCGTCCCTCGGCATCCGGTTCGGAGACGATATACCAACCTGGCTTGAAGTCAGACATCTCTCACTCCTTTGATTTCATTTTCCGGCCAGTGCCGCCCGGAAGGGCGTTCGGCCTGGGCTGCTGGATTCGTGGCGCGTGCGAGCGCGAACAGGTCCAGATCGACGGTACCGCCGACGTAGGTCGCGCCATTCTCGCGAACGTCGCGCAGGCAGCGTTGCATTTCCGGGTGTGCGAACAGCGCCTCTCCATGGATCACATGGTCCACGGCGAATGCCTGCTGGTCCTCCGGCACTACAAGCGCTTCCAGTTCGATCGCTCTTCGCAAGGCCACGTCGGCGCGCTCATGAAGATCTGGATGGGCCGCCATCTGCGGGGCGGCGCGCACTACATCAAGCGCAACACGGTTCACCAGTTCTATCCTGAAGACTGCATCCCACTGACGCTCTGTCCAGCCCTGGCCAGGCTGTCCTGCTTCCGCTGGGCGGTCGATGCTTCCCCAACGATTGAGGTCGGGATCGCGCCACCACCATACGCTGATGGGTCCCATCAGATCACGCAGCTGGAGGGAGTCAAGGATGCGGGGAAAATGCATGAATACACGCGGATCGTGGAGCCGGAGCCAATAGCGCGTACTACCGGGCTTGCGTCTCAGCATTACAGAGCGCAGGTGCGCGGCTACCCGTTCTCCTGACTCACTGCTCCCAAGCAATGCCAGCAACCCACGCAGTTCTCCCTCCACATGAAGATGTTCCAGCTCGTCCAGCAGAGCAAGGCGCAGTGCTGCATCCACGCCATCGAGCACGACCAGATGCGGGCAGACACCGGCAGGCAAAGCAAGTCCCGACGGTTCCAGGCTGTGGCACTGGAACCGGGCCAGGAGTGGGATCAGGCCAAGTGTGGATTCACTGATGATCGCAATGGGGTGTTCGAGAAAGTGCCTATGCGAAAAACTCATGGCATCAGCCCACTCCCACGACAGCCGCACCCGTGCGCTCGGCATTTGCCGCCTTGGTCGGGCACAGGGCGAGCTTCCCTTCGTTCTTCGACGCCTCACCGGGCACACTCGCCGGCCCCAGCCATTCCCTCTGGCTCGCCTTGAATTCCACCTTGCCCGGCGCGCCCAGTTCGATGTTGTCGCCCTCGATCCGGATGTAGGCCCCGGCCGCCGTCGCCAGCAGATGCTTGCTCGGCGCCGACAGCTGCACGTCCGCTTCGGTACTGGCGATGCGCACCTGCGTCTTGGCCGCCACGATCGCCTGGTTCTTGTGCGCACGCGCACTCACCTTGCCCTGTGCCGCATGCAGCGCGATGCCGCGTTCCTGGTTCGGGCTCCCGCCGCTGGGTTCCATGCCGGCGGTGTACAGCACCAAGCCGCCGGCCACGGCCATCGTCAGTGAGCCCTGGGTCATCCAGTTCAGCGCCACGCCGCTGGCCAGCGTGGTGTGCGTGCCACTGACCCATACCTGGTCGGCCGGGGTCAGGCTCAGCACGCCGGCCACGCCACTGCCCAGCAGGACCGGCGCACTCCAGCCCGGCGCTTCACCGTCGCCACCGGCGATGCTGCCCGCCGCGCTGCCGCTGTGGGTGGCGCGCAGGGTCTCCTGCAGTTCGGTCAGCGTCGTGTCCACCGGCAGTTCGGCCGCCTCGCCAGGCAGCTGCGCCTGCTGCTTGCCTGCCGACTCGGCCAGCTGCTGCAGCAGCTGCTGGCTTTCCTGCAACTGGCTCAGTGCCTGCGGCGCCGCCAGCTGCGGCGTGCCCGCCTCGGTGGTCAGCAGCAGGCCACGGCCGGCGCGCAGTGCACCCTGGGCCTGCGTGGACAGTTCCACACCAAAGCCCCGCTCGCCCTCGCGCACGTTGTCCTGGCCGCCCTTGAGATGGCCCAGCGTCAGGGTGGTTTCGTGCTGGGTGGTGGACAGCTGCGCGCGACCCTGGCCCGGCGTGTCATCGAAGCGCAGCTGCTGGTAGCCGCCCTGCCCGCCCTGGCTGTCGGCCAGCGCCTGGCTCTTGAAGCCGGTATACACCGCCGCGTGATCGTTGCCCTCGAACCACGCCGCCGCATTACCGGTGGCGTTGGCACCGCCACCGTTGATCTGGTTGTGCTGCGCGTCCTGCTGGCCACGGCCGTTGTACACCGCACCGACCACCACCGGGCGGTCGATGTCGCCCTCCAGG